>NZ_DATMYK010000219.1:0-11725 GCF_035560995.1 Humidesulfovibrio sp. | reverse complement strand
CTTTTCGGCAGCGACTACCCGCTCTTCGACCCGGCCGACGAGATAGCCCTGGTGGAGCGGCGCATCGAGCCCCTGGGCGTCAAGGCCGAGACCATCCTCAACGCGGGAACGGCGCTGTTCCCGGACCGCGCGGCGAAATAGCCCTGCCCAAGACGAAGAAAGCCCCCGCCAGGTACTCCCGGCGGGGGCTTTTCGCGTGTGAGGATCGACGCCCGGCTACTTCTTCGCGGCGTCTTCGAGGGCCTTGAAGCCCGGCAGCTCCTTGCCTTCCAGGAATTCCAGGAATGAACCGCCGCCGGTGGAGATGAAGCTGAACTTGTCGCCCAGGTGCGCGGCGTGGACCACGGCGTCGGTATCGCCGCCGCCCACGATGCTGAGCGCACCCGAGGCCACAATGGCCTTGGCCACGCCGATGGAGCCCGCGGCGAAGGCCGGGTTCTCGAAGGCCCCCATGGGACCGTTCCAGACCACCGTGCCCGCGTTCTTCATGATGTCCGCGAACACGAGGACGCTCTTGGGTCCGATGTCGAGGGCCATGAGCCCCTCGGGCACGGCGCCCGTGTGCGAGGCCACCTCGGCCTTGTCGTCCTTGAAGCTCCTGGCCAGCACGAAGTCCACGGGCAGGTGGATATGCGTGCGCATGTCCGCCGCGGAATCCAGGATGGCCTTGGCCTCGTCCAGCAGCTCGCGCTCCACCAGGGAAGCCCCCATGTCGATGCCCTGGGCCAGGCGGAAGGTGTTGGCCATGGCCCCACCAATGATGAGGTGGTCCACCTTGCCCAACAGGTTTTTCAGGATGCCAAGCTTGCTGGACACCTTGCTGCCGCCGGAAACGGCCACAAAAGGCCGCTTGGGGCTTTTCAGCGCGCCGTTCAGGTACTCCCACTCCTTCTCCATCAGGAAGCCCGCGCAGGCCTTGGGCGCTGCCAGGGGAGCCTCGGTGACGGAGCCGTTGGGACGGTGCGACACGCCAAAGGCGTCGCTGACGTAGAGGTCCAGGCCCGCCAACAGTTCGGTGGCGAAGGCCATGCGCTCGGCCGGGTCCTTGCTGGTCTCGGCCTTGTGGAAGCGCAGGTTCTCCAGCATCAGCACCTCGCCGCCTTTCAGCGCGGCGATCTTGGCTTTCACCTCCGGGCCGATGCAGTCCGCCGCCAGGGGCACGCTCATGCCGAGCAGGCCGGCCAAATGCGCGGCCACGGGCGCCAGGGAGAACTCGGCTTTCACCTCGCCCTTGGGCTGGCCCAGGTGGCAGCATATGACGGCCGCCCCACCCTTTTCCAGGATGTGGCGCAGGGTGGGCAGGCTCTCGCGGATGCGCGTGTCGTCCGTGACGCGGGTGCCGTCGAGGGGCACGTTGTAGTCCACGCGGATGAGAACCTTTTTGCCAGAAACTTCGATGTCCTTGAGATAAAGCATGTCTAAATCCCTAGAGGCCCTTGTCGGCCATGAGCTTGATGAGGTCTGCCACGCGGCAGGAATAGCCCCATTCGTTGTCGTACCAGGTGACGATCTTTGCCAGACCGGAACCGGAAACCACAGTGTACTCGGCGTCGATGATGCTGGAGCGGGGATCGCCGCGGAAGTCGGTGGAGACCAGCGGCCGTTCCGAGAAGCCCAGAATGCCCTTGAGCGGGCCCTCGCTGGCGGCCTTCAGAGTGGCGCGCAGGGTTTCCGTGTCCGTCGGTTTGGCAAGGGTGCAGGCAAAGTCCACGATGGACACCGTGGGCGTGGGCACGCGAAGCGAGTAGCCGTCCACCTTGCCCTTGAGCTCCGGGATGACCAGGGCCACGGCCTTGGCCGCTCCGGTCGATGTGGGCACAATGTTGAGGGCGGCGGCGCGGGCGCGGCGCAGGTCCTTGTGCGGCATGTCCAGAATGCGCTGGTCGTTGGTATAGCTGTGGATGGTGCACATGAGGCCGTTGACCACGCCGAAGGCGTCGTTGACGACCTTGACGGCCGGAGCCAGACAGTTGGTGGTGCAGCTGGCGTTGGAGATGATGCTGTGCTTGGCCGGATCGTAAAGGTGCTCGTTGACGCCAATGACGACGGTGATGTCTTCTTCCTTGGCCGGGGCGCTGATGATGACCTTCTTGGCGCCGGCTTCGATGTGGGCGCGGGCTTTGGGCCCGGTGGTGAAGAGGCCGGTGGACTCGATGACGATATCCACGCCCAGGTCGCCCCAAGGCAAATTCTTCGGGTCGCGCTCGGCGTAGCAGGCAACCTTCCAGTCGCCGTAGCTGATGCCCCCGTCTTCAGTCACCGCCACGGCATGCGGCGCCCTGCCGTAGGTGGAGTCGAACTCCAGCAGGTGCGCGCTGGTCTTGACGTCATACAGATCGTTCAAAGCCACTACGGTGGCCACGTCCCGGTGGTTGTCGTACAAGGCCTTCAAAACCTGTCTGCCGATGCGGCCGAAACCGTTGATCGCGATGCGCAACATGGTCGCCCCCTAGTCTTCAAAGATGCGGTGCTCGTAGGAGGCCAGCATCTCGTAATCGGTTTTCAAAGCCTGGTGCAGCCGGGCGTTCTCGATGGCCATGGCCGAGATGTCGGCCACTGCGTGCAGGAAGTCCAGGGACGCCTCGTCGAAGCTGCGCTCGGTGGTGGTGTAGATGCGCATGACGCCGATGGCGTGTCCGTCCACCATGAGCGGGGTGACGAGCACGGTGACGATGCCTTCCTTTTTGGCGGCCTCGCCGTACTGGAAGCGCGGGTCGTTCTGGGCGTTGGGGATCTGGATGGTCTTTCCTGCGAGGACCTCTCGGTCCACCTCGCTGTGCGCAAGTTCGACGGAGCCCTTGCGGAAGTATTCCTTGGACAACCCAAAGGCAGCGCTGGGAAGCAGGCGTTTGCCCGAGCGGTCCAGCAGGCGCAGGGTGCAGCCTTTGGCGCGCACGGCCTTGGTGGTTTGCTCAGTGACGGCGGAAAGAACGTTGCCGGTCTCCAGACTTGAATTCACCACCCGGGCCACATCGGCCAAGGTACGGAAATACCGTTCAAAACGATCAGGCGTTTTCGTCATGGCATCCTCCTCAGGTTACGAACAATATCTATCTGCGCAGGATGGAAAAGTCAGCAAAAATATGCGGCGGGCATTATTTAAAACATTTCCGTGACTGATACGTGCGCGGTCATCCCAGGCGCCAGGCGCAAAAAAGGGGGCCGCAGCCCCCTCTTGGATTGTGTACGCGGAGAAGGCTAGCCGAAGGCGGCGACCTTGTTGATGAGCCGCACCAGCTGGTGGGTGAAGCCCGCCTCGTTGTCGTACCAGACGATGAGCTTCACCTGGGTGCCGTCCATGACGGTGGTGAGGCCGGAATCAAGCACGCCGCCGAAGGTGCTGCCGATGAAGTCCGAGGAAACCAGCGGCTCGTCGCAGTAGCCGAAGCTCTCGTTGGCCGCGGCTTTCATCACGGCGTTGACCTCTTCCTTGGTGGTCGGGCGGTCAAGCTCGCAGGTCAGGTCCACGATGGACACGTCCGGGGTGGGCACGCGGATGGCGAAGCCGTCGAGCTTGCCCTTGAGCGACGGAATGACCAGCGACAGGGCGCGAGCAGCGCCCGTGGTGGTGGGCACCATGTTGAGCGCGGCGGCGCGCGCGCGGCGGATGTCCTTGTGGGAACCGTCGTGAAGGCGCTGGTCCATGGTGTAGGAGTGGATCGTGGTCATGAGGCCGTGCTTGATGCCGAAGGCGTCGTTCAGAGCCTTGGCCGCCGGGGCCAGACAGTTCGTGGTGCAGGAGGCGCTGGAGACGATCTTGTGCTCCGGCTTCAGGTCGGCGTCGTTCACGCCCACCACGATGGTGGAGTCCATCTCCTTGCCGGGGGCGGAAAGGATGACTTTCTTGGCCCCGCAGGCGAGGTGCGTGGAACAGCCCGCGCGGTCATTCAGCTTGCCGGTGGACTCGATGACGATATCGCAGCCCATGTCGTTCCAGCTCCACTCGCCCGTGGCGAAGCGGGTCACGTTGACCTGCTTGCCATCGAGCAGGAAGCCCTTGTCGTTGCCCTCCACGCGGGGGAATGCCCCATGCACGGAGTCGTATTTGAGCAGGTGCGCCAGGTCCTTGTTGGTGGCCCGGGCGTTGATGGCCGTAAGTTCCAGGCCGGGCTGGTCAGCCAGAAGCCTGGTCAGGTAGCGGCCAATGCGGCCAAAGCCGTTGATGCCAATTCTCGTCGCCATTTCGTCTCGCTCCTTCGCGGGTATTTCTCTCCGCCTAGGCCTTGCCAGAACAGCCCAGGACGTTCTTGATCTTGCGCTGAACCATTTCCTTCACCGCCGTGCGGGCCGGGGTCAGGTACTGACGGGGGTCGAAGTCCGCCGGATTCTCGGCCAAGTGCTTGCGGATGGTGGCGGTCATGGCCAGGCGGATGTCGGTGTCGATGTTGATCTTGCACACGGCCTTGCTGGCGGCCTTGCGCAGCAGGTCCTCGGGCACGCCGCGCGCGCCGGGAACGTGGCCGCCATACTTGTTGGCCATGTCCACAAACTCCTGCGGCACGCTGGAGGCGCCGTGCAGCACGATGGGCACGTTCGGCAGCAGCTGGGCCACGCGGTCCAGGCGGTCGAAGTCCAGCTTGGCCTCGCCCTTGAACTTGTACGCGCCATGGCTGGTGCCGATGGCGATGGCGAGGGAGTCGCAGCCGGTGCGGGTCACGAAGTCCTTGGCCTGTTCGGGGTCGGTGTAGATGTGCTCATCGGAGCTCACGTCCTCCTCCACGCCGGCCAGACGGCCCAACTCGGCCTCGACCCAGACGCCGCGGGCGTGGGCGTACTCGACCACGCGCTTGGTCTCGGCGATGTTTTCTTCATAGGGCAGGTGCGAGCCGTCATACATGACCGAGGTGAAGCCGCCGTCGATGACCTCTTTGCAGAGATCGAAATTCGGTCCATGGTCCAGGTGCAGCACCACAGGCAGGTTGTTGCCCTGCAGGGCGGCCTCCATGAGCTTGATGATGTAGTTCTGCCCGGCGTACTTGCGCGCCCCGGCGGAAACCTGCAGGATCAACGGGGCGTTTTCGGCCTTGCCGGCCTCCACGATGCCCTGGACGATCTCCATGTTGTTCACGTTGAAGGCGCCGATGGCGTAGCCGCCGGCATAGGCTTTGGCAAACATTTCCTTGGGTGAGACGAGGGGCATGGAATCCTCCTTGGCGGTCGTGAAGGGGGCGCTAAATGACAACTGCAAACACTTTATCTCATGTCACGCTCTGATTTTCCTGTCAACTGAGCATGCCGGAAAGCATGGGTTCCAAAAGGTTCAGGGTCTCGTGATCCGTGAAGTCGAACTTGAGCGGGGTCAGGGTCACATAGCCTTCGCTGAGCAGTCTGCGGTCGCGCCCGGGGCTGATGCGTTCGGCCTTCAGCTCGCCGCACATCCAGTAGTACGGGCGGCCGCGCGGGTCCAGGCGCTCCTCAAACCAGTCCGTGTAGGCCACGCGGGTGTGCGGGCAGAGCTTGAGACCCAGCACCTCGGCAATGGGCCGGGCCGGGAAGTTCAGGTTCAGCACGCACTTCTGCGGAAGGCTGGCCAGGGGCAGCCGGGGCAGCAGGGCCGTGGCATATTCCGCCTGGCCGGAAAGATCCCTGGGGTTGAAGTCGTCCATGGACACGGCCATGGCGGAAAAGCCCATGAGCGCGCCTTCCGTGGCCGCGGAGACCGTGCCGGAGTACATGAGGTCCACCCCGACGTTGGCCCCGGCGTTGATGCCCGAGATGACCATGTCCGGCCTGTCCTTGATGAGCGTGGACAGGGCCAGCTTCACGCAGTCTGCCGGGGTGCCGGTGACGCCCAGGCCGAAGAAGCCCTCGTCGCGGAATTCCTTCACGCGCAGCGGCGCGGAAAGAGTGATGGCGTGCCCCACGGCGGACTGCTCCGTCACCGGGGCCACGACGTGGACCTCGTGCCCGGCGGCCGCAAGCGCCCTGTGCATGGCGCGCAGGCCCACGGCCTGGATGCCGTCGTCATTGGTGAGCAGGATGCGCATGGACACTCCCTTGCAAAGGGCCTCGGCCCTGTTCTTCAGCCATTGTTCGGGTTTGACAAGCCACGCCCCTTGAGGGCAAATGATGCGTCACAAGGGACGCCCTGCCCGCCGCACGGCGCGGTACAGGCGCAGTACCCCAACATGAGGGAGTTGGCAAGGCCGTGATAGCGAAAGCTGTGTACATACGGGACATTAGCCCCGGACAGACGATACAGGATTATTTTCTTCTGGCCGAGGCCCGCACCGGGACCTCCCGAAACGGCCCGTACTGGAGCCTGATGCTGCAGGACGCGACCGGCCAGATGGAGGCCAAGATCTGGAGCCCGCTCTCCCTGGCCCACCCCGGCCTTTCCGCCGGGCAGCTGGTGCAGGTCCGCGCCCAGGCGGCCAACTACCGCGACAAGTGCCAGTTGACCATCGACCAGCTCACTGAGGTGGACGTGGCCGAGGCCGACCTTGCGGAATTCCTGCCGCCCAGCCCCGTGGACCCGGAAGCCTTGCTGGCGCAGGTCGAAGAGCTGTGCCGCCGCGAGTTGACGCACAAGCCCTGGCGCGGACTGATGAAGAAGATCCTTGCCGACCCCGAGGTGCGCGGACGCCTTCTGCCCGCCACCGGGGCCAAGGCCGTGCACCACGCCTACGCCGGTGGACTGCTGGAGCACACCCTGGCTGTGGCCCGCACCTGCCTGGCCCTGGCCGACCTGTACCCGCACCTGGACCGCCAGATCCTGCTGGTGGCCGCGCTGCTGCACGACCTGGGCAAGGCCTGGGAGCTCACCAGCGGCCTCTCGCACGAGTACACGGACGAGGGCAGGCTGCTTGGCCACATCCAGCTGGGCCTCACGCGCATCGAGCCTTTCCTGGCCAAGGCCAAGGATCTGGACGAGGGCCTGGCCCTGCATCTGCGCCACCTCATCATCAGCCACCACGGCGAGTACGAGTTCGGCGCGCCCAAGCGTCCCAAGACGCCGGAGGCCTTCATCCTGCACTTCGCGGACAACATCGACGCCAAGATGAACACCATGGCCGGGGCCTACGCCGAGCTTGAGGGCACGGACCAGGGCTGGACGCCCTTCCAGCGTTATCTGGACCGCTACCTGTACCGCGCCCCGCACACCCCGGAAGCACCCGCGACGGGCTTCGGCCTGCTGGGCGGGAAGGACGCGAAGGACGCGGCCGACAAGAAGCCCGCGGCCAAGCCCCAGGACATCGACGAACGTTTCCTGCTCCTGCCGCTGGGATCGGACTAGCCATGTTCATCACCTTTGAAGGCATAGAGGGCACGGGCAAGTCCACGCAGATCGAGCTGCTCAAGGCGCATCTGGAAACCCAGGGAAGGCGCGTACTCGTGACTCTGGAGCCCGGCGGCAGCCGCATCGGGGCCGAACTGCGCCGGGTGCTGCTCTCGCTCGAAAACCGCGACCTCTGCGCCCGGGCCGAGCTGTTCCTGTACTTGGCCGACCGCGCCCAGCACGTGGCCCAGGTGGTGCGCCCGGCCCTGGAGGCCGGGCAGGTGGTGCTCTGCGACCGCTTCGTGGACTCCACCGTGGCCTACCAGGCCTATGGCCGCGGGCTCGACGCGGACATGCTGCACGGCCTGAACAGCCTCGCTGTGGACGGCCTGTGGCCGGACCTGACCATTCTGCTCGACCTGGAGGCCGAGGTGGGCCTGACCCGCGCCGTGGCCCGCAACCAGGCCGAAGGCAAGACCGTGGCCGAGGGCCGCTTCGAAGCCGAGAGCCTGGCCTTCCACGACCGTGTGCGCCAGGGCTACAAGGCCTGGGCCGCGCGCTTCCCGCAGCGCATCCGCAGCGTGGACGCAAGCGGGACGCCGGAAGGAATCGCCGCCGCCGTGCGGCGGCTGGTGGACCCGCTGCTGGCGGAGACGCGTCTGAATGCCTGACCCCACGCCCGCACGCACCGCCGGAACCCCCTGGCCCGTCCTGCGTGACTGGCTGTGCTTCCTGCTGGCGCTTGCGGGAGTGCTCTGGCTCATCGCGCGCGGGGCCGACAGCCTGGGCTACAACTGGCAGTGGTACCGCGTCCCGGTCTTCCTCGTCACGCCGCAGGGCGCGCCCGGCCCGCTCCTCACCGGCCTGCTGCTGACCCTGAAGCTCACCGCCCTTTCCGGCCTGGGCGCGCTGGCCGTGGGCACCCTGGCCGCCCTGCTCAGGCTCTCGCGCTCCGTGGCCGGGCGGGCGCTTTCGCGCGCCTACCTCGAGGCCGTGCGCAACACCCCGCTCTTGATCCAGCTGCTGTTCCTCTATTTCGTGCTGGCCCCGGCGCTGGGCATCAGCCCGCTCGTCAGCGCGGTGCTCGGCCTCTCGCTCTTCGAGGGGGCGTACGTGTCCGAGATCCTGCGCGCGGGCATCGTGTCCATGGACCAGGGCCAGTGGGACGCCGCCCGCAGCCTGGGCATGGGCAGAGCCGCCGCGTACCGGCTGGTGATACTGCCCCAGGCCGTGCGCCGCGTGCTGCCGCCCCTGGCCAGCCAGAGCGTGTCGCTGGTCAAGGACACCTCGCTCGCCAGCGTCATCGCCATCGCCGAACTGACCCTGCGCGGAGGCGAGATTGTGGCCCAGACCTTTCTGAGCTTCGAGATATGGTTTACGGTTGCCGCGCTATACTGGATCGTCACCACCACCCTATCCGGCCTGGCGGCCAGCCTGGAGCGCAGGCTCGCCTACCCCACCTGACACGTATGGAGGACGCACCATGTTCACGAAACGCTTGAACGTTTTCCTCATGGCCCTGCTGCTTCTGGCGGCCCTGGGCTGCTCGAAGTCCGATCCGCAGACGCTCCCCCAGGCCGCAAAAACGGACGCTGCAAAGGGCGGCACGGTGGAGCAGATTCTGCAGCGCGGGGTGCTGCGCGTGGGCTTCTCCACCTTCGTGCCCTGGGCCATGCAGGACAAGAAGGGCGAGTTCATCGGCTACGAGATCGACGTGGCGCGCCGCCTGGCCCAGGACATGGGCGTGTCCGTGCAGTTCGAGCCCACGCAGTGGTCGGGCATCATCCCGGCGCTTCTCTCCGGCAAGTTCGACATCATCATCGGCGGCATGAGCATACAGCCCCAGCGCGCCATGAAGGTGAACTTCACCATCCCCTACGAGTACTCCGGCATGTCCATCGTGGCGGACAAGCTCAAGGCCGGCAAGTTCAAGTCCCTGGCCGACTTCGACCGCCCGGACGTGATCCTGGCCATCCGCCAGGGCACCACCGCCGTGGACGCGGCCAAAAAGTACCTGCCCAAGGCCCAGCTGCGCCTGTTCGACCAGGAGGCGCAGACCATTCAGGAAGTGCTGAGCGGACGGGCCCACGCGGTGGTCGCCTCCGACCCCTTCCCGGCCTTTCAAGCGCTGAAGTACCCGGATAAGCTGGTGCTGCCCCTGGCCGAGCCCTTCACCAAGGAGCCCATCGCCTTTGCCGTGCGCAAGGGCGATCCGGACTTCGTAAACTTCCTGGACGGCTGGATCCGCATGGCGAACGACGAGGGCTGGCTGACCGAACGCCACAACTACTGGTTCCGCACCGACAAGTGGAAGGACCAGGTGGAGTAGCGACGGGTGAGCGCCCAGGCCCCAAGCGATGCGGAGGCCCGAGCCGGGCATGCGGCATCGGCGCGTCTGCGGCTGTGCCCGCTGGACGCGCTGGTGCTGCTGCTGGCCGGGGCCGCGCTCTTCTGGCTGGGCCAGGGCGCCGCGGAGCGCCTGAACTATCGCTGGAACTGGGCGGCCATTCCGCAGTTCCTCATCTACGCCGACGCCGCCACGGGGGAGCTCCACACCGGGCGGCTTCTGACGGGCCTCGCGGCCACCATCCGCCTGAGCCTGTGGGCCGGGGCCCTGGCGCTTGTGCTGGGCACCGTGGCCGGGCTCATGCGCGTCAGCCCGCGCCTGTTCTGGCGCCTGTGCGGCGGCACGTACGTGCTCTCCGTGCGCAACACGCCGCCCCTGGTGCTCATCTTCCTGTTCTCGTACTTCCTGTCCGGCCAGCTCATTACCGCCCTCGGCCTCGACGCCGCAGTGACGCAGCTGCCCGTTGCCCTGCACGGCCCGGCGCGCTTTCTCTTCGGCCCTCTGGGGCAGATGCCGGGCTTTCTCACCGCCATCGTCACCCTGGGGCTCATCGAAGGCGCCTACGTGGCCGAGATCGTGCGCGCAGGCGTGCAGTCCGTCGAATCCGGCCAATGGGACGCGGCCTCGGCCCTCGGCTTCCCGCGCTGGCGCACGCTCTTGTCCGTCATCCTGCCGCAGGCCTTCCGGCGCATGCTGCCGCCGCTCACCGGGCAGTTCGTGTCCACGGTGAAGGACTCGGCCATCGTGTCCGTCATCAGCATACCAGAGCTGACCTTCCAGGCGCAGGAACTCGTCAGCGCCACATACCTGTCCTTCGAGGTCTGGACGCTGGTGTTCCTGCTCTACCTTGGCCTCGGCCTGCCCTGCTCCATCGCCGCGCGCGGGCTGGAGAAGCGCCTCGCCCGCTCGGACCGCATCGACCACGCAGGGCCGCACATCACCACAACCCCGCATGAGGATTCGGCAATGGCTTTGACAGGCAACTGGTTTTCGCGCATGTTCGGTAAAACACCACAGGCCTCCGCCCCGGAGACCGAAGCCAATAGGAGCGACCCCATGGCCCCAGTCGTGAAAGTCTACGCGCTGTCCACCTGCATTCATTGCAAAAAGGCCAAGGAATATCTGGACCAGTGCGGCGTGAAGTACGAGTGCGTGCACGTTGACCAGCTGACCGGCGAAGAGCGCAAGCTGACCGTTGAGGAAGTGAAGAAATTCAACCCCTCGGTGTCGTTCCCCACCATCATCATCAACGGCGAGGCCGTGGTGGGCTTCAACCAGGAAAAGATCGACGAGGCGTTGAAGAAATGACCCCGGAAAAACTCTTTGAGGCGTTGAAGAAGATCCAGGAGCCCAAGGGCTATTTCTTCAACCCGGACATGAGCATGACAATGCCGCTCATGGAGAGCCTGCTTATCAACAAGGACCGGCTGGGGTACATGGCGTGCCCCTGCCGCCTTGCCAATGGCACGTTCGAGGCCGACCGCGACATCGTGTGCCCGTGCGAGTACCGCGAGGCGGACGTGGCCGAGTTCGGCGCGTGCTTCTGCGGGCTGTATGTCAGCAAGGGCTGGCTTGAGGGGACGGTGGAGCGGGTCGTGGTGCCGGAGAGAAGGCCGGTGGAGAAAATATTGTGGTAGAGAACTGGCAACTGCTTCTAAGCATCCTCTCTGCAGGAGGAATTGGAGCAGCAGCTGCTGTCGGTCTCTTCAAATGGCTTGGCCAAAAATGGATAGAAACTCGGTTTGCTGAACGCTTACAGCACCACAAGCATGAGCAAGCAAAGGAAATACAACGGCTGAGAGTAGAAATCGATTCACTGCTCAGCGGCGTATTGAAATTACAAGAACGAGATTTTATAGTTTTACCTGAAGCATGGGCGAAGTTACAAGAAGCCTTTTATCAAACTCTCAACGCCGTAGCGCCGTACCAGGAATACCCAGAATTAAACAACAAAACACAGGCCCAACTTAATGAGTTCTTGCAATTGGATTGGCTGACAGGCACCCAAAAAGACGAGATTAGGAAAGCAGAAGATAGAAATACAGTTTTCCTAGAATTCAGGTTTTGGCATTATATCGCCACGGCAAGAAAAGCACAGATTGAACTTCAGATTTTTATCGAAAGAAACGGAATATTCTTTCCTGAAGATATACTAGCAC
>NZ_DATMYK010000218.1:0-2431 GCF_035560995.1 Humidesulfovibrio sp. | reverse complement strand
CTCGCAGCAGGCGCGCGAACCGGCCCCGCACTACGAGCACGCGGAGATCGGCTACAACTACCGCCTGAGCAACCTGCTGGCCGCCGTGGGCCTGGGCCAGCTGGAAGTGCTGGAAGCCCGCGTGGCCCAGAAGCGGCGCATCTTCCGCTGGTACAGGGAACTGCTGTCCGACGCGCCCGGCGTGTCCTTCATGCCGGAAGCCGCCACGGGCAAGGCCAACCGTTGGCTCACGGTGATGCTGCTGGACGAGAACCTTGCCGCCACGCCGGAAACCCTGCGCCAGGCTTTGGAAGCGGAGAACATCGAGGCCCGGCCCGTGTGGAAGCCCATGCACCGGCAGCCGGTGTTCGCGGGCTGCCGCGTCTTCGGCGGGGGGGGCGGCGGCGCGGTGTCCGAGGCGCTGTTCCGGCGCGGGCTCTGCCTGCCCTCGGGCACGGCCATGACACGCGAGGATGTGGAGCGCGTGGCCTGCATTGTCAGGGCCGCGCTCAAGCAAGGCCGGAAGTAATGCTCTTCAATCCGCGCAACCGGCACCTCTACCTCATGCTCGCGGCCGAGGCCCTGTGCTTCGCTGCCGCATTGAGTTCAAGCTACCTGCTGCGCTTCGAGTTCAGCCTGCCGGAGTTCTACGCCGCGCAGCTGAAGAGCATGCTCGCGTGGGTGCTGCCCCTCAAGCTCTGCGTGTTCCTGGCCCTGGGCCTGTACCGGGGCATGTGGCGCTACACCAGCCTGGCGGATTTCAAGCGCCTGGCCGAGGCCGTGCTTCTGTCCTCGGCCCTGCTGGTAGCCTGCGTGGCCTACGTGTATGGTTTCGCTGGTTTTTCCCGCGCAGTGCTGGCCGTGGACGGGTTGCTCACCCTGCTTCTTACCGGGGCCCTGCGTCTGGGCATCCGCGTGCTCTATGCCAGCGCCCACGGCAAGACGTCCGCTCCCGGCCCGGCCCGGCGCGTACTGGTCATCGGCGCGGGCGGCCTGGGCGAACGCCTGCTGCGCGAGATTTCCCAGACCCCGGCCCTGAACCTGCACGTCATCGGTTTTTTGGACGACGACCCGGACAAGCTGGGCCGTTCGCTGCACGGGCGCGAGGTGCTGGGCCGCGTGGACCAGCTCCCACGGATCGCGGCCGAGAGCCGGGCCGAGGAAATCGTCATCGCCGTGTCGCATGCAAGCGCGGGGCAAATGCGGCGCATCGTGGAGGCTTGCAAAGCTTCCGGCCTGCCGCACCGCATCTTGCCCGCCACCAGCCAGCTTCTGGACGGCAAGGCCCGGCTTACTCTGCGCCCGGTGGACTACCAGGACCTCCTGGGCCGCAGCGAAGTGGAGCTTGACCAGCGCGGGCTGGCGGCCATTCTGACGGACAAGGTGGTGCTGGTGACGGGCTGCGGCGGTTCCATCGGCTCCGAGCTGTGCAGGCAGGTGGCGCGCTTCGCCCCGGCCCGGCTGGTGCTGGTGGATGCCAGCGAATACAACCTCTACGCCATCGCCCAGGAGCTGGCGCAGAGCGGCTTTGCGAACTTTTCCTGCGTGCTGGGCAGCGTGGCCGATGCGGCCCTGATGGACGCGGTGCTGGCCGAACACAGCCCCAGCCTGCTGCTGCACGCCGCCGCCTACAAGCATGTGCCCATGCTGGAGGAGAATCCCTGGTCCGCGGTGACGAACAACGTCAGCGGCGCGCGGGTGCTCATGGCCGCGGCCATCAAACATGGGGTGGAGCGTTTCGTCACGGTGTCCACGGACAAGGCCGTGAACCCTGCCAGCGTCATGGGCGCCAGCAAGCGGGTCACGGAGAAACTCATGGCCTGCCACGCCGGCGGGCCCACGCGCTTTTCGGCCGTGCGCTTCGGCAACGTGGTGGGATCTTCGGGCTCGGTGGTGCCGCTGTTCCGCAGTCAGATCGAAGCGGGCGGGCCGGTCACTGTGACCCACCCGGACATGACGCGCTATTTCATGAGCATTTCCGAGGCCTGCCAGCTCATTTTGCAGGCCGCGGCCATGGACCTCGCACCCAGCGCAAGTGGCGGCGGCGGCGAAATCTTCGTGCTGCGCATGGGCGAGCCCGTGCGCATCGTGGACCTTGCGCGCGACCTGATCCGCCTTTCCGGCCGTGAGCCCGGCGTGGACTGCGACATCGTGTTCACCGGCCTCCGGCCCGGCGAGAAGCTGGCCGAGGAGCTCATGGGCGCGGGCGAGGAGGTGCTCGGCACCGGGCATGAAAAGATCATGGTGCTGCGCGGGCAAGGCGATGGCCGGGACAGCGACGCCCTGGACGCGACAGTGTTGGACGCGGCCCTGCTGGACGAATTGCAAGCCGCCGCCACGCGCCGCGACGCCGCGGCCATCCGCGCTCTGCTGCAACGTCTTATCCCGGAATATGCCCCGGAGCGCGAGCCGCAGTAGCTTGAACTTGCGCCGAGGACCGCCCCCTGACGGC
>NZ_DATMYK010000217.1:0-12477 GCF_035560995.1 Humidesulfovibrio sp. | reverse complement strand
GGCCTCACACCGAATAGCCCATAGGCCGTGCCCCGGCAAGCCCCCCGCCCTTGCCAGTTTGCGCCCGCGCGGGTAGAAAGCCGCCAGCGGAGGTTCGATGGCCCTACATGCGATTCGAGCCAGGGGGCCCCTGGAGGCGTTGTTGCGCATGGCCGCGCTCATGCTCGTCATGGGCCTGGTGGTGCTTGGCTTTTGGAAGAACAGCGAACGCAACATGGAGCGCCTGAACGCCCGCTTCGGCCTCTCGGACGAGACGGGGAGCCTTTCCCAGGACGAGCGCGAGCATGTGCAGACCTTCATCGCCGCCCTGCAAAAAAAATACGGCATAGAGGCCCGCGTGCAGATAACGCGCGAGCGGCCCAAGCCGCCGGAACCCGACGGCAAGACCCTCTACGTGGGCCTGTGCCCGGCTGAGAAAAGCGCCGTGGCGCAGCTGCCGCCGCTCATGGCCCGGGCGCTGGGCCCGGACTTCGCGCGGATGCTTGTGGAAGAGCACTTCCCCTTCCACTATGCGCCCGGCAGAAGCTGGCAAAAGGGGCTGCTCCTGGCCCTCGACCTCATGGAAAGCCGCCTGGCGGCCCTGGGCGCGGCCCCGGAGGCCCAGGCCGCGCCAGGCCCCCGCGACACCAAAGACAATGCCGGCGGCGACGCGGGCGAGCACAACACCAAGGATAAAAAATGAGCGAACTCCCCCGCGTGACCATCTACACCGACGGCTCCTGCCTGGGCAATCCCGGTCCCGGCGGCTACGGCGCCGTGCTGCTGGCCGGCCCCCACCGCAAGGAGCTGGCCCAGGGCTTCTCCGGCACCACCAACAACCGCATGGAGATCATGGCCGTCATCGCCGGGCTGGAGAGCCTGAAGACCAAGAGCTCGGTGGAGATCATCACCGACTCGCAGTACGTGAAAAAGGCCTTCACCGACCGCTGGCTCATCGGCTGGCAGAAGAACGGCTGGAAGACGGCCGCCAAGCAGCCGGTGAAGAATCAGGATCTGTGGAAGCGCCTGGTGCCGCTCATCGAGGCCCATGAAGTGAAGTGGCGCTGGGTGCGCGGCCACAGCGGCGATCCCGAGAACGAGCGCTGCGACGTGCTGGCGCGCGGCGCGGCCAGCGGCCGCAACCTGCCGCCCGATGTTCAGGGCTAGCGCGCAGGCCTAGCCCGCCTCCTCCCCCCACTCCCAGCGCTTGGGCAAAAGCAGCTTGAACGAGCGCCTGCCGTGGACCATCTGCGCCAGGGCCGCCGGGGCGCTGTGCACAAAGCCCTTGATGGGCGCTGGCCCGAAGTGCCGCAAAGCCGCGAAGAGCAGCCAGCGCAAACGGTTGGACCAGAGAAGCTCCGGCCGCACCGTGCGGTCGAGCAGCAGCGCATATTCCCGGCCCGCGTCCGCGCCGAGCGCCAGGGCCCGGCACACCGCCGTGGCCGCGTGCGCGCCCGTGGCCATGGAATAGAACAGCCCCTCGCCGAACAAAGGCTCCACAAAGCCCCCGGCATCGCCCGCCAGCAGCAGCCGGCCCAGGGCGGGCCGGGCCAGGGCGTTGCCGTAGGGCAGCGGGTGCCCGCGCAGGGGCACGCTTTCCGGCTGGGCCACGCCCAGCAGGCGCAAGTAGTCGAGGAAGATGGCCCCGAAGTCGCGGTCGTGCCGCCGCAGGCCGCAGATGCCCACCTTGGGCCCGCGCGGACCGGGGAACACCCAGCCGTAGCCCGCGCCCGGCACGGAAGGGCCGCCCACGTGCAGCTCCGGCACGCGCACCTCGCGCGGGAACTGGCCGGGGCCGGCGCCCACGGGCAGTTCCACTTCTATGGCCGCCGCAAGGTCGGCCTTCCAGGCCGCGCGGTCCGCCTGGCCCGCGGCGATGAGCGCCCGCCGGGTCACGGCATTGGCCCCGTCCGCGCCGATGACGAAACGGGCCGAAAGCTCTTCGCCGTCGCGGAAGCGCAGCGTTCCCGCCTGGGCGTCGCAGGCCGTCACCTCGCGCCCAGGCAGCAGCTTCGCCCCGCGCGCCACGGCCACGGAGGCCAGCAGCGCATCAAAGGCCGGGCGGTCGATGAAGCGGAAGGGTTCTGCCGCCGCACCGCGCAGGAGCTCCTGCCCCTGGTGCAGAAAAAGATACTCCGCGCAGGCGTGGAACATGCCGCCGCGCGCGGCCAGGTCGGCCTCGGAAAGCCCGAACAGCAGCGCCAGGGCGTCCATGGACTTGCCCGTGAGCAGACCGCCGCAGAGTTTATGCCTGGGGTGCGCGGCGCGGTCGATGAGCCCCACGCGCCAGCCGCGCCCGGCCAGCACGCAGGCTGCGGCGGAACCGGCCGGTCCCGCCCCGGCCACCAGCACGTCATAGTCCTTGACCACGCCCCCCTCCGATTCTACACATCCCTGGTCGGCAGATTGCCCCGAACGTGTAGCGCGCACCCGCCGCGCGAGCAAGCCCCTTGCCATCCTGAGGTGTCCATGTCCGCTCCCGCGCAGCCCTTTCTGGCCCTGTTGTTCGATTTCGACGGCACCCTTTCGCACCTGACCATCGACTTCACCCGGCTGCGCCGCAAGATAACCGCCCTGGCCGAGGCCTTCCTGGGCGAGGAGCCGGAACCCTCCGACCTGCCGGTGCTGGAGTGGATCGGCGTCATCGCGGACGAAATCGCCCTCATGGACGAGGATCTGGGCAAGCAGTTCCACACGCGCGGCAGGCTGGTGGTGCAGGCCACGGAGCTGGACGCCGCCCGCGAGGCCGAGCTGTTCCCCGCCACGCGCCCCCTGCTCGCCTCCCTGCGGGCAAGCGGAGTCAAGACGGGCATCTTGACGCGCAACTCCACCGCGGCCGTAAAGCTGGTGTTCCCGGACGTGACGGCCTGCTGCGACGCCTTCATGGCGCGCGAGGACACGCCCAACGTGAAGCCGCACCCGGACCACGCGCTGGCGCTGCTGGAACGCCTGGGCATCGCGCCCGGCCGCGCCCTGCTGGTGGGCGACCATCCCCTGGACATCGAGACCGCGCGCCGGGCCGGAATCTTCTCCGCCGCGGTGCACAGCGGCCACGCCAGCGCGGACGAGCTCACCGCCGCCGGGCCGGACTTCCTGGCCCGCGACTGCCAGGAACTGTTGCGCGCACTATCCGAACGTTCCCTGTTGCCATCAGCCTAGGCAATCCGTATTCTCCCCCCGGAGCAGGCGAAAATGCAGCAGCGAATCAAGCGCAACGCCCTCAAGCCGGGCATGTATGTGGTCAGCCACGGCCTGGGCACCTTCGAGGATCCCCTGGTGCGGGTGGACAAGCCCCTGCTCACCCAGGCCGACATCCGCGCCTATGTTCCCCTTGAGGCGGAAAGCGTGGTCATCGAGACCAGCGTGAACATCTCGCTTCTGGGGCAGAACAGGCCGGTTGGCGTGCCCATCACCACCAGCCTGTCCGACGAGCTGCCCATCGCCCGCAAGCTGTATTCCGACGCGCTGATCCACGTGAAGAGCTTTGTGGACGACGTGCGCAAGGGCACGGACATAGACTGCCGCAAAGCCGTGCCCCTGGTGGAGAACTTCATCGAGAGCGTGTTCCGCAACGAGAGCGCGGCCGCCACCCTGTTCAAGCTGCGCGACTTCGACGAATACACCTACACCCACTCCATCAACGTCAGCCTGCTCGCCGTGCTGCTGGGCAAGCACCTGGAGCTCGGCAGGCCGGAGCTGCTGAAGCTGGGCCTGGCGGGCATGTACCACGACGTGGGCAAGGCGCGCATCCCGGAAAACGTTCTGAACAAACCCGGCAAGCTCACCGAGGCCGAGTTCCAGCTCATGAAGACCCACCCGCTGGAGGGGTACAAGATAATGATGCGCCAGCCGGACATGGACCCGGAGGTGCTGCGGGCCGTGGTGGAGCACCACGAGCGCTTCGACGGCGCGGGCTACCCGCGCGGACTCACCGGCGACGCAATCGGGCTGTTTTCGCGCATCATCGCCGTGGTGGACGTGTACGACGCCCTGACCAGCAGGCGCGTGTACAAGGACGCCATGGCCCCGGCCAAAGCCCTGGGCATGATGTACCAGTGGCGCGACAAGGACTTCCCCCCCGGCGCAATCGAGAACTTCATCCGCTGCATCGGCGTGTTCCCGGTGGGCAGCCTGGTGCGCCTCTCCGGCGGGGAGTACGGCATCGTGGCCGGGGTGAACCCGCAAAAGCCCACCAAGCCGGAGATAAAAGTGGTGCTGGACGCCAAGATGCGCCCGCAGATCGCCCGCGTGCTGGATCTCTTCGCCCTGGAGGGCACGGTCGAGGCGCAGGAGATAACCCAGGTGCTGAACCCGGCCGAGTGCAACATCGACCTGGAACATTTTTTCCTCTCCTAGCCCCCGCCCGCCTCCCGCGGCAGCTTTTGCCGCACCATTCGCAAGCTAACACACTGATATTACTGCATCGCAACTTTGGAACGGCTTTTGTAGTCAAGCCGGTCAAAGGAGCAATCCCATGCAGGAAGTCACCTCCACCGACACAAAGACCAGCACCATCTTCGACCAGCTGCGCACGAGCGCCTTGGTGGACACCTCCTCCAAGTCGCGCGCCTTTTCCGACTTCCTGGGCCTGATGGCCCAGCCCGGCGCCCGCTCGACCTCGCAGAACGTGTCCACCCAAATAAATAGCGGCATCGACGCCGTAACCCAGCAGACCAGCGCTCTGCCCGTCAGCGTCATCGACAACACCCAGGCGCAGCAGGCGGCAAGCGCAGCCTCCGGCGCCAGCACCGTAAGCGCCCAGGTGAAGCAGAACACCAGCGACTCCGTTTCGAGCACGGCCAAGAACGCCCCGGTCTCCCGCGAGGCCTTCGAGGAAGCCAAGCCCCTGCTGGCCAAGGCCGGCTACACGGACAAGGAAATATCCGACCTCTCCGCCCGCGTGCAGGCGGGAACCTTGAGCTGGGGCCAGCTGGTGCAGAACCTGGGCGGACACATGACCGGCGCAAAGAAGGCCGTGTCCCTTTCCGCCAGCGAAACAGCGGACCTCCAGTCCCTGTTCCAGAAAATGGGCTTCGCCGGAAACGTCGCCGCCGACATGGCCCAGGCCATGGGCAAGGGCGACGGCCTGAAGGTGCTCTCCAGCATCCAGAACAAGCTCTCCTCCATGCCCGACGACAGCAGCCTGGGCCTGGACAAGAACGAGCTGGCGACCTTCTTCAAGGCCCTGCGCCTGCCGAACGACACGGCGAACAAGCTGACCCAGTCCCTCGGCGCGGAAAGCACCGTGGCCGACATGAAGAACGCCCTGTTGACCATGAGCCAGGCCATGCAGGACCAGCGCGCCAAGAGCGCCGCCAGCGACACCGAGCTGGCCAAGAGCCTGGGCAAGATCATGGAGAAGGACACGGCCAAGGCCGCGCGCGACAGCTCCCAGAGCATCGGGCAGACCACGTCCGCCTCTTCCGCCCAGGTGGCCTACGAGCTGAAGACCAAGGACAAGAACGACACCGGCTGGTTCGAGCAGCGCGACAAGGCCCAGCAGGAAAAGACCCAGCAGCAAAAGGCCAGCGACGAATCCTGGAAGGGCTTCAACTCCAAGGTGCGCACCGACGAAACCGTGCTGCAGAGCGCGGCTTCCGGGTCTCAGCAAAGCGCCCAGGCCGCGGCCGGCACCATGAGCGCCACCGGCAAGGACGCTCTGGAGGCGCTTACCCGAGCGGGCCAGAGCGTGAACGCGCAGCAGGGCAAGGCCGAAACCGCCCAGCAGGCCAAGGCCTATGAGAAGGTCAACGCGCCCAAGGTGCTGGACCAGGTTTCCGAGGCCCTGCTGAAGGACCTGGGCCAGGGCCGCAAGCAGATGACCGTGCAGCTCGACCCGGAAAACCTGGGCAAGGTCCAGGTCATGCTCCAGGTCAAGGGCAAGGAGATCAGCGCGGTCATCCAGACCGAGGACGCCCAGACCGCGGCCATGCTCTCCTCCAACATGGAAAGCCTGAAGAAGACCCTGGAGGACCAGGGCCTCACCGTGCAGAACCTGGAGGTCCAGGCCGGTCTCACCTCGCGCCAGGATCAGCAGGCCTCGTTCAGCGCCGACCAGCACAACCAGGCGCAGGAACGGCAGGAACTCTCGCGGATTTTCTCGCAACTGCGCATGATGCGCGGTGACGGCGGCGATGTGGCCTCGGATATGCAGAATATGCATATGCAGGCAATTCTTGCCGACCAGGGCCTGCACATCATCGCCTAATTCGAGGAGTAGCTGAAATGACCACCACAAGCGGCACCAGCGGTACCAGCGGCACCAGCGGCACCAGCACGACGACCACCACGCACAAGACGACGCTGGACCAGGAAGACTTCATGACCATCCTGCTGGCGCAGCTGAAGTACCAGGACCCGAACAACCCCATGGACGACAAGGAAATGGCGTCGCAGGTGGTGCAGTACTCCAACCTCCAGGCTTTGAACAACATCAACGAAGGCGTGCAGAAGCTGGTCAGCTCCACAAGCACAGACAGCATCGCTTCCGGCGTCAACTACATCGGCAAGAGCATCAAGAGCAGCGGCTACAACCTCACCGTCTCGGACGGCACGGTCAGCACACTGTACTACAGCCTTGGCGAGGCCGTCACCAACGTCACCGCCAACGTGTACGACAAGGACGGCGATCTCATCCGCAGCGAGTCCCTCGGCTCCAAGGGCATCGGCGACTACTCCTACGTGTGGGACGGCAAGGACACCAACGGCACCACCATGACCGACGGCACTTACGGCGTCATCGTCCGTGCGGAGAACGCCGAGGGCAAGACCGTGGTCGTCCAGTCGCAGATCAGCGGCGTGGTCAGCGGAGTCAAGACTTCCAACGGCACCGTGTACCTGGAGCTGGCCGACGGCCGCACCGTGGAGCTCGCGAATGTCACGGAAGTGGTCAACACGGCCAGCACCGGCTCGTAAGAGCCCGGTTCACAATACGAAAGGTCGATCATAGGAATATAAGACAGGGGTTCAAGGAGGTCACGCATGTCTCTCACTTCGTCACTGTATCAGGGCATCACGGGTATGCAGGCCCACTCGCAGGCGATTTCCGTCATCGGCAACAACCTGGCGAACGTCAGCACCACGGGCTACAAGGGTTCAAACATCTTTTTCCAGGACCTGATAAGCCAGGACATCTCCACCGCGGCCGGGAATTCGCAAATGGGTCTGGGCGTCCAGGTGGCGGCGATCTACGCCGACTTCTCCCAGGGGGCCATCGAAACCACCACCGAGGCCACGGACCTGGCCCTTGGCGGCAAGGGCTTCTTCACGGTCAAGGCGCCCAACAGCGACAACACCTACTACACCCGCGCGGGCAACTTCCGCTTCTCTTCCGACGGATACCTGGTGGACACCAACGGCAACCGGGTGCAGGGCTGGGCCATGCAGAAGGCCACCACCACCAGCTCAAGCAGCACCGATTACTCCATCTACGGTTCGCCCACGGACGTGCTGGTTTCGAATTTCCAATCCCCAGCCTCGGCCACCACAAAAATCAACATGGTGACGAATCTCAATCCCTCCAGCACCAGCCAGTGCGACTCCACCACGGACCCGTACTTCGCCATGTTCAAGACCTGGAACGGACAGGCCGACACGCCCCTTTCCAGCACCAACTACGGCTACAGCAACACCATCAAGGTGTACGACTCCACCGGCACCTCGCACAACGTCACGGTGTACTACGACAAGGTCACCATGACCTCCAACGCCGGGGCCGACACCGTGTGGGAATACATGGTCACCTGCAACCCGAGCGACGACGGCCGGACCATCGGCGGCACCAGCCTCAAGGGCACCAGCGGCGCCGGCGTGCTGATGATCGGCACCATGACCTTCCGCAGCGGCCAGATGGTGGGCCAGAGCGCCTACACCTTGAAGAGCAACGCCACGGGCGACCTGAAGGACACCAGCCAATGGACCCTGGCGGACTTCTCCAACTCGGGCTACCCCATGGCCACGGCAAACTTCATCCAGGCCAGCAACGCCAGCGCGGCCACCTCCGTGTCGGCCACGCCCATCTCGGTGGACTTCGGCATGCGCAGCAAGGACCGCACTTGGACCCAGGCCAAGGGCGCAATCGCCAGCAACGCCTCGGCCGTGGGCACCAAGACCAGCAGCGCCGGCTGGGTTCCAAACATGGGCAACCCCGCGGTCAGCGCCCTGTCCACCCAGTCCTACGACACGGGCGGCTTCTCCACCCTGTTCCAGAACCAGGACGGCTACACTGCGGGCTATTTGCAGAACGTGTCCGTCTCGGCCAACGGCGTGCTCTCCGGCACCTTCTCAAACGGACAGGAGATGGAGCTCTACACGCTGACCATCACCAGTTTCACCAACCAATGGGGCCTGCGGCGCGAAGGGAACAATCTCTTCAGCGAAACCCGCGACTCCGGCTCCGCCCTCACCGGCACGGCCAAGTCCGGTGGCAGGGGCTCCGTCACCTCCAACGCCCTGGAGTCCTCCAACGTCGACATGGCCTCGGAGTTCGTGGACCTGATCACCGCACAGCGCGGCTTCCAGGCCAACTCCAAGGTCATCACCACGGCGGACACCCTGCTCGGCGAAGTCATCGCCATGAAGCGCTAAACGTAAGCCCGGGCAACCGGCCCAGCACAGTTTCCCTGCACCCCTGCACAACCCCGTCCGGCCTGACCAGCCGGGCGGGGTTTCTTTTCGCCCACGGGAATTTTTTGCCGCAGCGGCGGGAAGGCGCAAGGATGGAAAAAGACGCGGGCGGAATTATTCGAGCAGCGCGTTCAGGCGCTCCAGCAGTTCCAGGCTCTCGCGCGCCCAGGCCGGAGAAAAGTCGGCGTTCTGGCCAGACATTTCCAGATACGAGCCCAGGAGGTTCCAGAAGGGCGGCAACTCCCGGCTCAGGGCGCTTGCGGCGCCGCGGTCTGGCGCGCCCTCGCGCAGCAGGCGGGCCACGCCCCGGCTTAAAACCGGCAGCGTCCCCTTAAGCGAGACGACGAGCCTGGGCCAGGCAGCGCCCAGGGCCTGCCAAGCCTCGCGCACGGGCGTTTCCGGTTCGCCGGAGAAGCTCCACAAAAAGAAGCGCCGCCAGAACTCTCCGGCCAGGTCCGCGGCCTTGGCCGCGCCGGACGAATCCCTCGGCCCCAGGCGGCGCAGGCCGAACAGCCCTTCCTCGGTGCGCATGGTTTCAAAAAGCTCCAGCCCGGGCAGCTTCATCCGCTCCAGGCGCGCGCGCTGGCCGGAAACGGCCAGGGTCGCCAGAGCGGCCACGGGCTTGGGGTCCACCCCCTTCAGGCAGAGCATGGACGGCTGGCGGCAGGCCCAGCAGCCGCGCGCGCAAGAGGCGGAGCTGCGCAGCACCAGGTGTCCCGGCTGATAGGGGGCGGTGTCCCAGGGGTTCACGTGCCCCACGGAAAGATTCAGGGTGGGCAGGCCGGTCCAGGCGGCCAGATGCATGGGCCCGGTGTCCGGGGTCAGCATCAGGGCCAGGGTCTTGCCGTACTCGGCCAGTTCCGAAAGGGACAGCCGTCCCACCAGGTCCACCAAAGGCAGTTGGCTTTGGCTGTGGATGGCCTCGGCCACGGGCCGGTCGGCCGGTCCGCCCAGCAGCACGGGCTTGAGGCCGCGCTCCAGCAGCGCGTGCGCCAGCCCGGCGTAGAATTGCGGGCTCGGGCGCTTGCCGGGCTCGCTCGCCCCCACAAAGAGTCCCACGGTCTTGTTCGCGGCCTCTGGTCTGCGCGGCGGGTCGAAGTAGGTCAGGCGCATCACCTTGAGCGGCAGCAGGTCCAGGCCGTTCAAATCGGCCCAGTGGAAGCGGTTGTGGCGGCCGTGCCCCACCAGGCTGGACCGGTAGAGCTGCCAGCGCCCCAGCACACGCAGGGCGCCGCCCGGCGCACGCACGGGGCCCAGTCTGTAGTCCGCGTCCAGGCTGCCGGACAGGCTGGCCGCCTCCTCGCGGATGCTCAGGTTCAGGATGATGCGGAAACGACGCCCGGAGAGGGCCCCGGCGGCCGCATCCCGCCAGCTGACGTAGGTCACGCGCGGGCTTAAGGGCATCAGCGGCCGGAAGAAATCCTCCTCGGCCACCACGAACACCTCGCGGTCCGGATAGTGGCGCGAGAGCCACAAAAACATGGGGAACGACAGGATCATGTCGCCCATGCGCTGCATCTGCAGCACCAGAACGGGATCCGGGGCCATCTAGGCTCCCCCCGCCGCCGGCCGGTTGGGGAAATGCTCGTCAAAGGCCCGGATGAGCGCAGTCAGGCGGTGCTCGTAGGTATGCTCGGCCAGCACGCGGGCGCGTCCGGCCGCGGCCATGCGCGTGCGCCCTGCGTCATCGGCCAGGTGGCGCGCCAGCAGCTCCGCCGCTTCCTCCGGACTCTTGTAAATGGCCATCTCGCGGCCGGGCTCGAACATGGTTTCCAGTTGGGCGCGGCTGTCCGTGAGCAGGAAGGCCCCGGAAGCGGGCACGTCGAACACGCGCTGGTTCACCGCGCCCTTCATCTGCACGCTGGTGCAGTTGAAGTTCACCTCGCTCTGCGGGTAGAAGCCAGGCAGTTCCTCGTAATAGCCTATTTCCGGGTGCAGGCGGTAGCCTTGCCGCCCCTGTAGCAGGTCTTTCCAGCCGGGGTCGCCCGCGATGAGCGGCGAAAAGGGCAAGGTGGCCAGCACGCAGGACAGGCGGTAATCCAGGGTGGCCCGCCAGACCACGGCGGTCTCGTAGGCCGTGCGCCGCACCACGCCCAGGCCGTCCAGCTGCGGCAAAAGCTCCGGCCGGCTGGCAGCGACAAAAGCGCGCACGTTGCGCTCGCCCGAGGCCGCGAAGTCTCCGGCCAGGGAGGCGAAGGCCGAAAGCAGCTCCGGGCCGGGCTGCGCCGCACCCAGCCTGCGCACGGTCTTAGTGAGCATGGAATTGCCCACGAAGGACACGCGGGCGCGCCACTCCGGCCGACCGGGGCGGCCGGGACGGAAGCGCTCCGGGTCGGCCCCCAGGGGCAGCCAGCCCACCTTGGTGAAGCCCAGGCCGCGCACCGCGTCCAGGCTGTCCGCATCCCAGGTGAGGATGAGGGTGTTTTCGGCGTCGGGCTTGGGGAACAGCGGCAGGATGAATTCCGGGTTGTCCACGAACCAGGACACCAGCGGCAGCTTCATGTCCCGCGCCAGGGCCATCAGCACGCCCTCGCGGTCCACGCCCAGGTGGTTCACGGTGAGGATGGCGTCCGGGCGGAAGGCGTCGGCCGTCTCGCGCAGGGTGCGCACAAAGGCGTCGGCGTCCATCTCCCGCGTGCCCAGGTCGAGCAGGTGGTGCGGCACGTTCAGGCGCTGGCAGGCCGTGGCCAGTTCGCCCAGCAGAAAGTAGGCGCTGGTGAGCAGCAAAAGGCGCGGCGGGCGGCGGAGGGGCTGAACGTCCATGCCAGAGACCCTAGCCGGGAGAGGCGGTGCTGTAAAGCCGCGCCAGGCCTGGCCCTCGGCCTAGCTCTCGTCCTTCTGCCCCGCCAGGCGGGAGGAGAAGGCCACGCGCACGGAATTGCCGCCCATGCGCTTGGCCTCGTACATGGCGCCGTCGGCGCGGGCCAGCAGGGTGTCCTGGTCCTGGCCGTGCTCCGGGTAGAAGGCCAGCCCGACTGAGGCCCCAAGGAACAGCCGCCCGCCCCCGGCCTCCGGGTCGTACAGGCTTTGCCGGATCTTGGCGGCCACGGGCAGGGCGTCGTCCACCTGCACCAGATCGGGCAGCACGACCACGAATTCATCGCCGCCCAGGCGGGCCACCGTGTCCGACTCGCGCACGCAGGCGCGCAGCCGAAGGCCCGTCTCCACCAGCACGCGGTCGCCGTGGGCGTGGCCGTAGGCGTCGTTCAGACCCTTGAAATGATCCAGGTCGATGTACAGAAGGGCCACGCTGAGCCCGGCGCGCTTGGCCCGGCGCAGGGCCTGGTCCAGGCGGTCCAGGAACAGCTGGCGGTTGGGCAGGCCGGTCAGGTGGTCGTGCAGGGCCATGTGCCGCACGCGCTCCTCGCTGGCCTTGATCTCGGTCAGGTCCTGGGCGTTCAGCACCAGGCGGTCGCCGGGCATGTGCGAGACCTTGAGGCGGCACCAGCGCCGCGTGCCGTTTTGATGCTGGAAGGCGAACACGCGCTCCGGCGGATTCTCCTTCTCCATGTCCTCCTGCAGGTTGGCGATGAACGCGCGGCGCTCCTCGGCCTCGGTGAAGATGCGGTCGGCCAGCACGGCCAGGGACGGGGTGTCGGGCAGGGTGCAGCCGAAGAGCCGTTCCATGCCGGGATTGCAGTAGGCCACAGCCCCGGTCTTGCTCACCACGGCGATGCCGTCGAAGGAGCCGTGCAGGATGGCCCCGCGCTCGCGTCCCTCAAGCTCCAGCCTGTCGTACAGGTCGGAGAGCTCACCGGTCATGGCGTTGAAGGCCCGGGCCAGATTGCCCAGTTCGTCGGCCGTTTCCACGGGCGCGCGCGCGGAAAGATCGCCCTCGGCCACGCTCATGGCCGCGCGGGTCACGGCCAGCAC
>NZ_DATMYK010000216.1:0-4228 GCF_035560995.1 Humidesulfovibrio sp. | reverse complement strand
GCACAGGGCGGCCACGTCGCGCAGCAGTTCATCGCCCGCAACATGCCCCAGGGTGTCGTTCACGCGCTTGAAGTGGTCCAGGTCGAGCATGATGACCGAGGCCGGGCGGCCCTGGCTGAGGGACTTGCGCAGGGCCTCGGCCCCCAGGATTTCCAGCCCGCGCCTGTTAAGTGCGCCCGTCAGGGCGTCGGTCTGGGCCATGTGGGCCACCTGGGCTGTGGCGGCGCGCAGGTCGTCCTCAAGCAGCTGCGAGTTCATGGAGAACACCACGTAGAATTCCAGCACGCTCTGCATCGTGCGGAAGAGAAGCAAATAGGTCAGGATGGGGTCCGCCCGCATCATGACGGAATAGTCGTAGCCCACAGCGCCGAGCATGTTCCAGCCCCGCACTCCATGGAGTACCCCGCCGACGAGGAAGGTGACGCACAAGAGCGTCAGCCCGGCCATTTTGCGCCGCCCCAGAAGCGGTATCTCCAGGCCCACGCGCAGGCTGATGACCAGCGAGGCGGCCGAATAGATCATCACGCGGCGCGCGATGTCCGGCACGAGAACAAGATCAGCGGCCAGGGCCAGCCCGGCCACGGCGGCAAGGAGCATGTTCTGCCTGGTGCGGGCCCACAACCTGGGAAGGCGGCAATACACGCCCAGACCATGGTAGACGGTGATCTGCTGGGCTATGGAGCCCAGGCCGGTCACCAACACCGGCAGCAGGGCCTCGCCCGCGCCGGAGCGCAGGAACACGCCGGCCATGCCCAGCAGGGCGCAGAACTCGGCGAGGACAAAGGTGCGGAAGCCGGGGTACACCCTGCGGTGCAAAGCGTAATGCCCCATGACCACGAACCGGATCAGGGTAACGCCGAGCAGCACGGGCATGAGCGTGCTGAAATTTATTTCAAAGGTAACTACCGCCAAGCAGACTCCACATTTCCGGCAGCTGCCCCCCGGCGCACGCGGGCCAGAGGCTGCAGGCAACGCGCCTCCAGTATGCCGAAGCCGAAGCCTGGCGGCAACTGGCCCCCGCTATCCGTTCAGATTTTTGTTGCGGTGGTCCAGGTGCAGCAGGTCCTGCTCGTGGATGCGCAGGACGAAATCGGCGTGGATCTTGAGGCGCGAGGAAAACGCCCGGCCCCGCGTGTCCGTGGACGAGCCGCCCACGAACTCCACCGCGCCGATGTGCTTGCCGCGCTCCTTCAGGTGGCGGATGGACGGGATGGCGTCGGCATCGCCCGAGACGACCACGGCCACGTCGTAGTTGTCCTGCAGGGCGACCATGTCCACGGCGAGCGCGGTGTCCAGGCCCTTTTCCTCCACCCAGCGGTGCAGAAAATTCACCTTCCAGTGCCCGGCCTCGCGGATGTCGATGAGGTCCGAGGAGGCGCGCACCCCGGCGTAGAAGCGGCGCATGCCGTCGATGGCCCGCACCTTCTGCCCGTACCACTCGCGGAAATCAGAGGCGCAGGCGTTCCACGCGGCCTCCTCCAGCTCCTCCTCCGGCATGGTGGGGTTGGCCACGGAGACGCGGGTCATCCACAGGGCGCGGATCTCGGCATCGCGCACAAAGGCGGAGCGCAGGGCCGAGCGCGACTGCGGCGCGCCCAGGTCCCAATCGTCCACAGAGCCCACGGCGTACCAGTACACCCGGCGCAACTGGGCCACGGGCGGAACCGTCTGCAAGGTCACCTCGTGCCAGACTTTTACTGCTTCGCGGTAGATGTGCGCATAGAGCTGACCGTAATTCGCTATTTCCAGATTCATGGTGCGCAGCGAACCATACAGGTTCGATCCATCGACGAAGAAGGCGAAACGTTGCATGAAGACTCCTGCCGACATTGGCGGCTAAAACAACTTTTTGACCCCGTCCAGCAGGTTGCCGGAGTTCTTCTCCGGCGTACCGCCCTGATGCTGCGACTTCTTGCCGCCGGTCAGTACATTCCCAATGCCCTGCACCACTCCGCCCACTGCGTCAAGGGCGCCCTTGCCAATGGTTCGCAGATAGTCAGTGCCAAAGCTCAGGTTGTCGTACGGGCCGGTGATGCGCATTGGCACCACCAGCCCCAGAAGGCCGGAGCTGCCCCCCTGGCCCTCGGTGCTGGGCACCACGCGCACATGCAGGGTGTAGTCCGTCTGCTTGGTGGCGATGTCCACGGTGCCGCGTCCATCGGCCCGCAGGAACGGGGCCTTGAAGTCCAGGTCGTTGATGGCCGCCACGCCGCCGTTGATGGCCGCGGTGCCGTCCACGCTGCCGAAGCGGGTGGACTTCTCGGGGCTCGATTCGGTGCCCGCGCCGCTCAGCGCATCCTTGGCCTTCTTGCCCGAGTCGCGCACCACGCCCATGATGTTCACGCCGGGGAACACGCCGTCGCGCACGGAGAAACGCACCCGGCCGGAGAGGCTGCGCTTGAGCGCGTGCATGGTGTTGCCCTGGCACACCAGGGGCGAAACCGTGTCCACGGTCATGGTGCCTGCGAACTGGCTCTCCTTGCCCGCCAAATCGCTGAAGAACGGCTTCTGCTGCACGTTGACCAGCTGATAGGAAAGCGTCACCGCCGGGCGCTCGCCCTGCACGTCCACACGCAGCGAACCCTTCAGGCTGCCGTCGTACAGCTTGGCCTCCACCTGGCCCACGTCGAGCACGCCGTCCTGGGCCATCATGGGCAGCTTGAGCGTGGTAAAACGCAGGCCCTTGATCTTGAAGCGCTCCGCCGTGATCTGGCCGTCGAGCTTCATCTCGCGCAGGGCCTTCACCGGGAAGACGTCGTCCTTGTGCGGATCGTTCCCCGCACCCCCGACCGCCGCCTCGCCCGCCTTTTCCTGGGCCTCGCCGGATTTCCTGGCGGGCAGGAAGCGGTCGGCGTCCAGGCCGCTGATGCGCAGGTTGAAATTGTAGGCCTTCTTCTCCAGGCCGGTGACGCGGAAACGCCCCTCCACGCGGGCGTCGTCCAGGCTGGCCGTCAGCTGCGGAATCTCCGTATACCCCTTGCCGGTGCGGAACTCGCAACTGGCGGTGATGTGCTGATAGGCGGCCGCGTCGGCCGTGTCCGGGGCCTTGCCCGTGAGCGCGGCGGAAAGCTCGCGCCCGTTGAAGTCCGGCACGTCCAGCCGTCCCTTCAAATCCGGCCCGTCCTTGATGTTCGTGGCCAGGAACTGGCCCGTGCCCTTAGCCCCGTAACCGGAGAAGCTCAGGCCCGTGGCCTGGGCGGTCTGCTTGGCGTTGTCCACCTTCAGCTCGCTCAGGCCGAACTCGAAGTCGCCCTTGCCGCCGGGCACGCTTTTGCCCGTGGCCGCCACCTTCAGCTTCAGGTCGCTGAAGATGTGCCGCTCGTCCGCCGCGTACAGAGTCGCCACGCCGGAGATGTCCGTCTGCGCCTTGAGCTGCGGCTTGGCCGAATCGAGCAGGAAGCTGGCCTTGAACTCGCTGGGCTTGCCCTGGCGGATGGCTTTCACCTCCAGGTTCAAGTCCGTGAGGACGTAGCGTTCGCCCAGCAGATGATCCTCCCACTGGAGGCTCGAATCCGTCACGCGCACGCCGTCGAGGGACAGGTCGCCCAGGCCCCAGCCAGAGCTGGCGGGCTTCTGCGTGGCGTTCTCCGCCGGTTCGCCGTCGGTGAAATCGGCCCAGCTGCCGCGCCCGGCCTCGTTCTTTTCCAGATAGAGTTCCAGGCCCTCCAGCGCCACCTTGCCCACCTCCACCCGGCGCGACAAAAGCGGCAGCAGCTTGATGCTGACATTGGCCTTGCGTACGCGGGAGAAGGGCTTGTCGCCGAACTCCGGCGGGTTGCTCAGGCGCACGCCGCCGGTTTCCACGCCCAGGCGCGGGAAGAAGGTCAGCTTCACGTCGCCCTCGAACACCAGCTCGCGGCCGGTCTGCTCGCGCACCAGGCGCGAGACGTCGTCCTTGTATTTGTTGGGGTCAACCATGACGGTGAGCAGGATGGCGGCGAGGACGAACACGCCCGCCACCGCGCCGCCTATGAGGACAAGAAAGCGCATGGGGGGCCTCCTGTTTGCTGCGTAAGCGGCCTAGCCCAGCAGGTCGCGGATGGCTTTGAGTTCCGTAAGGATGTTGGAAAGATTCGCGGCCAAGGCCTCGGCGCGCTTGTTCGCCTCGCGTGCGGCCTGCTCCGCGGCTGCTGTGGCGGTCTGGGCGGCGGCGAGCGCTGCGGAATTGGCGGCGGCCTGCGCCGCTTGTGCGTGATCGGGCTGCACGTGAGGCTGCGCCGGGGCCAGC
>NZ_DATMYK010000215.1:0-4753 GCF_035560995.1 Humidesulfovibrio sp. | reverse complement strand
CCAGCGAGGAAGGCCAGAAGATCATCCGCGAATACGGAAAGAAGACCATCGGCGAGGCCCTGTACGACGACGCCGCGTACGCCAAGCAGTACGACGACTAGCGGCGGCTGAGCCAAGGGGCTGGCGTTTCCGGCCCCTGTGAAGCTTTGCGAACAAGGCCGGAGGCAGCGCCCCACGCGTGGGGCAGCGGGCTTCCGGCCTTTTCTTCGGGGTGCTGCCGTCCGGCTCAAGGCCAGGGCGGGCGCGGCGTGGCCTTCCCGGCCAGCAGGTCTTCCAGGTGGGCCCAGGACACGCCGTTGAGCGCCTGGTATTTTTCCTCATAGATTGAGCGCGCCAGCGCCCGGGCAAAGACGGGGCCAATGTCTTGGCCGGGTTCGGCCGGGCGGAACAGCAGGTTCATGGGCACGGGCGCCACGCCGTCCAGGGCGGGCTGGCGGTAGCTGCCGCTGACGACGCTTGCGCCGTGGCGGCGGAAGAACTCCAGCCGCCGCTCGCGCAGGGCCCGCGCAGGGCCCGGACCGGCATCCTCGGCGCGTTCGGTCTCCCACACCATGCCGAGGCTGCCGGGAACGAGCTGCCCGGAGGCCTGGTGCAGGTGCTCCAGCAGGCTCCCGCCCGCGCCCCGGCTGCGCAACTCCGGGTCCACCGCGAGATACACCAGAAACAGGGCGGGAATCTTGCGCAGCGCGTGCGTTGTGGCCAGGGCCACGGTGCGGCCGTCCAAAAGGGTGCGAAACACCATGCCCGTTTTGCGCCGCACGGATTCCAGGATGACCTCGCGGGGCTCCTTTTCCGAAGCCGCGAAGGCCTGCGCATAGATTTCCCAGAAACGCCCGTCTCGTTCCAGGGCGGTTTCGTCCAGCCGCTCGTGCCGCAGCGCGCCGTCCATGATTCCTCCAATGCAGCGGCAGCCGGCCTTGCGCTCCCGTGGGAACGCAGGACCGGCTGCGATGTGTATCCGGCTGGGCGGGGAAGCTTTCCCAGCCAGCCCCGCCGGGGAATATTCTTTTCGCCTTTCTAGTCCTCGTCCTTGACCTTGTCGGTCTTGCCGGCCATCAGCACGGCCTGCATCAAGTGCGGGGTAAGCAGGCGGATGACGCGCCTGCCGCTGGCTGCAGGGCCAGCGGCCCCGCTCACGTCTATGGCGAGGTGCCCCTGGGTGACGAGTCCCTGCAGGTAGCCCTCGATGGTGGCGGGGCTGCACACGAAGATGTCCGCCAGGTGCCGCACCGCGGAGTCGTAGAGGATCTCGGTCTTGCCGTTGAGCTCGAAGAGGTCGAGCACGCGCACGATGCCCATGGGCACGTTTGGCGCGCGCAGGGCCTTCTTGGTGGTGTTTTTGAGCCGCGTGACCATGACGTTCAGGATGGCCTGGATGGCGGGCGGCGCGGACTCGATGTAGCCGTCCAAATCGTCGCCGTTCAGCACCACGACCTTGGAGTCCTCCAGGGCGATGGCGGTGGCGGTGCGGCCGTGATTTTCGAGGAAGAGCGCCATCTCGCCAAAGATGGACACGGGCTGGAGCACGGCGAAGACCTTCTTGCGGCCGTCCACGCTGCCCGAGATCTCCACCTTGCCGTCCACAAGGATGTAGGCCTCTTCGCCCTTGCTGCCCTCGCTGAAGATGACGTTGTGTTTGAGCACCGTGCGTTGCAGGAAAGAGCCCTGGCTCACGCGCTTCATGACCACGGAGCTGTCTCGGCTTCCTGGCAATGGCATGGTTTACCTCGTTGCGGCGTCTTCGCTGGCGAAAAATGGCCCCTTGGCTCCCTGCACGCCCCGGCCCTCGGTGAGCACAAGGCGGTAGCCGAAGGCGATGAACAGGGGCCGCTGCCCCCAGGCCTCCGGCTGCAGAGTGAATTCGAAGCCGATGCCGTCGTCGGCGCGGGCCTCGCGCGGGAGGAAGGTGCGGGTGTCCTGGGCCATCACGCGCCCGTCCGGGTCGCACAGGTAGGCGGTGAAGGTGAGGGATTCGACCCACTTCACGCCCTCGGGCAGCTTGGCGGTGTCCAGATAGGCCCAGCCTTTGATGCCCGCCACGTCGCCCACGGGCATAACCTGATAGTCGAAGCGCATGAATTTGGTCACCAGGGAGCGCGGCTCCTCAAGGGACCAGGGGTCGCGCTTCAGGTGCGCGGCGCTCATGGGGGCCTGGGCGCAGCCCGACAAAAGGGTGCTGGCGGCCAGGACCACGGCGCACAAGGCGGCGCAGAGCATGGAGCGGAGCGTGCCGGTGGTTTTCTTCCCTTTTCTCATGACTGCAATGTAGCACAAGCGCCACGGGATGCAAATGATTCCTGAGGCGAAGGGGCCGCAGGAGCCTATGCCGGGAGCACCGCCCACTTGGCGCGCAGGTCGTCCCACAGGCGGTCCAGCCCGGCGCGGAACACCGCGTCCATGGCCGCGCGCGGGTGCTTGCCCTCCAGCTTGATCTTGTTGCCGAAGACCTGGCCCATGGCCGCTGCGCCCTTGGCCTTGGCCAGGCTGGAGTGCTGCACGTGGGCGATGGCCACGTCCCCGGCGTACACGGCCGGGCGGCCCGCCGCGGCGCTGCGCAGGTCGCGGTCCAGGTCGTCGAACTGCGTGGGGCTGAAGCGGATGTCGAAGCCGCCCACCTCGCGCAGCACGGAGGTGCGCAGGGCGTGGCAGCAGCCGGACACGTGGACCGCGGGGCGCGCGTAGGAGAACAGGCCGAAGTCCAGCGCGCCCGCGCAGTTGTCGAAGACGTTCACGTGCTCGGGCAGGCCGGTAATGGTCCCGTCCCGTCCGCTGGGGGCGAAGAGCTGGTAATCAGCGCTTTGCAGGCAGGGCGGCGGCGTTGCGGAAACGATGCGGCAGCCCGCCGCGCCCGCCTCCGGGTGGGCCAGGGCCTCGCCCAGCAAACGGCCCAGCCAGCGCTCCGGCAGCAGCACGTCGTCGTCCAGAAACACGGCGAACTCCGCCTCCTGAACCTCCGGCTGGGCGATGAGCCAGTTGCGCGCGGCGGGCGCGCCCACGTTCACCGGCAGGCGGATGACCCGCAAGGCCCCGGCCGGGAACAGCTCCGCACAGGCCTGCATCACGTCACCGGTGCCGTCGGTGCTGCCGTTGTCCAGGGCCAGGATGCGCGCCTGGCCGCAGTCCGTCCGGGCCAGGCTTTCCAGGGTCTGCCGGGTCAGGGCGGCCTTGTTCCAAGAATAGACCAGGATCACGGCGCGGGCGGTGTCGGCCTCTGCGGCCACGGGCGGCGGCACAAGCAGGTCGTGCAGCTTCAGGCCCAGGTGCGTGTGCCAGGGCAGGGCGGAAAAGAGCGCGGCCAGCTGCGCGCGTCCGGCCTGGGCCTCGCCCAGGCGCGGCAGAAGCTCGGCCCGCAGCAGGGCGGAAAAGCCGCCAAAAAGCCGGGCATCCACACCCTCCAGGGCGGCCAGGGCCTTGTCCGGCGGCGAGTACAAAAACTCGGCCTCGGCCCGCAGGCGCGCGCGCAGGGGCGAAAGCTCCGCAGGCCAGGCGCAGGCCTCCAGCGCGGCCAGGGGCAAATCGACCGACCCTTGGCGCAGCAGGCCGTCCCAGGCCGGGGCCAGCCAGGCCAGGCCGGTGGCCGCCTCGCACAGGCGGGGCAGAAGAATGCGCAGGATGAGCCCCATGTCGCCCGAGGCCAGAAGCGCGGGCATGTCGTCCGGGGCCAATGCGTGGGCGTCCGCCCCGGCGGCGAGGCGCGGCAGCAGGGCGGCGGCAAAGGCTCCGGCGGGCGAGCCCGGCAGCACCTGGGCCACCAGCTCCGCGCGCTGGCGGTCCAGCGGGGCGCGCTGCCAGGACCACAGGGCGAGGCCCGCGCCGCAGGCGGCCATGTCGGCGTCGCCGCCGCCCAGGGCCGTGAGCGCCAGGTAACGCGCCAGACCGGGCTCCTCCAGCCCCATGGCCCACTGGGGCAAAACCGGGCGCAGCTTGTCAGCCAGGGCCGGGGGCGCTATGGAAAGGGCCGGGAAGCCTGCGGGGCGGAGCATGTGAGCCTCGTTTGGTGGAGTGCGCGGCGGGCATCGCCCCGCCACTGCGTACTCTAGTGGAAACGGCGGCGGATGAAAAGGGAGCGGAACACGGGCATGCACAGGGATCTGGACACACAGCTTGAGGCCGCTGCCGCGGCGCTTTTGCACGGCGGCGTGGCGCTGTACCCCACGGAGACGCTGTACGCCCTGGGCTGCGCGGCCCACCGGGCCGAGGCCTGCGCGCGCATCGCCGCGCTCAAGGGCCGGCCGGAGGCCAAGCCCTTCCCCCTGCTTCTGGCGGACATGGACGGCCTGGAGGCCATCGCCGACGCCATTCCCCCGGACCTGATCCGCCTGGCCGAGGCCTTCTGGCCCGGGCCGCTTTCCGTGCTGGTGCGAACCAAGGACTACCTGCCGCCCCAGGTGCGCGACGCGCTGGGCTACTCTTCCGTGCGCATCACCCCGCACCCCACGGCGCGGGAGCTGTGCCGCCGCGCCGGCCCGGCGCTGGTGGCCACCAGCGCCAACAGAAGCGGCCAGCCCGCCGCCGCCCTGCCGCAAGAGCTGGACCCGGCCCTTGTCGCCGGGGCCCAGGCCGCCGTGCTGGCCGACCCCTGGCCCGCCGGAGGCGAGCCCTCCACCCTGGTGCGCCTGCTGGGCGGCGGAGCCGTGGCCATTCTGCGCCTGGGCGCGGTGAGCGAGGCGGCTCTGGCCCGGGTGTTCCGCGTGGAGGCCCTGCCCCTTTAGCCCACCTTTTCCGCTCCGGTCGGGCAGCGCACGTGAGCCTG
>NZ_DATMYK010000214.1:0-2728 GCF_035560995.1 Humidesulfovibrio sp. | reverse complement strand
GTCCTGGGCGGGCGGGGCGAAATCGAGCAAAGACGGCGCGGCCGCCGCGGCCGGAGCGCTGCCGAACAGGGAAAGCTGCCCGGCCCCGGCGTTCTTCTTCGAGGCCGCGCTTTTCGCGGGTGCGGCGACACCCCCGGCGGACGCGCTGCCCACGGGCGCAATGCCCACTGGGGCGATAAAAGACGCGGTGGCGGCGGAGACCGGCGCAGGCGCAATGAGCGGCGCATGGCCAGCCGCCTCCCAGGGCGGCGGACCGCTGTAGGAGGCGGAGTGCGCGCTCTGTCCAGAACCATTCGGGCCAGCCCCGTTTTGCCCCGGCAGCGGGATCTCCCGCAGCAGGCTGCGGAATTCGTAGGTGCGCAGAAATTCGGCCAGCTTGTCCACGTCCGGGGGCTGCACGGCCAGGGTGTCCAGGGTCAGGTCCGGGCAGCAGCCCAGGCGCAGGCGCGTCAGCTCGCGGTACAGGAACACGTCGTCCATGCGGCCGTCCAGCTTCTTGCGGAAGCTCTCGGGCAGGCGCGTGTCGCCCGCAGCCTCGGCCGCTTTCAGGTCCTCAAGGGTCGGAAAATCGTGCAGCACCTTGAGCGCCGTCTTGGGCCCCACGCCCGGCAGGCCGGGAATGTTGTCCGAGCTGTCGCCCATGAGGGCCTGCAAGTCCGGCCACTGCTCCGGCCGTATGCCCAGCTCGGCCATGAAGTCGGCCTCGCTCGTGACCTTCTCGTTCTTGCCCGCCGGGTCCCACAGGTACACGTTGGGCGTCAGGCACTGCTTCAGGTCCTTGTCCGAGGCCACCAGCACCACGGGGCGCTCCGCCTGGTTGGCTGCGGCCAGGCTGGCGATGCAGTCGTCGGCCTCTATGCCATCGGACACGGTGAGCGACAGGCCGAGCAGGCGGATGGCCTCGCGCAGGGGCTCGATCTGCGCGGCCAGGTCCTCGGGCATCTTGGGCCGCTGGGCTTTGTAGGGCTCGAACATCTGGTGGCGGAAGGTCGGGCCCTTGCCGTCCATGAAGAAGCCCACGTACTTGGGCCGTTCCTCGCGCAGAATGCGCAGAAGGATGCGCAGCACGATGTAGATGGCGCCCGTGGCCATGCCGTCGGAGCGCTTGAGGTCCGGGTAGGCGTAGAAGCCCCGGTAGAGGAAGCTGGTGCCGTCGACGAGAAACAGCGGCTCGGCGTCGCCGAGGTTCAGGCGGGCTTTGAGTGCCATGCGCTTATATCCGCTGGAAGCCGCTGGTCTTGCCGCGCGAGAGCTTTTTCAGCACGTACATTTCCGGGTCCTTGCCATCCAGGGCGGAGAGGGGAATCTCCGCGCGGGCGGCGCCCTTGTGGCCCCCGGCCGAGCCGATGTCGCCGAAGAGCGTGGCCGCGAACTTGCCGATGTCCTTGCGGATGCCGTCGCCCCGGAAGATGACGATGAGCGTGTCGCCGCTGATGCCCGACACGGCGTCCCAGGAGATGGAATGCACGCGCATGAAGAAGTCGGCCACGACCACCAGGATGTCCGGGCTGGCCACCTTGCCCAGGTGCGCGGTGAGGCCCGTGCCGATGCGGCGCAGGTTGTAGAACGCGCGGGAGAAGTAGCGCATCCACTCCAGGTGGTATTCGCTGCGCACGATGCGCGTGATGAGCGCGTGGTCCGCGTATTTCGAAAGGTACTTGAAGGCGTTGATGTCCGCGTCGATGAACTTGCGCTGGAAGTTCAGGGTGTCGGCCTTGATGCCGTACAAGAGCGCGGAGGCCAGGAGCTTGGGCGGGCGTATCTGCATGCGCTGGATGTATTCGGTCAGCATGGTGCAGGTGGCGCCGTACTTGGGACGAATGTCCACCACCGGGGCGACCACGGGCTTGTCCGCGGAGATGGGGTGGTGGTCGATGACCACGGTGTAGTTCAGCTTGGCCAGCTCCGGATGGTGGTGCGGCTGGCTGTCCACCAGGGCGAAGTGGTCGTACTGGGCGATGAGGTTCGGGATGAGCTTCCTGGTGGGCACGCGCAGGTAGCGGATCATGGCCAGGTTGTCCGGGCGCTTGATCTCGTTCACATGCCCGATGCCGATGTCCAGCACGCGCCGCGAGAGGATGGCCTTGAGCCCCAGGGCCGCGCCCATGGAGTCCGGGTCCGCGTTGATGACGATGAGCCAGCGCTGGTCCTTGGCAAGCAAGGGCAAGAGCGCCTGCACCTTTTCGTCAGTCAGCTTGGATACGCCCATGTTCCGCCTTCTTAAGCGCCAGGGGCAAACCCGCCACAACGAGGCACGCCTCGTCGGACTGGGCCGCCACGGCCTGATTGAGCCGCCCGAGTTTTTTCAGAAACGTCCTGGCCTCGCTTGAAGCAGGCAAAGGCGAGAAACCGATCTCGCAGGACACCAGAATGACGTTCAGGTCCTGGGAATGCTTCAGCACGTCCAGCAGGGCCTCGGAAAGTTCCGTTTCGCACCCGTCCTGGGCGCAAACGTACAGCCAGAAGTCCAGGCTGTCCACCAGCACCGTCTTGTATTCCTTCTTAGCCTCCAGCAGGGCCCGTGGCAAGTCCCGGCCCACTTCCACGACGGGCAGCGAGGGGTCGCGCCGCTCCCGGTGCGAGGCGATCTGCTTGCGGAAGGACAGGTCCTTGGCCTTGCCCGTGGCCAGAAACAGCGCCGGGCCCGGGCTGTCCTCCAAAAGCTTCAGGGCGTAGTCGGACTTGCCGGACTTGTTGCCGCCGATGACAAAGGTGATCACGAAACGCT
>NZ_DATMYK010000213.1:0-5174 GCF_035560995.1 Humidesulfovibrio sp. | reverse complement strand
CCTGTCCCTCGCCTACATTCTGGGCGGGCTCACCTACATCAAAGGCAAGCCCGAAGTGCTGGGCGCCATCTCCCTGGACCTCTTCTCCGTGCTCCTGGGCGGCGCCACCGCCCTGCTGCCCCTGTTCGCGCGCGATATCCTTTTCGTGGGCCCGCTGGGCCTGGGCCTTTTGCGCGCCGCCCCCGCCGCCGGGGCGTTGTTCATGTCCCTCTACCTTGCGCGCACGCCCATGACCCGCCGCGTGGGCCTGAAGATGTTCGCCTCCGTGGCCGTGTTCGGCGCCGCCACCATCGTCTTCGGGCTCTCGCGCCACTTCGGCCTGTCCCTGGCCGCCCTGGCCACCCTGGGCGCAGCCGACATGGTCAGCGTGGTCGTGCGCTCGTCCCTGGTGCAGCTGGAAACGCCCGACGCTATGCGCGGCCGCGTGAGCGCCGTGAACTCCGTGTTCATCGGCACCTCCAACCAGCTGGGCGAGTTCGAGTCCGGCGTCACCGCCGCCTGGTTCGGCGCGGCCCCGGCAGTGGCCCTGGGCGGCGTGTGCACCATCCTCGTGGTGCTGCTGTGGATGCGCCTGTTCCCCGCGCTGCGCGACCGCGAGAGCCTTGTGGCGCGGTAGACGGGAAGGCGCTGGGGGCGCCGCCCCCAGGCCCCGGCAAGGGGCGCTGCCCCTTGACCCCGCCAGAGGGCACAAGGCCCTCTGGACTCCCTGTGGCGAGGATTTCTTGTTCCGGCGCGAAGACGCCGGAACAGGAAACCCTCGCGGAGGGTCCGGGCGGAAGGCTTCTGACATGAGGCTTCGGGAATAAAGTTCCAAGAGCGAGGTTTTGGATGGAGGTCGCTGTCGGCAAGCAGCGTCGTCAGCCCTGGGAAATTCCCCAACTTGCTGCCCTGACCAACTTTGCCCTCTAACAGCCACCTCTTCCACCGGTCCTGCCTGCCCCAAATGAGAAGCCCCGGAGCGCTTTTGCGCTCCGGGGCTTCTCATTTGGTCAGCGGGTCCAGGGGGTGCATACCCCCTGGCCGCCGGAGGCTATTCTCTTCCTACCCGCACTTGGTGTAGCCGCAGGATTTGCAGCAATTGCAGCCTTCCTCGAAGGTCAGCACCTCGCCGCACTCCGGGCAGGTCTCTTTCACCAGGCCGTTGGCGTGGCTGCTGGCGTGCTTTTCGCCGGAGAGGTAGCGGTTCTCCAGCACCCAGGAAACGGCGTCGGGGATGGACTGCAGCAGAATCTTCTTCTGGAATTTCGGGTGCTCGCCGCCGATGCCCTTGAGCTGTTCGACGATGTCGCGCACCTCGACGCCGCTGCGCAGGGCGAGGGAGACGAGGCGTCCGATGGCTTCGGCCTTGGCGGTGATGGACTTGCCGGATTTGCCGATGGTGGCGAAGACCTCGAAGGGCTTGCCGTCCTGTTCGTTGATGGTCAGGTAGAGCGCGCCCAGGCCGGTGTCGACCTTCTGGGTGAAGCCGTAGACGACGTCGGGGCGCTTGCGCACCACGGTCTTGGGCTTGCCTTCCTCGGCCGCGCCTTCCTTCTTGTCCTGGCCGTCGCCGGTGCAGAGCACCTGGGAGGACTTGCAGCCGTCGCGGTACACGGTGACGCCTTTGCAGCCGTACTCGTAGGCCTTCCAGTAGATGTCCCAGATGTCTTCCTGCGTGGCGGAGTTGGGCAGGTTCACGGTCTTGGACACGGCGTTGTCGGTGTACTTCTGGAAGGCGGCCTGCATCTTCAGGTGCCAGATGGGCTCGATGTCCATGGCGGTGACGAAGATGCGGCGGATGTCGGCGGGCAGGTAGTCCATGTTCTGGATGGTGCCGATCTTGGCGACCTCTTCCATGAGCTTGGGGCTGAAGGCCTCGGCGTTTTTCAGCGCCTGCTCGAAGAAGGGGTTCACTTCCACGAGCTTGTCGCCGTCCATGACGTTGCGCACGAAGGACAGGGCGAACAGGGGCTCGATGCCGCTGGAGCAGCCCGCCAGGATGGACAGGGTGCCCGTGGGCGCGATGGTGGTGGTGGTGGCGTTGCGGTATGGGCCCTGCTTCTTGGCGGCGAAGGTGCTGCCCTCAAAGGCCGGGAAGGGGCCGCGCTCGTCGGCCAGGGCCTTGCTGGCCAGCTTGGACTCGTCCTGGATGAAGGCCATGAGGCGCTCGGCCAGGGTGACGCCTTCCTGGGAGTTGTAGGGCACGCCCAGCTGGTACAAGAGGTCGGCGAAGCCCATGAGGCCCAGGCCGATCTTGCGGTTGGTGCGCACCATTTCGCTGATCTGGTCGAGGGGGTACACGCTGGCTTCGATGACGTTGTCGAGGAAGCGCACGCTCTGGTGGATGACGGTGCGCAGCGAGTTCCAGTCGATGCGGTCCGGAGCGTTCTCGTCAAAGAACAGGGCCAGGTTGATGGAGCCCAGGTTGCAGGCCTCGTAGGGCAGCAGGGGCTGCTCGCCGCAGGGGTTGGTGGCCTCGATCTCGCCCAGCTGCGGGGTGGGGTTGTCGCGGTTGATGCGGTCGAGGAAGACCATGCCCGGATCGCCGGATTCCCAGGCCTTTTGCACCAGCATGGCGAAGACCTCGCGGGCCTTCAGGCGCTCGCGCACTTCCTTGTTGTTCGGGGCGATGAGGTCGTATTCCTCGTCCTTGTCAACGGCCTGCATGAAGGCTTCGGTGAGGCCCACGGAGAGGTTGAAGTTGTTCAGCTCGCCCTCGCGCTCCTTGGCCTTGATGAAGCGGATGATGTCCGGATGGTCCACGCGCAGGATGCCCATGTTGGCCCCGCGCCGGGTGCCGCCCTGCTTGATCTGCTCGGTGGCGGTGTTGAAGATGCGCAGGAAGGACAGCGGGCCGCTGGCCACGCCGCCGGTGGAACCTACGCGGGAATCGGTGGGGCGCAGGCGCGAGAAGGAGAAGCCCGTGCCGCCGCCGGACTTGTGGATCAGCGCGGCGTGCTTCACGGCGTCGAAGATTTCCTCGATGCTGTCGCCCACGGGCAGCACGAAACAGGCGGCCAGCTGGCCCAGATCCGTGCCTGCGTTCATCAGGGTGGGCGAATTGGGCAGGAACTTGAAGCTGGTCAGAAGCTCGTAATATTCCCGCGCCCGCGCGGCCACCTTGGCCTTGCCGCCCTTGAAATTGCCCTCCTGCTCGGCGATCTTGGCCGCCACGCGCCAGAACAGCTCCTTGGGCAGCTCGTAGGGCTTGCCGTCCGGGCCTTTGCGCAGATAGCGGCGCGAAAGCACCACCTTGGCGTTGTCGTTCAGGATGACATCGGGCAGATCGGCGGGCATGGGGATTTGGGTCATTGAGGGTTCCTTACGCGTGTTTTTGGGGTTCGCGATTTCGTACTTAATGATATGTTCTGAAAAATCCGGCGAGTGCCGATTATGACTGCGTAGTATCAAGATTCTCTAGAATTATCCAGACTCCGGGGAGCAAGGCGGCGCAATGGGTAGCCCTGAAAACCCGCCCAGGTCAAGGGTTCCCGGACAGCATTTTTCTGCGCAATCAGGAAGAATTCTCTGGATTCGCGGAAATCTCCTGGAATTCGAAGCCAAGAGCCCGAATGACACTGTTGGACACCAGCATGCCCGCGCGAGTAAGGCGCAGACGGCCCTCGTCCAGCAACGTCAGCCCGGCGCGCTCCAGCTGAATCAGCAGATCCGCGTGGGTATTACGCAGGTCGTGCCCAAAGGTGGCTGCGTAGGTGTTCAAGTCCAGGCCATCGGCCGTGCGCAGAGCCAACATCAGCGCTTCGCTGGCGCGGATGTCTGCGCTCAGCGCCTCGCACCCGGCCTGACCGGCCCGGCCTTCAAGCACCAGCGCCTCCCACTCGGCCAAATCCGGCGGGTTGGCCCAGCGCACGCGCTCCGTCTCCTCTGCCATGGTCGAAACAGCGGCGGGCCCGAAGGCCAGCACATCCTCCCCGCGCCAGCAGGACATGTTGTGGCGGCAGCGCTGCCCTACCCCACCGGAAAGCTTTGCGAAGTTGGAAATCTCGTAGTGCTCGTACCCTGCGGCTTCCAGCAGTTCGGACCCGCGCAGGAACATCTCGGCTTGGCAGTCCTCATCCGGCAGCGCGGCCAGGGCGGTGGCGTCTTCGGCCAGGGGGGTGCCGGGCTCGATGGTCAGCCCGTAGCAGGACAGGTGCTCCGGCCTTAGGTCCACGGCCTGGCGCAGGGTGGAAAGCCAGCCCTCCACGCTCTGCCCTGGCAGACCGAAGATCAGGTCCAGGCCGATGTTCGCGAACCCGGCAGCGCGGGCGGCGTGGAAAGCTTCGCGCACTTGGGCGGCGGTGTGCACGCGGCCAAGGGCCTTGAGCGCTGCGTCGTCCAGGCTCTGCACGCCCAGGCTCAGGCGGTTCACGCCAAGTTCCCGAGCGGCGCGCAGAAGTTCCGGCGCGGCCGAGTCCGGGTTGGCCTCAAGGGTGATCTCCGCGTCCGGGGCTAGGTCGAAGCGCTGGCGCAGGGCGGCGAGGATGCGCGCCAAGGCGTTGGCCCCCAGCAGGCTGGGTGTGCCGCCGCCGAAAAACAGCGTTGGCGCGGCCACGCGGCCAAAGATCTGGGCCTGGCGGTTCATTTCCGCCTCCAGGGCGGAAAGGTAGCGTGAGAGGGCGGGCGCATCCGGCCCGGCAGAGCCTGTGGGTGCGGAGAAGAAGGCGCAGTAGCGGCACTTGGCCCTGCAGAAGGGCGCGTGCACGTACAGGGAGGCCCGGGTGCTCATGGGGGCGGCTAACGCGTGTAGCGGCGCGCGCCCAGGAAGCGTTTGGCCCAGTAGCCGTCCTTCATGTTGGCCTCAGAGATGCCGCGGCCGGGTCTGGGGCTGTGCACGAACACGTCGTCCTCCATGTAGATGCCCACATGCCAGCGGCCCCGGCGGTTGATCTTGTAGAACACGAGATCCCCGGCGCGCAGCTCGCTGGTGCCGATGCGGATGCCCGCATGGTACTGCTCCTGGGCGGTGCGCGGCAGGTTTACGCCGTGCTGGCGGAAGGTCCACTGGGTGAAGCCGGAGCAGTCGAAGCCGGTGACGGGCGAGGTGCCTGCGCGGCGGTAGCGGCGGCCCTTCTGGGTCAGGCCCGTGCGCACGATGTCCAGGCCCAGCGACGGCGGCAGCTTGGCCAGGCGCTCCAGGCGCGCTTCCACTTCCAGGTCGTCCAGGGTGGGGAATTCAGGGATGTCCGTGGCCT
>NZ_DATMYK010000212.1:0-2667 GCF_035560995.1 Humidesulfovibrio sp. | reverse complement strand
GGGCACACCTTCTGGCAGTTGCCGCACTTGCCCTTGGTGAGGCGGATGCAGTGGGCGGCGTTTATGGACGCGCGCTTGGGAATGGCCTGGGGAAAAGGAATGTTGATGGCCGTGGTCAGGCTCACGTTCTCGTTGAAGGCGTCGGGCACCTTCTTGCTGGGGCATTTTTCCTGGCAGGCCCCGCAGCCCGTGCACTTGGTCCAGTCAACATAGGTGGTGCGCTTGCGGATCTTGACCTCGAAATTGCCCACATAGCCCGACACTTCCTCGATTTCCGACAAGGTGTGCAGGGTGATGCGCGGGTTCTGGCCCGCGTCGACCATCTTTGGCCCCAGCACGCACACCGAGCAGTCGATGGTGGGGAAGGTCTTGTCCAGCTTGCTCATGACGCCGCCGATTGAGGTCTTGCGCTCCACCAGCACCACGTCGAGCCCGCCGTCCGCGCAGTCCAGCGCGGCCTGTATGCCCGCCACGCCGCCGCCCACGATGAGCACGCGCTTCTGCACGTCGAAGCTCTTGGGCGTCAGCGGCCGGTCCACGCGCAGTTTCTCCACCGCCATGCGCACCAGGTCCGTGGCCTTTTGGGTGTTGCGCTTGCGGTCGAGGGAAATCCAGGCCACGTGCTCGCGGATGTTGGCCATCTCGAACATGTAGCGGTTCAGCCCCGCGCGCTCCACCGCCCGGCGGAAGGTCACCTCGTGCATCCGGGGCGAGCAGGAGGCCACCACCACGCCGTCGAGCTTGAGGTCGCGGATGGTCTGTTCGATGGTCTTCTGTCCGGGGTCGGAGCAGGCGTACATGTGGTCCGTGGCGTAGACCACATCCGGAAAGTCGCGGGCGGCGGCGGCCACGGCCTCGCAGTCCACGGTGGCGGCGATGTTGTTGCCGCAGTGGCAGACCATGACGCCTATGCGCATGGCGCGTCCTCCTTGCAAACTGGCTCTGAACGGAGCGTGCCGTTTTTGACGGCCTTTGCCGCGGCCTTGGCTTCCGCTTCGGCTGCGCGGGAAGCTTCGCGCTGATCCGCGGCCGCCAGGGCCGGGGAAAGGGGCAGCACCAGCTTGCCGAAGCACAGCTCGGCCTCGGGCAGGCCCAGGGCCAAGCCCAAAAGCTGGGTGAAGAAAGGCACCGGAATCTGGATGTTGCGCCCGGACGCGCTGTTCACCTGCCCGCGCCGCAGGTCCAGGTTCATCTGGCACAGGGGGCAGGCCACGGCGATGACGTCCGCGCCCGTGCTTTCAGCCATGTCGAGGATTCGCGCGGAAAGCCTCTGCATGACGTCGAGCCTCGGCATGCCGAAGGCCGCGCCGCAGCACTCGGTCTTGAAGGGAAAGTCCACGATTTCCGCGCCGCAGGCTTCAAGCAGCCGGTCCATGGCGATGGGGTTTTCCGGGTCGTCAAAGGCCATGAGCCCGGGCGGGCGGTTCAGGATGCAGCCGTAATATGGGGCCACGCGCAGGCCGGAAAGGGGCCGCTTCACGCGGGCCTTCACGCCCTCGGGACCGATCTGCTCAAAGAGCACCTGCAGCGTGCTCTGGCAGTCCACAGGGCCGGGGGCCGGGCGGCCCAGCAGGGCCTCGACCTTGGCTTTGTAGGTTTCGTCGGCCAGGTGCGCGTCCGCCGTTTTCAGGGCCGAGAGGCAGCTGGGGCAGGGCGTGGTCACGCGGTCGAAGCCAGCGGCCTCGGCCTGGAGCAGGTTGCGCGCGGCCAGCGCACCGGCCAGGTGATGGTCCACCGTGTGCGCGGGCGTGGAGCCGCAGCAGGTCCAGTCCGGCACGTCGGCCAGTTCAATGCCCAGGGCCTTGCAACAGGCCCGGGTGGAAATGTCGTATTCAGCGGCGGTGCCGCTTTGGGAACAACCGGGATAATAGCCCAGGCGCGCGCTCATTTTTCGCCCTCCGCCGCGCCGCTGTGGAAGCGGGCGAAAATGGCGGCCACCTCGGCTTTGGCCGTGCCGCCCGGTTCATGCGGCATGAAGGCCAGCTTCCCGCGCGAAAGCATGGCCGGGCCCAAGCCCGCGTCCTGCAGGGGCTTGCCGGATTTGATGGCAAAGCAGGCGGCCAGCCCGGCCTCGAACACGCGGCCGTGCCGCGCCACGGAGGTCAGGAAGGAATCGGCGAAGCCCTTGACCAGCCGCTCCGGCGCATGGCCAGCCCGGCGCGCCATGTGCCGCAGCACGTCCATCACCACCGCCACCTGGATGTTGTTGGGGCAGCGGGTGGTGCAGGCCTGGCAGGTGGCGCACAGCCAGATGGACCGGCAGGAGAGCGCCGCGTCCTTCATGCCCAGCTGCACCAGGCGCATGACCTGATGCACGGGGATGTCGTAGTCCTCGGTGTAGGCGCAGCCGGCCGTGCAGTTGCCGCACTGGTAGCAGCTCTTGAGGTCCTGGCCGGATTCCCGCGCAACAGCGTCCATGAAGTCCTGGTCGCGGCAAGCGGCAAGATCGATGGTGTTCATCGGAGAGAGCGTGGGTGCCTGCATGGGCGGCTCCTTCGGGGCGTCTCCTCTGGGCCGCTGCGTGCGCGGCTCCAGACGGGGGGGAGGCGGGAGGAAATCCCGACCAGCGACTCCACGGTAGCAGAGGCTCCCGGTAAGGGCAAGGGCGCGGGAAGACTCACGTCCGCCCGCGCCCAGATGCGTCCTGTGCAACAGCAGTGCTGATTC
>NZ_DATMYK010000211.1:0-11954 GCF_035560995.1 Humidesulfovibrio sp. | reverse complement strand
AACACTGAGGGCATTGCCATGAACGTAAAGGCCATCATCTTCGACATCAACGGCACCCTCATCAACATCCACACGGATGAAGGCAGCGAGGAGATTTACCGCGGCATCAGCCATTTTCTCACATACCAGGGCATACGCATCCACCGCTGGGACCTGCGGGACGAATACTACAAAATCATGGATGGCCAGCGCAGCGCCAGCGCCGAGGACTACCCCGAATTCGACGCCGTCGCCCTGTGGCGGGAGTTTCTGGAGCGCAGGCCGGAGGCCTGCCAGGCCCTGCCGGAGGAAAAGCTGCGCGTGCTGCCCCTGGTGCTGGCGGAAATGTACCGGGGCATCTCACGCTTCCGTCTGCGCCTGTACCCGGAAGTGCGGAACACCCTGGACGGCCTGGCCGGGCGTTACAGGCTGGCAGCCCTTTCGGACGCCCAAACCGCGTGGGCCCTGCCGGAGCTGCGCGCGTTGGATCTTGCAGGGTATTTCAACCCCATCATTGTTTCCGGCGATTACGGGTTCCGCAAGCCGGATGCGAGAATCTTCCGGGCGGCCTTGAACGGCCTTGGCCTGGAGCCTCGCGAGGCCTTGTTCGTGGGCAACGACATGTTCCGCGACGTGTATGGGGCCAAGCAGCTCGATTTGAAGACGATATACTTCGCTTCCAACCAGGGGCGGAGCAAATCGGAACGGGCGAAGCCGGACTACATCATCCACCACTTCGCGGAGCTTCCCGAAGCCATTGCATTCCTTGAAGCACCGCCCTAGGGCGCCCTGCGGCAAGGTGTCCAGGATCGGGCATGCGCACCTCGGGACAAGGCGCCGCACAGAGCATTGCGCGCCCCAGCGGCGCAAAGGAGGAAAAACGAATGGGAGACTTCATCTGGTACGCCTTGATCGGTTTGGCCACGGGCCTACTGGCGCGGGCCGTAAACCGGGGAGGGCGCCTCGGCGTCATCGGAGACGGCGGAGTCGGCATGCTCGGCGCGGTGCTCGCCGTCTTGCTGTACCGCTTCGCCCTTGATGATCCGGGCGGAATGCTGAGCTTGGCCGCCGTGGCCGCCGCAGGGGCCGCGCTTCTGGTCCTCGATCTGCGGCTGATCCAAAAGGCTCTTGAGGAACGCCGGGTGCCGCTGGCCTTTTTAAGGCGCTGCTCCCCGCTTCTCAAGCGCGCGCCCCTTACGCCAAGGCCGTTGAATGATTGCGCCGGGATCTGCCGCGTGTGCGGGCAGAAGCACCTCAGCTAGACGCCGCCGCGCATGGGTTTAAAACTTTACGGACCCTGTAACGTGCACCATGAGCAACACTGTCATCCATCCCCCCAAGGAGCAATCATATGACGTTACGGAAGAGAATCTCTTTGCTGGGTCTTGCCACGCTTTTGGCCGTGGCCTTCGGCTGCTCCTCCACCCCCAACAAGGAGGGCACCGGGGAATATGTCGATGACGCGGCGGTCACCGCCAAGGTCAAGGCCGAGATTCTTCAGGCTCCCTCGCTGAAGTCCGCCGAGATCAACGTGGAAACCTTCAAGGGCGTTGTGCAGCTCTCCGGCTTTGTCGGCTCCAAGGCCGAGGTCGCCACCGCAGCCGAAACGGCGCGCAAGGTCCAGGGCGTCACCGAAGTGCGCAACGACGTGCAGGTCAAGAGCGCCAGCAACGCCACCAAGGAAGGGACGGGCGAGTTTGTGGACAACGCCGCCATCACCGCCAAGGTCAAGGCCGCCCTGCTCAAGGACGCGAGCCTGAAGTCCTCCGAGATCAGCGTTGAGACCTTCAAGGGCGTTGTGCAGCTGACCGGCTTCGTCGGCTACCAGGCCGAGGCTGACACCGCGGCCAAGCTGGCGGCCAAGGTCGAGGGCGTGAAGAGCGTCAAGAACGACATCCGCATCAAGGGCAAGCAGTAAGCGCTGCGGACGGGACCGCGACGGGATGCCTGATCCCCTCGCGCGGGCCTGCCGCACGGCACCAATCAAGAACCGCGACCCGTAAAAGGAGGTCACGACCATGCCACTCGGCACCATTCTCCTCATTATCCTGGCCCTCGCCTTCCTGGGTGTCATCCCCGTGTGGCCGCACAGCCGCACCTGGGGCTACGGCCCAAGCGGCGGCTTCGGACTCCTTGTCATCATTCTGGTGGTCCTGCTGTTTACCGGCAGGCTGTAGCCGGAATGATCGGAACACCCTGCAACAGCACAGGAGAAACATCATGAAGTCGAGCACCAAGGACCAAGTCAAAGGCAAGATGCACCAGGTTACCGGCAAGGTGAAGGAGGTTGTCGGAAAGGTCATCGACAACAAGGAGCTGGAAGCCAAAGGCAAGGCCGAGAACGTGGCCGGCAAGATTCAGCAGAAGGCTGGCGACATCAAAAAGATTGCAGGGAAATAGCGCGGCAGCGGCGATTCTTCCCGCCGCGAAGCGCCAAGTCCACGCCCGACAACATGTAGTCCCAGAGGTAACGATGAGAAACCACAGATGTTTTGCAGTGTTCGCGCTTATGAGTTTGCTGCTCTTGGGCGCTGGTTCCGCTCTGGCCCAGGGAGCCATGGAAAACTCCGATCCGGACATCGATGGCAAGGTTTGGACGCATTCGACGGACTCCGACAAGCGGGCCTTCCTGCTCGGCGTCAGCAACGCCGTGGTCCTTGAGTACCATCTGCGCACCAAGCGTTCCGAAGAGCCATCCCGTTTCGTTCAAGGCTGGGTGGCGGCCTTCAAGGATGCGCGCTGGTCCGACATGGTGAGCCGGGTCGACGCGTATTACGCGAACAACCCCACCAAGCTGCGCAGAAATGTGCTGGACGTGGTCTGGCACGAGATGATCGCACCCAACTGGAAGAAGTAAGGGGAACAGTATGCAACAGGCATTCATCGCAATGTTGTTGGTCATGTGTCTGGGCTTTTCCGCGTGCACGCAAATGACCAAGACCCAGCAGGGAGCCTTGTCCGGCGGCGCCATCGGCGCTGGCGCGGGCCTTGGCATCAGCGCTCTGACGGGCGGCTCCCTTGGCGTCGGCGCGCTCATCGGCGGCGGCCTGGGCGCGGTTGCCGGCGGTTTGTACGGCAATCAGAAGGGCGGCCACTAGTAGCCAGACAAAACAGGCCGCGCTATCGCGGCGGCAGGGTCACCGGACCCTGTCCGTCGCGAAGCTGCGGTCCTGAAGCGCCAGTGCAGGGCTTCGCCTGACGGCCCTGCCCGCCGGATGGCCTGCGCAGCGTTGCCTAATCCCCACCACGGCCAACCAGGGCAGGTTTTTGCGAATGCGCCACGATTTCCGCGTCCTTCTTGCGTTTGCCACGGCGCTGCTGCTTGTGCTGCCTGCCCGCCCCGGGCACGCCGCCGAATCCAAGCAGCCCGCCAACACAGCGTCAACACTCATCATAACAGAAGAAAACGACTATTTCGCCGGAACGGACAACCACTACACCAACGGCATCAAGCTCTCCTGGGTCTCCGGCGATCTCAAGAAGTACGCCGAGGATGAACGCCTGCCTGAGTTCGTGTTGCCGTATCTGCGCATACTGCCCTTTGTGAACGAGCCCGGGCAGCAGTACAACGTGGCGCTTTCCCTGGGGCAGAACATGTACGTGCCCCAGGACACGCGGAGCGGGATAGTGCAGCCCGACGACAGGCCTTTCTCAGGGTGGGGCTACATTTCCCTGGCCCTGCACGCCAAGACCGCCACCCAGCTCGACACCTTTGAAACGAGCATCGGCGTTGTCGGACCTTCGGCCCTGGCCGAGGAAACCCAGAACAACTACCACGCGATCATGGGCTTTGAACGGGTCCGGGGCTGGGGCCGCCAACTGCAAGACGAGCCGGGCATCGTGCTCTCCTGGCAGCGCACCCTGCGCGCCGCGCGGCTGGACCTGGGACATGACATGGCCTGGGACCTGCTGCCCCACGTCCGGGCCACGGCGGGCAATGTGCAAACCCACGCCGCCGCCGGTTTCGAAACGCGTCTTGGCTACCGTCTGCCATGGGACTTCGGCACCTCCCTGATCCAGCCCGGCGGAGGGGTGAGCGCGCCAGCCGCCCCAGATGACCCGCGCCTGCGGGTGGACACCGACTTCGGTCTGCACTTCTTTGCCGGGGCCGAGGCTCGCGCGGTGGCGCGCAATATCTTCCTTGACGGCAATACCTGGGAAAACGGCCCGCACGTTCCCAAGAAAGCCTTGGTCGCCGACCTCATGGGAGGCGTTGGTCTGGTGCTGGGGCGAGCAAAGCTGACCTACACCCACGTGTACCGCACAGAGGAATTCTACGGACAGAAAGGTGGGCAGCTGTTCGGGTCCGTCAGCTTGTCCGTAACTTTCTAGGGCGGGCGTCCCGAAACGGCTCAATGCCATGGCCGGACTTGGCCCAGACGCGTTAAAACAGCGTCCGGCAACGGTGATCCGTATGCAGAGGAGTCCTGCGCCCCATGCCTGGGTTTGGGTTGAAACACGAATGGAGACACAGCTCTGTGGCGCTTATGGGGTTGGGTGTTTCGTTTTCATACCAACCTCTTGCTGCTGCCCTTTCCAATGGCGCCGTTTTTGGGGTGGGGCAAAAGAGACCTGACGACGCCAAAAGGCAACATTCACAAGAAGAAACCCATGAATTTGGTTGTTGCCCTTGGTAGGAAGTTCCTTTTCCGCGTCACGCCAGGGTGTATGCCCCCCTGGACGCGCAAGGGAAAGAAGAGGAAGGCTGGCCCGGATTGGCAGAAATGTCGTGATTCTTGTCATTGTGCCAACATGAGGCATGACCTAGGGTGCGGCCATGAAGCAAGAGCCAAACGCCCCAGCCACCCCGCGCCTCATCGTCATGCTCGCTCATGAACGTGCTGAGATTCTGGACATCACCGGTCCCTTGAGCGTCTTCTCAGCAGCCAACACCCTGCACCTCCAGGCGGGCGGTACGGAATCGCCCTACCGCATCCTGATCGCTGGCGAGACCGGCAACGCTGCAGTGCACACCGCCTCCGGCATCCGGCTCTTGACGGACGCGGCCTGGACGCAGTGCAGCGGCATCGACACCCTGCTTGTGGCCGGAGGCCCCGTGGCGGAGCATGCGCCGCAGGCCCTGGTGGATTGGCTGCGCGAGGCCGCTCCCCAGGCGCGGCGCGTGGGCTCCATCTGCACGGGAGCCTTCATTCTGGCGCGCGCGGGCCTGCTGGAAGGCCGCCGGGCCACCACCCACTGGCTCAAGGTCGAGCAGCTCCGCGCCTTTTCTCCAAACATCGAAGTCCAGGCTGACGCCCTGCACGTGAAGGACGGCTCCGTCTACACCTCGGCCGGGGTGACGGCGGGCATCGACTTGGCCCTGGCTCTGCTGGAGGAGGACTTCGGCCGCGACCTGGCGCTGAACGTCGCGAGGGTGCTGGTGCTCTATCTCAAGCGTCCGGGTGGGCAGTCACAGTTCAGCACCGCCCTTCTGGCCCAGTTCCATGAAGGCGGCTCCCTGGCGCCGACGATCCAATGGCTGCGCGAAAACCACCACCGCCCCCTGCGCAACGAGGACATGGCCGAGCACGCGGCCATGAGCCCGCGCAATTTCGCCAGGGTCTTCAAGCGCGAAACCGGCTCGACCCCGGCCCATTTCATCGAAGGCATCCGCCTTGAAGCAGCTGTGAAACGCCTGGAGGAATCGACGCAGGCACTGGAGACCACCGCCCGGGAGTGTGGTTTCCAGTCCGGCGAGCACTTCCGCCTGGCCTTTGCACGCCGCTTCGGCATCACCCCCGGCCAGTACCGGGACAGGTTCCGTTCCGGTGCCTGGCGCTAACACTCAGGAGAAGCATATGAAACGTATCGCCATGCAACGCCTTGCGTTGCGTCTTGCCCTTGTGTCCTTGCTGCTCGCGTCCGCCCTTTCGGTTCCGGCGCAAGCGCAATCTCTCAAACCAGCGGAGGAAGCCATGTACGAAGTGCGCCCGGCCCAGGCCGCCAGCCAAGTCACCGTCGGAGTGCTCCTCTTTCCCGGCTTCGAGATGCTGGACGCCTACGGTCCCATGGAGATGTGGGGCAGCCTCAAGCATGCCCCGGCCCGCTTCTGGGGCGGCGAGGAAAAACGCGTCGGCGTGCGCCTGGTGACCATCGCGGCCACGCGCGGCGAGGTTCCCTCAAACCAAGGGCCGAAGACCGTGGCCGACTACGGCTATGCCGACGCGCCCAAGCTGGACTATTTGCTGGTGCCAGGCGGCATCGGGGCCGTGCCCCTGGTGCGCGACGCCGCGACCCTGGACTGGCTGCGCGCCCAGGCGCGCACGGCAAAGGTCGTGATGTCCGTGTGCAACGGCGCGTCCCTGCTGGCCGCGGCGGGCATTCTGGACGGCAGGCCCGCCACCACGAACAAGATGGCCTTTGCGTCCTCCACCGCGCCCGGGCCCAAGGTGCACTGGGTCAAACAGGCGCGCTGGGTGGATGACGGCACGGTGGTCAGCTCCTCCGGCGTCTCGGCCGGGATGGACATGACCCTGGCGGTCATCGCCCGCCTGTACGGCCAGCCCTTGAGCGAGTGGCTGGCGCAGATCACCGAATACGACGCACACCGCGATCCGGCCTGGGATCCCTTTGCGGTCAAGGCCGGGCTGGTGCGCTAAACCCCTTCCCGCTCCCCCAAAAAACACGGCGGGTTCCGAGGCCATGCCCAGGAACCCGCCGCCGTCCTCTTCCCTAAAGGGGGTCCAGGGGGCCTCGTGCCCTCTGGCCTGCGGAGCATATTCTCTTACGTTCCGCCTTCCCTCTTCCCTTACGCCCCCACCGGCTCGCGCACGGGCGCGGGCTCCAGGTCCGTCTCAGGGTGGGCTTCCTCCACGCGCCGGGCATAGCGCTCGGCCAGGATGGAACAACCGAAGAGCTGCAACTGGTGGTAGAACATGATGGGCAGCACGATGACGCCCAGGGCCGGGTGCGCGCCGAAGAGCAGCTTGGCCATGGGCACGCCGGAGGCCAGGGTCTTCTTGGAGCCGCAGAAGACGGCGGTGACCTCGTCGGCCTTGTTGAAGCCCAGGCGGCGCGCGATGAAAGTGGTGGCGCAGAGCACCACGACGAGGATCAAGGCGGCTCCGGCCATGGTCATGCCGATGGTGCCCAGGCCATAGTTGGTCCACAGCCCGCCCTTCACGGAATCGCAGAACGAGGCATACACGAGCATGAGGATGACGGCCTTGTCGAAGTTGTTGATGTATTTCTTGTAGCGGCTGAACCACTTGCCGATGACCGGGCGCAGAGCCTGGCCCAGGGCGAAGGGCAGGAACAGCAGAATGGCTATCTTGATCATGGCGTCGATGAGTGAAAGGCTCTGCCCGCCGCTGGTGGAAAGGGCCAGGCTGATGATCACCGGCGTGAGGAAGATGCCCAGCAGGCTGGACAGGGTGGCGTTGAAGATGGCCGCGGGCACGTTGCCCTTGCCTATGGCCGTCATGGCCACGGACGAGGAGATGGTGGACGGCAGCGCGCAGAGGTAGAGGAAGCCGAGCATCAGGTCCTCGGGGATGACGCCGCTGAAGAGGGCGCGGAAGCCGAACCAGAAGATGGGGAACATGACGAAGGTCATGGTCTGCACGGTCAGGTGCAGGCGCCAGTTCAGCAGGCCCTTTTTCATGCTCTCGGTCGACAGGCCGATGCCGTGGAACAGGAACACCAGGAAGATGCCCACGTCCGAGGCCACGTCGGCGCGCATGGTGCCGCCGCTGCGGCCAAAGTCCGGGAACAGGGTGGCCAGGATGACGGCGCTGATCATGCCGAACAGGAACCAGTCCTTAGCCATCTTCTTCAAGCGGTTGGCGAGCATTGAGGTCATCCTTTCTGAAGGTGTTGGCCGCGCAGGGGGAAGTGCGGCTTTCTTCTGGCCTTGCTACGCGGTCCTTGATATTGTCGTCTATCTTCGAAACGACAAATTATGTCGCCAAACGGACAACAACGTATGGAACGCATCCTCCCAGATTTGAGCGCCCTGCCCCGGCCCGTGTTTGCGCGGGTGGAGGCGCTTTCGCAGCCCTCCTGGGTGCGGGAGCACAGCCACCCCTGGGTGCAGCTTTCCTTCGCCACGCGCGGGGTGCTCGGCGTGCGCTCGCGCCAGGGCAGCTACCTGGCCCCGCCGCAGCGCGCCATCTGGATTCCCCCCGGCTTACAGCACAGCGTGGTGACCACAGAGCGCACGCAGATGCGCAGCCTGTACATCCGGCCAGACTCTGTAAAAGTCGCCGTGCCCGCCCTGGAAGGCCTGGACCGCTGCCGGGTGCTGGGCGTCACGCCCCTGGTGCGGGAACTCATCCGCGCGGTGACGCGCCTGCCCGTGGAGTATGACGAGGCCGGGCCCGAGGGTCGGCTGGTGGCCGTGCTGCTTGATCAGCTGGGCATGCTACAGGAGGTGCGCTTCTCCCTGCCGCTGCCCCTGGACGAGCGACTGGCGGCCGTGAGTGCGGAACTGGAAGCAAGGCCTGACGACCAGCGCACGCTGACGGAGCTGGCCGCCGGGGCCGGGCTTTCCGGCCGCACCATGACGCGGCTGTTCCTGCGCGACACCGGGCTTTCGTTCCGGGCCTGGCGCAGGCGCTTGCGGCTGCTCAAGTCCTTGAACGGGCTGGAAGCCGGGGAAAGCGTCACCAAGGTGGCGCTGGACTGCGGGTACAATTCCACTTCGGCCTTCATCGCCGCCTTCCGGCGCGAGTTCGGGACCACCCCGCGCGAGGCCCTGCTGCCCCCGCCGCAGCCCGCACAGGAAGCGGACGCCCGCAAATAAAAAGGCCCGCCGAGGCGGGCCATTCAGAAACAGGCGGCGGTCTCCCGAATCACACCACCCGGTTCATCCCCTGCTTTTCAAGCATGGCCAGCACCATGTCCTTCTCCTGCTTCAGCCGCCCGCGCACGCTGGCGCGCACGGCCTCGGTGGAGCCGCCAAACTGGTTCTGACGCTTGCTGTACACCTCGCTCACCAAGGCCTGCTCGAAGTTTCTGCCGCCACCCACGGAGCCCGTGGCGGCGCTGGCCGCGGCGCTCTGCGCGCCGCCCTTGCCCAGGAACTTGTCGATGGCCTGGTTGAAGATGCGCGCCGCGCCGCTGGCCCCGTGCTGCACGGCGGTGCTGAACAGCGCTTCGCGCAGGGCGGGCTTGGCGGTTTCGATGTCCACCCCGGTCTGCACGAGGATCTTCTCGCGCGCGGGCTGGTAATGGTCCTTCTTGATGAATTCCGTCTGCAAGGCCTCGAAGCGCTCGGGCATCTCCGTGGCGATCCTGGCCCACTCCGCGGGCATGCGCCCCTGGGTGGAGCCCGTGTTGGCCGGACCGGCCTTGCGCAGGCGCTCGCCAATGGCCGGGTCGCGCTCAGCCAGGAAGGAGAGGAAGCGGTTCATGGTGCCCGCGCGGGAAGAAATCTGGAACTTGCCGTAGCTGGTGCCGCCGGTGCGGTCGAAGCCGATGGCCGCGATGCCCTTTTCGCCGGATTCGAACATGGCGGCGATGGCGCCGATGCCCGAACCGCCCACGGCCGTGGGATTGCGCGTGAACGCCTTTTCCGGGGACTCCGCCGCCACGGCCTTCTGGTTGGGCAAGCCCTGGCCTGTAAGCCGCGCGATGGTGGACAAGGCGTCCATCATCATGCTGTCCGAGGCCATGGACATGTCCATGCCGAAAGATTCTCCGGCAGGTTCCTCGCCCGTGATGGAGCTTGCGCCGATGGCCTGCTGGGCCATGCGCATCTGCATCTGGAAGGCGACGGTTTTCGGATCTGGCTTGCCGCCCGCGCCAAGGCCGCGCTGGAGCCCCGCGCCGGATTCGGCGTCCTTCAAAACGCGGATGGCTTCCGTGATGTTTGTGCTTCCGGACATCTGTTCCCTCCGGTGCCGTTTCCCGCCAGCCAAACGGCTTGCCCGCCGCATGGCCGTGTCAGGTGGTTGACCACGACACGTCTACGCATGCGGCAAAGCATCTTCCATGCCTGACTCGATTCAGGATGCGATATCCGGTAGTTAGAACGTATCAGGAAGCGAGAAGAAAGGCATCAAGGCGCAGGTCCGTCAAAAGCTTGGCCACCAGCCGGGCATGGCCCGAGGGAAAGGCGAAGCGCTTGATCTCCTCGGCCGTGACGAAGCGCGCCTCGTCGGCCTCGTTCAGGCAATAGGCGCTCTCCGGGTCCAGGCCGTTCTCCACCCGGCAGTAGAAGCCGTGCATGGTGATGCGGTAACGCGTGTAGCTGGAGCGCACCACGGCGATCTTGCCCGCGGGCGCAACGGGCAGGCCGGTTTCCTCGCGCCATTCGCGCACCAGGGCCTGTTCCGGGCTTTCGCCCTGCTCCAGCACCCCGCCCGGGAACTCCCACAAACCGGGCCAGACATCGCCCTGCCTGCGCTTCTGGATGAACAGCCGCCCCCGGCTGGCCAGCACGCCGCAGGCCATGTCGATGCGGATGATCTCCGGCGCGGGCTTGGTCACGGGCCGGGCCTCGGCCGTGCCGCGCTGGCGCGCCAGACAGAATTCCCGCACCGGGCAGGCCTCGCAACGCGGTTTTCGCGGCGCGCAGATGAGCGCCCCAAGCTCCATCAGTGCCTGATTGAAGCTCCGGGCGTCGTGCGGGTCCAGAAGCTCCTCGGCGGCGGCTTCCATACGGCGGCGCACGGCCGGGCTGTCCACGGGGTCGGCCATGTCCAGCAAGCGGGCGAACACGCGCAGCACGTTGGCATCCACGGCTGGCACGGGCGTGTTGTAGGCCACGCTGGCGATGGCCCCGGCCGTGTACGGGCCGACTCCCGGCAGGTCGCGGATGTCCGCATGCGTGCGGGGGAAGGCCCCGCCGTGGCGCTCCATGACCACGCGGGCGGCCTTGCGCAGGTTGCGCGCGCGGGAATAGTAGCCCAGGCCCTCCCAGAGCTTGAGCACCTCGTCCTCTCCGGCCGCGTCCAGACTGGCCATGTCGGGAAAACGCTCCAGAAAGCGCTCGAAATAGCCCACGGCCCGGTCCATCTGCGTCTGCTGGAGCATAATCTCCGAGAGCCAGACATGGTAGGGGTCAAGGGTCCTGCGCCAGGGCAAATCGCGGGCATTGGCGGAAAACCAGCCGAGCAGCGCCCGGCGGAAGGCCGGAACGTCAAAGGCCCAGGCGTTTTCGGCCTGGGCGGAGGAAAGTTTGCCTGGCACGGGTGTCAGCCTTTGACGCCTTTAGCCTGGTCGGCCACGGCCTTGGCTGCGCGCTCCACGGCCTCTGGGTCGCCCAGGTAGCGGCGGCCCAGGGATTTGAGATTCTCGTCCAGGGTGTACACAAGCGGCACCCCCGTGGGGATGTTCAGGCCCGCCACCTCGTCGTCGCCCATGCCGTCCAGGTACTTCACCAGCCCGCGCAGGGAATTGCCGTGCGCGGCGATGACCAGCCGCTGCCCGGAGCGGATCTGCGGGGCCAGCACCTCGTGCCAGTAGGGCATGACGCGTTCGATGGTGGTTTTGAGGCTTTCGCAGCGCGGCAGCTCGGCCTCGGAAAGCGCGGCGTAGCGTGGATCATGGCCGGGGAAGCGGCCATCGGCGGGGTCAAGGGCCGGGGGTGGCACGTCGAAGCTGCGCCGCCACTGGAACACCTGCTCATCGCTGTACTTTTTCGCGGTCTCGGCCTTGTTCAGGCCCTGCAGCGCGCCATAGTGCCGCTCGTTGAGCCGCCAAGTGGTCTCCACCGGCAGCCACATGAGGTCCATGCGCTCCAGCACGGTCCACAGGGTGCGGATGGCCCGCTTGAGGTAGGAGGTGTGGCAGCGGTCGAAGACGAAGCCGCCTTCCTTCAGCAGGCGCGCGCCCTCCTCGGCCTCGGCCAGGCCCTGGGCGGAGAGGTCCACATCGGTCCAGCCGGTGAAGCGGTTCTCCAGGTTCCACACGCTCTGACCGTGGCGAATGAGCACCAGGGTATGCATCGCTTTTCTCCTTGAGCCGCCGGGCGGGCGGGCTGCGGACGAGGCCTATTTCTTCCCTGCCGGTTTCGCGGCGGGCTTGGCGGC
>NZ_DATMYK010000210.1:0-2135 GCF_035560995.1 Humidesulfovibrio sp. | reverse complement strand
CTGGCCGACAGAGCGCGCGAACGGACGAATTCTGCGTCTTTTGCCCCTGCCGGGACGAGATTCGCGTCCGGGCTCAGGTCCAGGCCTGGTTGGCCACATCCAGCGGGTTCTCGTCGGCCCGGTTCAGGATGCGCCGCAGGGTGTCCTTGGAGATTCCCAGCTCGCGGCAGGCGGCGTTTCTGTTGCCGCCGTTGCGTTCCACGGCCTCGATTGCGGCGCGGTAACGTATCTCGTCCATGGTCATTGGGCCGTTCAGGCCGGTCTGGCTGGGGCTGGGATGCTCGCAGGCGCGCACATCGGCGGGCAGGTGCTCCACCTGGATGAGCCCACCGGGGCAGAGAATGCAGGCGTATTCGAGGATGTTCTGCAATTCACGGATGTTGCCTGGGAACGGGTGGGCCATCAGCAGGCGCATGGCCTCTGGCGAGAGCCCTTCGATATCCTTGCCGCTGGTGAGGTTGCGGCTTTTCAGGGCGGCGTCGACCAGGAGCGCGATGTCTCCCCGGCGTTCGCGCAGGGGGGGCAGGGTCATGCGCACCACGTTGATGCGGAAGTAAAGGTCCTGGCGGAAGGAGCCCTCGGCCACCATGCGTTCCAGGTCGCGGTTGGTGGCGGCGATGACGCGCACGTCGGCCGCGACGCCGGTGATGCCACCCAGGGGCTCGAACACGCGCTCCTGCAGCACGCGCAGGATCTTGGCCTGCAGGGGCAGGGGCAGGTCGCCTATTTCGTCCAGGAGTATGGTGCCGCCCTCGGCCAGTTGGAAGCGTCCGGGCTTGTCGCGCCGGGCGTCGGTGAAGGCTCCGGCCTTGTAGCCGAAGAGCTCCGACTCCATGAGGTGTTCCGGCAGGGCGCCGCAGTTCACGGCCACAAAGGGCCCCTTGTGGCGCGGGGAAAGGTCGTGGATGGCCCGGGCGAAGAACTCCTTGCCCGTGCCGGATTCGCCCAGGAGCAGCACGGTTGCTTCGCTCTCGGCCACCTGCGGCAGAATGCGCAGAATTTCCGCCATGTTGGGGTCGCGTGAGCAGAAGCCCTTGGGCAGCTTTGTTGCGCCGCGTTTGCCGGGCGCCACGGAGAGGTCGCGGAAGCTTTCCACCCCGCCTATGACATTGCCTGCGTGGTCCTTCAGCGGCGCCGCGGAGACGCTCACCGGCACGCGTGCGCCGTCTTCGCGTTCCACTATCATGATGCGGCCCACGATCTTGCGGTCCTCTGCTATGCATTGCTTGAGCACGCAATAGTCGCTGCAGCCCTCGGTGCGGAAGACTTCCCAGCATTTGCGGCCCACGGCGCGCTCGGCGCTGACGCCCACGATGTCCGAGGCGCTCTGGCTAAAGAAAATGATGTTCCAGTCGCGGTCGACAGTGAAGATTCCGTCGGCCACGGAATCCATGATGAATGAACAGAGCGAGGTACAGGGAAAGGGTTTCCCCAAGGAATGGTGCACAGTGTTTCCCCCGAAGGCCGTTGGACATGCTCTTGAGTTGAATCTGCCTCTGGCCGGGCCGAAGGTCAAGGGGGACGGACGCAAAATTCGTCCGCCGTTTTGGGGGTCTGTCGTGCTTGTGACAAATATCACATGGAATACCACGGGATATGAAGTTGGCCCAGGACTTGCTCTTAAGCCTACAACGGCGGGCAAAATGGAACGCCTGCCGGATGTCGGCACCAAACACTCTGGAGGACGCAATGGACCTTAACCTTTCCATCACCGGCCGCTGCTGCGATCTGGCCCTTCACCCCGTCTCCTCGGCCACCGCTCAGAAGATCCGCGAGGAAGGCCGCAGCATATACAAGACCAAGTACCTGGAGTGGTGGCGCAAGGGCAACACCTGCACCTGCGGCATGAAGCTGGGCGACGAGTCCATGGTCGAGGTGACCCTTGACGGCGAGCAGACCCCCTTTGACCCCACGCCTATCAAGGACGCCGCAGTGCTGCTGCGCCGCCGCATGTACCTGGACAGCAAGGCCCGCTACCTGGCGCTCATGGGCTATGACGACGAGGTCTGCTCCTTGACCTGGCACTGGACCGGCGTGGAGAATTTCGATCCCAAGAAGTTCGAGTTCTTCGTGCACCGCTGGGACCGCCTGCTCAAGGAAGACGGCTTCTATATCGTGGACGACGTGCGCTACGA
>NZ_DATMYK010000209.1:0-4574 GCF_035560995.1 Humidesulfovibrio sp. | reverse complement strand
GGCCGGGGCTTTCTGGCTCACGGTGGGGCTGATGGCTCTGGCGCGGAGCAAGGCCAGCATGCCGGTGCTGCTGGTCGACCGCTTTGTGCCCGGATCAGGCTGGCTGGAGATGCTGCTTCTGGGCCTGTACGCCGCGTGGCTTACCGGGCGCATGCTGGAGCCGAAAGAACACAAGCGCTTGCGGCCGCGCATCTGGGCGTTGTTCTCGGCGCTGTTCTTCGGGCAGTTGGCCCTGGGGCTGGCCGGATTCACGGACCTGCTGATGACCGGGAAGCTGCACCTGCCCGTGCCCGCGCTCATCGCGGCTGGGCCCATATTCCGGGGCGGTGGGCTCTTCATGCCCATCCTGTTCGCGTCCACGGTGCTTCTGGTGGGCCCGGCCTGGTGCAGCCACTTGTGCTACATCGGCGCGTGGGATGACCAGTGCTCGCGCCGTGGGAGCAAACCGCCGCGCGTGCTGTCTCGCCGTTGGACCGTTGGCGGCAGGCTGGTCACGCTGGTCATCGCCTGCGGCGGGGCGCTGGCCTTGCGGCTGCTGGGCGTGCCGGGCGAGACGGCGGTGTGGCTTGCGGCCGGATTCGGGCTGCTGGGCGTGGGAGTGATGCTTGTGGTGTCGCGGCGGCTGGGGACCATGGCGCACTGCACGGCCTTCTGCCCCATCGGGCTGGTGGGCAACGTGCTGGGCAAGCTCATTCCCTGGCGCGTGCGCATCAATCTGGGCGCATGCACGCGCTGCGGCTCCTGCGCGCGGGCCTGCCGCTATTCGGCCCTGACGAGCCTGGAGATTGAGGCGGGTAAGCCGGGCCTTTCCTGCACGCTCTGCGGCGACTGCGTGGGGGCCTGCCCGCACGACGCCATGCACTATCGTTTTCCGGGCCTTTCTTCGGCCACGGCGCGGGCAGCCTTTCTGACGCTTGTGGCCGCGCTGCACGCCGTATTTTTGGGCGTGGCGCGCATCTGACGGGTTCTATTCCGCCGGTTTTGCGGGCTTGGGCAGGCGCCACTTGCCGCGGTAGGCGATCAGGCGCAGGGCGAGGGCGGCGCAGAAGGCCGCAAGCAGGGTGGCCGTGTTGAGGCTTTGCGCCGCGTGCAGGCCGAAGATGGCCGCGCCCTGAAGCAGGGCCACGCTGCCGTAGAAGCCGCCGTGCAGCAGTTCGGGCACCTCGTTCACCAGCAGGTCGCGCAGGATGCCGCCCCCGGCGGCGGTGAGCAGCGACAGGGCCAGCACGCCGAAGAATTGCGCCTGAACCTCGAGGCCCACAAGGGCGCCTGAAAGGCCGAAGGCCGCAAGGCCCACGGCGTCGCTGACCACGAAGCCGAGGCGCTGTTCCAGCTGGGGCAGCTTGTGCAGCTTCAGGGTGAGGGCCAGCAGCACCACGCCGCTGGTGATGAGAAAAGGTTCGGCCTCGTGCACCAGGGCCACGGGCCGCCCGACGAGGATGTCGCGGATGACCCCGCCGCCGTTGGCGGTGAGGAAGGACAGGATGAAGATCCCCATGAGGTCCAGGCCCTTGCGCACTCCGGTGAGGAAGCCGGAAAGGGCGAAGGCTGCGCCGCCCAGCAGGGAGGCTGCGTAAAGGGTCTGAAGCGGGAGGTCGAACTGCATGCCTGTGCGCGTCCCCTTGGGCCTGCTTCCCGCTGAATGGAGCCGCCCGGCCTAGTCTTCTTGCTTCTTGGACTTCTTCTTTTTCTTGGCCGGGGTCTCGTCGGCCTCGGCCTTCTTCTTCGTGGACTTCGCGGGCTTGGCCTCGGCCTCGGCCTGGTCCTTCTTGCTCTTCTTCTTCGAGGTCTTTTCAGGGGCGGCGGAAGCCTCCGCCTTTTCGGCCTTGCTCTTCTTGCCTTTCTTGGACTTGGCCGGGCGCTCGTCGTCGTCCCTGTCGGCGCGGTCCGCACGGCTGACCTTGGCGGCTTTGCCCCTGCGCTTGGGCTTGATCTCCGGTTCCGGCTCGTCGTCCATGTCCTGATCGTCGGTTTCCGGGGCCTTTTTCAGGGCCGTCATGCCCTGCATGGCCGTGAGGTTGCGCGGGAACGCGTTGAGCGAGCGCAGGAACAGGGCCTGGGCCTGCTGGGACTGGCCCTTGCCCATGAGCGCCCAGCCCATGCCGCCGAGGGCGGAGGCGAAGGGCTTTTCCGGGTTGTAGGTGCGCAGCCAGTCGAAGGAGTGCAGGGCTTTGTCGTATTTCTGCTGGTGGTAGGCGCTCCAGCCGAGCTTATCCATCAGGTGGCACCACTTGTCCCAGGAGGAGCCGGACAGGGGGGCGCGGGGCATGATCTTGTCGAAGCAGGACTCGGCGAGCTGCCAGTCGCCCTGCAGGTAGGCCGTGGCCCCAAGGCCGAACAGGGCCTCCATGCTGCCGGGGGCGGTGGCCAGAATGCGTTCGAACCCGGCGCGGGCGGCGGGCAGGTTCATGGCGTACAGCTGGCTCCAGCTCAGGTCCTGGGCCAGGGCGGAGAGCTCCGAATGCTGGGAGAGCAGCTGCGAGAGCTCCAGTTCGTCCAGATAGGCGGGGTCGAGATTCACGCCGGCCAGCAATTCCTCGCGGGCCTGCTCGTGCTCGCCCAGGGCCACCAGGGCGAAGGCCAGGCCGTAGTGCGGCGCGGCCAGGCCGGGGTCCAGGCTCACCGCGCGGCGGAAGTCGCTCACGGCGTCGCGCATGCGGCCCTCGGTGAGGGCGGTGTAGCCGCTGGAGCTCATGCGGTCCAGGCGCTCCACGCGCGAGCGTGGCGACTGCTGCTGGGCGGCGACGGCTTCCTTGTCGCGGCCCTGGCGGGTAAGGAGCAGCACCAGGGCGCGCCAGGCCAGGGAGTTCTTGGGATCCAGACGCACGGCGTCGCGCAGGTGCGGCTCCGCCAGGTCCAGGTGCCCGCGTGAGAGCAGGGCCAGACCGTCGCCCAGGTGCGCGTCCGGATCGTCCTTGTTCACGGTGATGAGGGTCTGGAACAGGGCGTGGGCCTTGTCCTCCTGCCCGGCCCAGAAGCTGGCCCAGGCCAGGGCGCGGCGGCCGGGGCGGCTGTTGGGGTTCTGGCGCAGGTATTCCTCAAGATAGGGCGCGGCCGTGGTGGGGTAGAGCTTGCGCGCGTAGGCCTCGCCCATCTCCAGGAACAGCTCCGTGTACTCCGGGCGCGAGCGCATGAGCTCCAGCACTTCCGGCGTGGCGGCGAAGTCCGGGCTTAAGAAGATGGCCTCGGCCAGACGCTGGCTGGCCTGGTCGGCCTTGCCCTGGCGGGCCAGGGTGATGCCCATGCCGTACGCCGCCGCGGGCAGGGAGGGATTCTGGCGGCGGGCCTCGGTGAAGGCGGTCAGGGCGTCGTCGTACTGGCCCAGGCGCAGGCGCGCCCAGCCCAGGCCGTTCCAGCCTGTGGTGGAGCGCTTTTCCTGGGTCACCAGGCGGAAGTATTCGGCCGCGGCGGCGTCGTATTCGGCGCGGTCGTACAAAATGCGCGCGGCGGAGAGGCGGCTGTCCACGTAGTCCGGCCGGGCCTTCAAGGCCTCGCGGAAGCGTTCCAGGGCCTTTTGCGAGTCGCCCAGGGAAAGCTCCAGGTGGCCCAGCGTGTTCAGGGCCAGGGCGTTGCCCGGCTCCATGACCAGGGCGCGGTCGAGCAGTTCGCGGGCCTGGGCCTGCTGTCCAAGCCCCATTGCCGTTGCGGCCATGCCCACTTGCGGGTCGGCGGAGGTCGGCTTGAGCCGCGCGGCGTCGCTGAAGCAGTCCCAGGCGCGTCCCAGGTGGCCCAGGCGCAGGAAGCTCCAGCCCATGCCCAGGGTGGCGGCGCTGTCGCTCGCGTTCACGTCGTCCAGGTAGGCCGAGAGCTTGCCCAGGGCCTCCATGTAGTCGCCCCGGTGGAAGTAGGCCAAGCCCCAGTCCTTGTGCACGGGGCGCAGCAGCGGGTCGGCCTGTACGGCGAGCTCCAGCGGCTCGGCCGCGTTGGGATCCAAATTCACCAGGCGGCGCAGGGGGGCCAGGGCCTCCGAGGCGCGGGCCAGTCCCAGCAGGGTGCGCGCCTGGCCCAGCAAAGCCTCGGCCTGGTAGTGCCTGCCATCGGCCAGGGAGGCGTACAAGGACAGGGCCTCGCCCGGATTGCCGCTTTTCTCCCACAGGCGTGCGGCCTTGAGCCGGGCCAGTTCGTCACGCGGGATGTCGCCGGTGAAGCGCGAGCTGCGGCGCGGCACCTCGGCCCAGGCGGCCAGGGCGCCCTTGAGGTCGCCGGTCTGGGCGCGGGCGTCGCCCAGGGCGATGAACAGTTCCTTGGGCGAGCCCAGCACATCGGGCCCGGGCGCGGCGGCCTCCAGCTGCTTCAGGGCCTCGGCCGCGCGGCCGCGTCCCAGGGCGATGAGCCCCAGGGCCAGGCGGGCGTCGGCGGGCACAGATTCGCGCAGCATGTCCAGCATGGTGCCGGGCCCGGCCTTGGCCAGGGCTTCGTTCAAGGCGTCCACCGAGGCGGAGGTCTTGCCGCGCGCGTACAGGGTCCAGCCGGAGCCCAAAAGCCCGACGCCCTCCATGGCGGGGTCGCGGCGCACCAGGGCGAATTCGTCCTCGGCCTCGGCAAGCTGGTTCAGGCGCAGCAGGGTGAAGCCC
>NZ_DATMYK010000208.1:0-7090 GCF_035560995.1 Humidesulfovibrio sp. | reverse complement strand
CAAGAAGCCACCCTGGCCGACAAGCTGGCGCGCAGCCGCGTGCTGCTGGACGCCGTGCTCAAGCGCCTGGATCCGGCGGTGGTGGCCGTGGCCTACACCGGCGGCAAGGACTCCGGCGTGGCGCTGGCGCTCTGGTGCGAGGCCCTGGCGCGCAGCGGCAAGGCCGGACCGCGGGCCATCAGCGTGGACACTGGCCTCAAGTTCCCGGAGGTGAGCGGCTTCCGCGACCGCCTGTGCGCGGAATGGGGCGTGGAGCTGCGCATCGCCCGGCCGCGGGTGGACTTGGCCACATATCCCGTGGCCCAGGACAAGCTTTCCTGCTGCCGTGACCTCAAGATCGAGCCCCTGCACCGCGTCATCCGCGAGACCGGCGTCACGGCCCTTGTGACGGGCCTGAGGCGCGACGAACACGCCTCACGCGCAGAGCGGCCCTACGCGGAACTCAAGCCCGCCACGGAGCACGGGCCGGAACACTGGCAGGTGAACGTCATCTTGGACTGGACGGAAATGGACGTGTGGGCGCACCTGACGGGCGAATGCCTGCCCTACTGCGAGCTGTACCACCAGGGCTATCGCTCGCTGGGCTGCATGCCCTGCACCCGCATGGCCGCCGAGGGCGAAGACGAACGCGCCGGGCGCGACCAGGACAAGGAGCGCCAGCTGGAGGCCCTCAAGGCGCTGGGATATTTCTAGACGCGGCTAGCCGCGTCCGCAGAGCTTCAGCACGGCGGCCTTGATGCCCGCCTTGTCCACGCCCGCCTTGGCGCGCAGCTCCTTGGCCGCGCCATGCTCGATGAACTGGTCCGGGATGCCCACGCGGCGGAAGTCGATGCCGGAGAGCGCGCCCTGGTCGGCGTAGAACTCCATGACTGCGGAGCCGAAACCCCCGGCCAGGCAGCCTTCCTCGGCCGTCAGGATGCGTTTGAACTGCCCCGCCAGCTCCAGCAATTGCGCCTCGGGCAGGGGTTTGATGAACCGCGCGTTGAACACGGCCACGGAAAGGCCGTGCTCGGCTTCCAGCTCCTGGGCGCATTCCAGCGCGGGATACACGCGGGAGCCCAGGGCCACGATCACCGCGTCCGCGCCCTCGCGCAGCAGCTCGCCCTGGCCGATGGGCAGCAGCTCCGGCTCGTCCGCCGCCTCCGCTCCGATGCCCACGCCGCGCGGATAGCGCACCGCCATGGGGCCGGGCGTGGCCATGGCCGTGGCCACCATCTGGGCCAGCTCGGCCTCGTCCTTGGGGGCCATGAAGGTGAGCCCCGGCACGTGGCGCATGTAGGCAATGTCGAACACGCCGTGGTGCGTGGCGCCGTCCTCGCCCACAAGGCCCGCGCGGTCCAGGAAGAACTTCACGTCGAGCCCCTGCAGGCACACGTCGTGCACCACCTGGTCGTAGGAGCGCTGCAAAAAGGTGGAGTAGATGGCCACGGCCGGGGTGAAGCCGCGCGTGGCCAGGCCCGCGGCGAAGGTCACCGCGTGGGGCTCGCAGATGCCCACGTCCACGAAGCGCTCCGGGTGGCGCTTGCGGAAGCAGTCCGTGCCCGTGCCCTCGGGCATGGCGGCGGTTATGGCCACGATCTTCGGGTCCTTGTCCGCCAGGCGGCACAGGCTTTCGCCGAAGACCTCGGTGTAGCTTTTGGGCCCGCCGCCGAGCTTGATCGGGGCCAGGCCCGTCTCCGGCTCAAAGCGGCCCACGCCGTGGAAATAGGTCGGATTGGTCTCGGCCGGGTCGTAGCCCTTGCCCTTCTTGGTCAGCACATGCACCAGCACGGGACGGTCCATGCCCTTGGTCTGCTCGAACACGTCCACCAGGGCGGGAATGTCGTGCCCGTCCACCGGGCCCACGTAGGTGAAGCGGAAGGCCTCGAACAGCATGCCCGGCGTGAAGAAGCTCTTGAGGGAGTCTTCGCTCCGGCGGGCGAACATGGCCAGATCCTTGCCGATGCGCGGGATGTTCGACAGCCAGGACTCGAACTCGCGCTTGAAGCGCTGCGGCGCGGGGCGCGAGAGCTTGCGCGAGAGGAAGTTGGACAGCGCGCCCACGTTCTTGGAGATGGACATCTCGTTGTCGTTCAGCACCACGACCATCTTGCTGCCCATGCCGCCCGCCTGGTTCAGGCCCTCGTAGGCCAGGCCGGAGGTCATGGAGCCGTCGCCGATGACGGCCACCACCTCGTTCTTCTTGCCCGCCAGGTCGCGCGCCAGGGCCATGCCCAGGGCGGCGGAAATGCTCGTGCTGGCGTGGCCCACGCCGAAGTGGTCGTAGGGGCTCTCGGCCATGCGCGGAAAGCCGGACACGCCGCCCAGCTTGCGCAAGGAGTGGAAGTCCGCCGCGCGGCCCGTGAGCAGCTTGTGGGCGTAGGCCTGGTGGCCGACATCCCAGATGAGGCGGTCCTCCTCAAGGTTGAAGGCCTTGAACAGCGCCAGGGTCAGCTCCACAACGCCCAGCGAGGGCGCAAGGTGCCCGCCGCCCTCGGAGCACTGTTCGATGATGACGCGGCGCAGCTCGCCCGCCAGGGCGGCCAGTTCCTCGGCGTTCAGACGCGAGACATCGCCCGGCCGGACGACGTGCTGCAGAAGCTCGCGTCCGTTCGGCGGGGGGACCATCGGCGGCGGGGTCGGTTTGGCGGTCAATTCACGCGCTCCACGATGTAGCGGGCAAGGCCGCGCAGGAAGTCGGCCTCGGCGTGCTCGATGCCCTTGAGCGCATCCACTGCCGCCTCGGCGCGGGCATGGGCCAGCTCGCGGCTCTTGTCCAGGCCGAGCAGGGAGGGATAAGTGGTCTTGCCCTGGCGTTCGTCGCTGCCAACGGGTTTGCCCAAAGTCTTGGTGTCGCCCACCACGTCCAGAATATCGTCGGCGATCTGGAAGGCCGCGCCCACGTTGATGCCGTATTCCCGCGCGCGGCGCACAAACGGCGGCTCCGCCCCGGCCAAGAGCGCCCCGGCCACGCAGGCCGCGGTGATGAGCGCGCCGGTCTTCATGGCGTGCATGCCGCGCAGTTCCTCGAAGCTCACGTCCTGGCGCGGGGTGTATTCCATGTCGAGCGCCTGGCCGCCCACCATGCCGCCGGACCCGGCGGCCGTGGCCACGGCCTGGGCCGCGCGCACCAGCCTGGGCGCGGGCACGTTGCCCTCGTCCGCGCAGGAGAACATGAGGCAGAAGGCCTCGGTCAGCAGGCCGTCGCCCGCCAGGATGGCCGTGGCTTCGTCAAATTTCTTGTGATTGCTCGGCTTGCCCCGGCGCAGGTCGTCGTCGTCCATGGCGGGCAGGTCGTCGTGGATGAGCGAATAGGTGTGGATGAGCTCAAGGGAGCCCGCGAACGGCATGATGCGCGCGCCCGACGCGCCGAACATCCGCGCGAAGGAGAGCACCAGCGCGGGCCGCAGGCGCTTGCCCCCGGCGTGCAGGCTGTACTCCATGCTGGCCAGCAGGCGTTCGGGAATGTCGCGGGCGCGCAGGCAGTCGGCCAGGTAGGCCTCCACTTCCTCCGCGCGCTTCTTGAGTTCGGCCTTCACGTTCATGGTGCCTTCCATCTGTGCGCTCATGCCTCGGGCTCCCCTTCCGCAGTCTCGTTCAGGGCGGCGAATTCCTTCAAGAGTCCGTCCTGCACCAGCCGCACCTCGTTCCTGGCCGTTTCCAGCTGGCGGCCCAGCTCGCCGGAGAGGCCGAGCCCCTCCTTGTACAGGGCGAGGGCCTTTTCCAGGGGCAGGTCGCCCCGCTCCAGGGAATCCACCACGCTCTTCAGGCGCTCCAGGCGCTGCTCGAAACTCGTCTTGTCCTTGGCCATGTTCGCTCCGGCGGGGTTTCCGCTCATTATGGAAGGGCATCATACAGAAAGAGGGGCGCGGGGTCCACCAGCCGCCCCAGCGCCGAAACCCCGAAATGCAGGTGCGAGCGTGTGCTGCGGCCCGTCTCCCCGGCCAGTCCCAGCAGCTGCCCGCGCGCCACGCGCATGCCCGGCGCAACGCGCACTTCCGAAAGGTGGAAGTACATGGTCAGCAGGCCCTGGCCGTGGTCCAGGTACACGCAGTTGCCCGCGTAGTAGAAGGCCCCGGCAAGGGCCACCACGCCATCCGCCGCCGCGGTGACGGGATCGCCGGTCTCGGCCTCCAGGTCCAGGCCCCGGTGCGGCGATTTGGGCTCGCCGTTCAGCACGCGGCCGATGCCGTACTCGCTGGAGAGGCCCCCTTGGGCCGGGCGCGAAAAGGGCAAGCTCCACAGCCGCTGCGCGCTGGCCAGTCCTAAAGTCTGCCGGGTCTGGGCGCGTTCGCGGGTGATGCGCGGCAGCTCCGCGTCCGGCGGGTTCACCATGGCCGGGTCCAGGGTCAGGCGCTCCACCGGGCGCTTGATCTTCACCAGCTCCACGCCCGTCCTAAGCGTGAGAGGCTTGCCGCCCTTGGCGCCCTCTGTCGAGAGGGCCGGGGTCACGCGCACCGTGATGTCCTGCCTGCCGGGCCTGCCGTCCAGCACGTCGGCCCCCAGGATGATGGCGGCCTCCATGCCCGCGCCGCTTTTGCGCAGCACCAGGGGCGCGCTGCGGCCCATGAAGGTCAGCTCGGCCTTGGATGCCGGACGGGCAAGCTTAAGCCGCGCCACAAAGGGCTCGCCGATGGCCGCCGTGGCCGGGCAGAGGATCTCCCCGGCCGAAGGCTGCGAAACCGCCAGCGAACCGGCCGGAGTCGCGTCTGCGCGTTTTTTGCCCGCCAGGGCCGGGGCGCTCATAAGGGCCGAGGACAGCACGACGCAAAGCGCCGCGCACAGCGCACGGAAAAGTCTGCGGCTCATGATGCGCCCTCCTCTGCGACGGGCTCGGCGGCGGCGGCGACAATGGCGGCCACGTCGCCCGCGCCGGTGCGCACGCGCAGCCTGTCGCCGGGCGAAACCTCCGCCGCCGCGCGCAGCAGCCGCCCAGGCGCGCCCTTCTTGTCCAGCACGTGCACCAGGCTGTACCCGCGCGAAAGCGGCGCTTCCGGGTCCAGCCCGGCAAGGCGCGCCCCCAGCACCTCGGCCCGGCGCGAGGCCTCGGCCAGGCGCAGGTCCAGGGCCAGGCGCAGGCGCTCGGTCAGGGCCAGGGTCTGTCCGGCCCTGGCGTCCACGGCGGCGGGACCGAAGGAGCGCAGCAGCCCGCGCAGGGCGTTGGCCGCGTCCTGCCCCCGGGCCTCGAAATAGCGTTCGCCAGCGCCCAAAAGCCGCTGCGAGGCCTCGCGCCAGCCCTGCTCCAGCCGCTCCACGCGCTTGACCGGAGACAGCCAGGTCAGGGCGCGGGAAAGCTCGGCCACCTGCCGCTCCCGGCGCTCCAGAATGGCCCCGAAGGCCCGCGCGAGGTCGGCCTCCAGGCCGTCCACGGCCTGCATAAGGTCCGCGCGCAGGGGCCACAGGCCCGTGGCCACGGCGGACGGGGTGGAAAAGCGCTTGTCCGCCACATAGTCGGCGATGGAGACGTCGGGCTCGTGCCCCACGCCCGTGACCACGGGAATGGCCGAGCGGGCCATGGCCTCGGCCACGGCCTCGGTGTTGAAGGCCCAGAGGTCCTCCAGGCTGCCGCCGCCGCGGATGAGGGCGATGACCTCGGCCCAGCCCTCGCGGTTCACGGCGTCCAGCTGCGCGGCGATCTGCCCCGGCGCGGCGTCGCCCTGCACAAGGGCGGGATAAATGCGCAGCTGCGCGCCCGTGCCCCGCGCCTCGGCCAGGCGCAGAAAGTCGCGCACGGCAGCGCCCTGGGGCGAGGTGATGAGAGCCACGCGGGCCGGGTTCTGCGGGATGGGCTTCTTGCGCGCCTCGTCGAACAGCCCCTTGTCCGCCAGCTTGCGCTTCAGGGCCTCGAAGGCCGCGGCAAGACCGCTGATTCCGGCGGGCTGCACCAGCTCGGCGATGAGCTGGTAGTTGCCGCGCGGCGCGTAGACCGAGATGCGCCCGGCCACCAGCACTTCCTGGCCGTCCGTCAAGAGCTGCGCCGTGTCCATGCCCGGCTCCAGCACCTCGCCGGTGAGGGGGTCGATCCTTTCCGCGCCGGGACCGCTTTTCCCGCCGCGCCCCTGGCTGCCCTTGAACCAGACCACGGCCAGCTGGGCCTCGGCGTCGGAGAGGGTGAAATACAGGTGCCCGGAGGCCGGGCGGGCGAGGTTCGTCACCTGGCCGCGCACCCAGACAAAGGGGAACTCGGCCTCCAGCACGTCCTTCAGGGCGCGGGTGAGGTCGGAAACGGCGAGAATATGCGACATGGGTTCCGCCTAGTCCGCGGCCACGGCGAGGCCGGCGCCGATCATCACCGCGCCCGCGCCCCGGTTGGCGTACTTCCACACCCGGCCGCCGCGCACGGCATTGCGCCCGCGCGAGGCCAGCCAGGCGTACAGCGCGATGACCGAATAGCAGGTGGGCAGGATGGTGGCGGCCACCAGGAACATGTCCAGCCCGGACAGGGCGCGCATGTCCACGAAGCCGGGCAGGAAGCCGCAGTAGAAGGCCACCACCTTGGGATTGCCCAGGGACACGCAGAAGCCGCCCAGGAAGGTGCGGGCCAGGGACGTGTGCTCCGGCTGCGGAGCGGCGTTTCCGGCGGCGTTTTCGGCGGCTCTTTCGGAGGACTGGGGCGCTTTGGCCAGCAGGCAGCGCAGGCCCAGGTAAACGAGATAGGCCGCGCCCGCCCACTTGAGGATCACAAAGGCCCAGCCCAGCTGCTGGGCCACAAGGGACAGGCCGAGCATGGCCAGCAGCAGGTAGAAGCAGTCGCCCAGGACGATGCCGAAGCCCCACAGCAGGCCGCTTTTGAGGCCCCGCGCCAGGGCCTGGCTCACCACGGCGGTGACGCCGGGGCCGGGAATGGCCGCGAACACGAAGGTGGCAAGGGCGAGGCCCGCCGCGCCTTCAAGGCTCAGTGCCGCTGTCATGGGCGCGTTCTCCTGAAAAAGTGGCGCATCGGCGCGGGGTATTCCACGCCGGGGGCCTGTATACGCCGAAACATTTCCGCTGTCCAAGGCCGCGCGGGCGTTTAAAGCGCTGAAACGAACCTGTTTTTCCGTGTGGATGGGCGTGTGCGGAGACGCCCTCTTTTTTTGCGCTGGCCGGGCGGGGGGCACTTCCGCTACAC
>NZ_DATMYK010000207.1:0-19431 GCF_035560995.1 Humidesulfovibrio sp. | reverse complement strand
GGGTGGGCGTGATGCGCACGCCGGAGCTTTATCGCTTGGGGGGACCGGACATTCTTGTGTCCAACGCCCGGCTCTTTGAGCCCATGCAGGACGTGCTCAGGGCCGCCGCCGCCACAGCCCCTTGATGCTCATGGCCTCGGCCAGCAGCAAAAAGCGCGGCGAGACGAGCTCGCGGAAGTCGCGCAGCAGGCAATCAAGCTCTTCCGGCGAAAAGCTGTATTCGCCCGACTCCCGGTCCTGAGTGGAGGGAGTAGCCCCATCCAGACGGGTAAGGCTGAACACGTGCAGGAATTCATTGTTGTTTTCTGGCTGGGCGGGCAGTTCCAGCACCAGGCGCAGCCGCTCTGCATGTATGCCAAGCTCCGCCTTCAGGGCCCGGCTGGCCGCGTCCTGAAGGGATTCTCCGGCCAGGGCCGGACCGCGCACGGAAACGTCCCAGCGCCCTGGCTTGCCCGCTGGCGTCTTGGGTCGCCTGCGCAGAGCAAGGCGTCCCAATTCGTCGAACAGCAGCACGGCCACCGTGCGATGGCACAGCTTCTGCCGCGCTGCCTCGTTCGCTGGAAGCAGGGCCACCACGCGCCGCGACTGGTCGAGCACTTCCACAAGGGGAGCTGGGGCGGGCTGGACTTCGGGCACGTGCATGCTCCTTTCATTAGGTAAGTGGTCGGCGCGCATGGCGCGGATCAATAAATAGCAGGACAAGGCCCGGATGCAAACAGCGAACTGCGAACTCCTCGGGGTGGACGACATCGGCGGGGTAATGGAGCTTGAGCGCATGTGCTTTCGCACGCGCTGGACCAGGGAGCAATTTCTTCTCGGCCTGGAGCGCCATGCCTTCCGCATCCTGGGCATCCGTCAACGCGGCGTACTGCTGGCCTATGTGGCCTTCTCGCTTATCGCTCAGGAGATGGAGATCATGAACATCGCCACGCACCCGTTTCACCGCCGCAAGGGGCTGGGCAGGCTCTTGCTGGGAGAGGCCATCGCCATCTGCACACGGGAGAACGCCCTGCAGGGTTTCCTGGAAGTGCGGCGCTCTAACACCGGCGCCATTGACCTTTACCGAAAATTCGGGTTTATCGAGGTGGGCACCCGCAAGAACTATTACCCCGATAACAAAGAGGACGCACTGTTGTTCCGGCTGGACTTCCCGGCTGCGGGAGACGGCGCGGAATAAGGAACACAAGCCGGGACGCACGAACGTCTCGACCGCGGAGCACACGGGCATGATCAAACTTTTCGCCGCCAACTGGAAGATGCACAAGACTCAGGCCGAGGCCAAGCAGACTGCCGAGGACTTGGTGCGTCTGTCCGCCGCCCTCCCGCCCGGACGCGAGGTCCTCGTGATTCCTCCGTTCACGGCCCTCTCGGCCACGATGGCAGGGATTGGAGGGGCAGGGCGCTTCCACACCGGGGCGCAGAATTTCTATCCGGCCACGCACGGGGCCTTCACCGGCGAGATTTCGCCCGCCATGTTGCTGGACACCGGTGCGACCTTCGCCCTTACCGGCCATTCTGAGCGCAGGCACGTACTGGGCGAGCTGGACGCCTTTGTCGGCCAGAAGACCGCATTCGGTCTGGCCGCGGGACTCAAGGTTATCCTCTGCGTGGGCGAGAAAATTGAGGAACGCAAGGCCGGACAACTGGCCGAGGTGCTGACGAGGCAGATCCGGCTCGGCCTGGCCGACGTGCCGAAAGATGTGGTCCCTGAGGACATCTCCCTGGCGTACGAACCAGTTTGGGCCATTGGCACCGGGCTGGTCGCCGGTCCGGCGGAGATCCTGGAGGCCCATGTGCTGGTGCGCAAATTGTTGGAGGAAATCTTCGGCGCACCGGCACGCCGGATGCGCATTCTGTATGGCGGAAGCGTGAAGCCTGACAATGCCGCTGAGATCATTGCGCTTGACAATGTCGACGGTGTGCTGGTAGGAGGCGCGAGCTTGAAGGCTGACGACTTCAGCCGCATCGTCCTTGCTTAAAGGACGCACAGGCCACACTCGAGGAGAATACGTTGCAAACCCTTGTTTTGACCATCCATATCCTGACCTGCGTCTTTCTGGTGATCTTCGTGCTCCTGCAGTCCGGTCAGGAGGGAATGGGCGTCATCTTTGGCGGCGGTTCGGGCTCCGTTTTCGGCAGCACCGGTGCTGGCGGTCTGCTCGTGCGCATCACCGGCGTTCTGGCGGCAATTTTTCTCGTCACTTCTCTTGCATACAATGTCTTGACAAAGCCTAGTGCTTTGAGCGATAGTACTTTGATGACGCAGGGCGCGGCTGGAATCACCGCACCTGCTCCGGCGCAAGCCCCGGTCCCCGGTGGCGTCTCCTTCGAGGAGAAGGCTTTGCCCAAGCCGGGCGAGCCCGCAGGGGAGCAGAAGTAAAGATCTTTGCCGAGGTGGTGGAACTGGTAGACACGCTACTTTGAGGTGGTAGTGGGAGAAATCTCATGGGGGTTCGAGTCCCCCCTTCGGCACCAAAAAATACAGGAAGGAGATTGGCCCAGGCTGATCTCCTTTTTTGTTGACTCCAACACCGCGAAGCGTACCCCTGAATGCGCAGACAGGACGTGAGGCATGGCAAAAGATCCGCACGAAAACAGGTTTGAGCGCAATCGCAAGGCCGTGTATGCGGTTGTCTTCAGTCTTGTGGGACTCGTTCTGTTGGGCCTCGCCCTTCTGGCGGTCAAGGTCGTGCGCGACGAGGTGAACAGAGGCTATGAGCGCTTCCTCATCATGCGCGAGCACAGGCCGAGTTCAGACCTTTCCAAGGCGCCTTCCAGGGATCTTCTCGCCGTGGCGGATGGGCTTGAGGACAAGCTCTATCGTTTGCGCGCGGATGAAAACGGTTTCATCAAACCTTCCGCCGTGCATGAGAAGCCGGATGCCTCCGTGGTCTTCCTCGGCGGTTCCACCACGGAATGCCATTTCATGGGCGAGGAGGAGCGTTTTCCATATTTGGTGGGCCGTCAGCTTGAGGCCTCGCTGGGAAAGCGCATAAACAGCTACAATGGCGGCTACGCTGGCAACAACACCCTGCATTGCCTGCTGTTGCTGCAGGGCAAGGTGCTGCCCATGAAGCCCCGTGTCGCGGTGCTCATGGAATGCATCAACGACCTGACCTTTCTTGCCGTTGCCGGGTCTTACTGGAGCCCCAGCGCGACCAGGGGCCTTGTTCAAGACAAACAGTACAATCTGGTTAAGCAATGGATCATCCATAACCTCATCGGACACAAGCCGCCGAGCGCAGCACGCGACGACGAGTTCGCAGACAAGCGCAGCATGGCGCAGAAATTCGAGCCCGAGGCGATCACGCGAAGCTATCGATTGAACCTTGAACATTTCATCTTTATCTGCCGCCAGCACGGCATCACCCCTGTGCTGATGACACAGTTCAACAGGTATCTCGAATCACCTGACGAAAATCTGCTCAGGCAGCTTAAGCCCATGTTCGACAACTGGCACATCACCTACGAGCAGTATCGCACCGGTTACATGGCGCTGAACGATGCCATGCGCGACGTGGCCCGCGAGCAGAAGGTCCAGCTCATTGATCTTGACCGTCTGGTTCCCAAAACAAAAGACTACATGTATGACGTGGTTCACCTGAACGCCAACGGCTCCCGCTTCGTGGCCGATGTCGTGTCGAAGTCCCTGGAACCCGTTCTTCGCTAGTTCGCCACACGCCGCCGGGCCCTGCCCGCGGCAGAAACCATAATGGAGAGACTGATGGCACAGAAAGTTTTCGTCACCGGCGGCGCTGGCTACCTTGGCTCCACCCTGGTGCCCCTGCTTTTGGAAAAAGGCTATGAAGTGACCGTGCTGGACAACCTGATGCACGGGCAGCACGTGCTTTTGGAGTGCTGCGCGTACAAGGGCTTTGAGTTCGTGAAGGGCGACATCTGCGACCACGCGCTCATCAACGGCCTCATCGCCAAGCATGACATCATCATTCCTTTGGCCGCCATCGTCGGTGCGCCGGCCTGCAAGCTGAACCCGACCCTGACCGACATGGTGAACCGCGAGGCGCACCTGAACATGGTCAAGGCCACCAGCAAGGATCAGCTTGTGATCTTCCCCACCACCAATTCCGGTTATGGCATCGGTGAGAAGGACGCCTACTGCACAGAGGAGTCCCCCCTGCGCCCCATCTCGTCCTATGGCGTGACCAAGGTCGAGATCGAGAAGGCCTTCCTGGACAAGGGCAGCGCCATCACCTTCCGCCTGGCCACTGTGTTCGGCATGAGCCCACGCATGCGCATGGACCTGCTGGTGAACGACTTCACCTACCGCGCCTTCAAGGACAAGAGCGTCATCCTGTTCGAAGACCACTTCCGCCGCAATTACATCCACGTGCGCGACGTGGCCAAGGCCTTCATGTTCGGCATGGCCAACTACGACAAGATGAAGGGGCAGGCCTACAATGTCGGCCTTTCCTCCGCCAACCTGACCAAGCGCCAACTGGCCGAGAAGATCAAGCAGTATGTTCCGGACTTCTACATCCATTCCGCGGCCATAGGCGAAGATCCGGACAAGCGCGATTACCTGGTGAGCAATGACAAGATTGAGGGTCTGGGCTGGAGCCCGGACCACAGCCTGGACGACGGCATCGTGGAACTGCTGAAGGGCTATAAGATCCTGAAGCCCAACCGTTTCGCCAACGTCTAGTGCATGCCCGGTTTTGACTCCGTAACGGCGTATATCCTGGCGGGCGGGTTCGGAACCCGCCTCCGCCAGGCCGTGCCCGACCGCCCCAAGGCCTTGGCCGAGATCCTGGGTCGCCCGTACATCTACCATTTGCTCGACGCGCTGGCTGACTTCGGCCTCGCGCGCGTGGTCCTGTGCACAGGACACATGGCACAGATGCTCGAGGATTCCCTCGGTCCCTCATACCGGGGCATGGAGCTTCTGTACTCGCGCGAGGACGAACCCCTGGGCACGGGCGGGGCGCTGAAGCTGGCCCTTTCCCGGCATCCGGCCGAGCTGGCCTTGTGCATCAATGGCGATTCCCTGACCGATGCGAACCTCGCGGAATATCTGCGCTGGTTCGAGATGCGGCAAGAACCCGGCGCGTTGCTGCTGGTGCCCGTGAAGGACGCCGCGCGCTACGGCAGTGTCAGCACGGATATTTCCGGCCGGGTGACGGGCTTTGTGGAAAAGGGCCAGGGCGGTCCGGGCTGGATCAGCGCGGGCGTGTACCTGCTGCACCCGTCCTGTCTGGAGGCCGTGGCTCCCGGCCAATCCGCGTCCATAGAGCAGGACGTGTTCCCGGCCCTGGCCGAGGCCAGCGCTTTGTGCGCCTATCGCGCACAGGCGCGTTTTCTGGATATCGGCACGCCGGAATCCTACGCTTCCGCCGGACGTTTTCTGCTTGGGGACGAGGCTGCGGGCGACAAACTGAGCCCGGCTGTGTTCCTCGACCGCGACGGCACGGTCATCGTGGAAAAGCACTACCTGCATGATCCAGACGGCGTGGAGCTTCTGCCCGGCGCGGCGGAAGGCATGCGCCGCATGGTGGCACTCGGCCTCCGGCTGGTGCTGGTGAGCAACCAGTCCGGTGTGGGACGGGGCTACTTCGGCCGCGACGCGGTAGAGCGGGTGCACGGGCGGCTCATCGAGCTTCTGGCGGCGCAAGGCGTGCGCCTGGACGCTCTGTACATCTGCCCGCACGCGCCGGGCAAGGACGGAGCAGGGGAACCCTGCGGTTGCCGCAAGCCCCTGCCCGGGCTTATCGAACGCGCCAGCCGCGAGCTGGGCCTTGATCCTGCGCGGAGCTTCGTCATCGGCGACAAGCCTTGCGATGTCGATATGGGTCTGGTAGTGAACGCCACGACATTTCTTGTCACCACGGGCTATGGCGCGGCCCATGCCGCAGCAGGCGATTGCCGCCCTCATCACGTCGCGGCCGGGCTTTCCGAGGCCGCCGGCATCATCGAATCCATCCTGGCCGCACGCGCAAGCAGCGGCGTGGAGCACGCATGATCATCTGCAGAACCCCGTTTCGCGTCTCGTTCTTCGGCGGCGGCACCGACTATCCAGGTTGGTACCGGGAGCACGGCGGCCAGGTCTTGTCCACGGCCATAGACAAATTCTGCTACATAACCTTGCGTTACCTGCCGCCTTTTTTCGAGCACAAGATCCGCGCGGTGTACTCGAAGATCGAGCAGTGCCAGAGCCTTGAGGACATCAAACACCCGGCCATCCGCGAAACCCTGCGCTTCATGAATTTTGACCGCAACGTGGAGATCCACCACGACGGCGACCTGCCCGCGCGCAGCGGCATGGGCTCCAGCTCCTCCTTCACTGTGGGGCTTCTGCATGCTTTGTACGCCCTCAAGGGCCAGATGCCCTCCAAGGAACAGCTGGCGCGGGAGAGCATCCAGATCGAACAGGACCTCATCAAGGAAACCGTCGGCTCCCAGGATCAGTGCGCCGCAGCCTACGGTGGGTTCAACCACATCATCTTTCATAAGGACGGCGAGATCGAAGTGCGCCCGCTGACCTTGTCCCGCTCGCGGCTCACCGAACTTTCCGACCATTTGATGCTCTTCTACACGGGCATCATGCGCACGGCCTCGGATGTGGCCGATACCTACGTGGAAAACCTTGGCGCCAAGGAAGCGCTTTTGCGCACCATGCACGGCATGGTGGACGAGGGCATCAAGATTGTGCAGAGCAACCGCTGCATCTGCGGCTTCGGAGAATTGCTGAACGAAGCCTGGAGCGCCAAGCGTTCCCTCAGCCCGAACATCTCCAATGGCGTGGTGGACGATTTTTACGCCCGCGCGCGGGAGAACGGGGCCATCGGCGGCAAGCTCATCGGCGCCGGCGGCGGCGGTTTTCTGCTGCTCTTCGTGCCGCCCTCCGCGCGTGAGCGTGTGCGCGAGGAGCTTTCCGAGCTGCTGCACGTGCCCTTCACCTTCTGCCGCCACGGCAGCCAGATCATCTTCTACGAGCCGCAGAGCGCGGACTACCGCCAAAGCGAGCGCGACCGCAGGAACCGCAGCATCAGCTCCTTCCGCGAGCTGGGCACCCTGAAGGACTAGCCCATGGCCCTGACCAGCGAGACGAAGCTGAAGCTTTTCCGCGGCATGCTGCGCATCCGCCGCGTGCAGGAGCGCATCGAGTCCGAGTACATGAAGGACGAGATGAAGACCCCGGTGCACCTGTACATCGGGCAGGAGGCCATCGCCACGGCCGTGTGCGCCTGCTTGCGCGATGACGACGCCATCAACAGCAACCACCGCAGCCATGGGCACTATCTGGCCAAGGGTGGCGACCTGAAGGCCATGATGGCCGAGCTGTTCTGCAAGAGCACGGGCTGCTCCGGCGGGTACGGCGGCAGCATGCACCTGGTGGATGTGGCCCACGGCAACATGGGCACCAGCGCCATCGTTGGCGGCGGCATCCCCATCGGCACGGGCCAGGGCCTGGCTTTCCAGATGCAGCGCCTGGACCGCGTGAGTGCGGTGTTCTTCGGCGACGGTGCGGCCGATGAGGGCACGCTGTACGAATCCGTGAACTTCGCCATGCTTAAAAAACTGCCGGTGGTCTACGTGCTGGAGAACAACGGCTGGGCCGTGTGTTCGCCCACGGCCACGCGCCACTGCGCGGACAACGTGTTCCACAAGGGCGCGGACCCGGAGCTTTTGTTCACGGCCAAGCTGGATGGCAATGATCCGGAAGCCGTGCTTGAGGCTGCACAAAAAGCAGTGGCGCGTGCCCGGGCCGGGCAAGGTCCCTCGTTCATCGAGTGCGTGACCTACCGCATTTTGGGCCACGCCGGCTGCTGGCAGCAGGATCCCAAGGGCTACCGTGATCCGGAGGAGATCAAGGCCTGGCAGGAACGCTGCCCGGTGTGCGCCTACCAGCGCAAGTTGCTGGCCGAGGGGGTGCTCTCGACTGAGGTCCTGGCCGGGCTTGAGGCCGATATCGCCGCCGAAATCGACGCGGCCTTTGAATTCGCACGGCAAAGCCCGCTGCCCACGGCGGACGACCTGCACAACCATCTTTTCTGCGAGTAGCCGCCATGCCCTGGTCACGCATCAAACCGGACACCAACGAGCCGGATTTCCTCGCCAACGGACAGCCGGAAAGCCCGGACAGCCGCCGCGTCAGCTACGCCGAGGCCATCAACGAGGCCCTTTCCCAGGCCCTTTCCCTTGACCCGCGCGTGTTCGTCATGGGCCAGGGGGTCGATGACCCCTCGGGCATGTTCGGCGCAACGCGCGGCCTTCATTTGAAATACGGCTCAGAGCGCGTATTCGATACGCCCCTGGCCGAGACGGCGCTCTCCGGCGTGGCCGTGGGGGCGGCCCTTGGCGGCATGCGTCCGGTGTATTTCCACAACCGCCCGGACTTTTTGCTTCTGGCCATGGACCAGCTGGTAAACCACGCGGCCAAGTGGCACTACATGTTCGGCGGAACCTCCTGCGTGCCGCTGGTGTTCTGGGCTTGCGTGGGCCGGGGCTGGGGCTCCGCCGCGCAGCATTCCCAGGCCTTGCAGGGTCTGTTCAACCACGTGCCGGGCCTGAAGCTCATCATGCCCGCCACCTGCTTCGACGCCAAGGGGCTGATGCTCGCGGCCATCGCGGACAACAATCCCGTGCTCATCATCGATCATCGCATGAACTTCAAGCAGCGCGGCATCGTTCCGCCGGAGCCATACACCGTGCCCATCGGCAAGGGCGTCATCCGCCGCGCGGGCAAGGACGTCACCGTGGTGGCCCTTTCGCACCTGGTGGCCGATTCCTTCGCCGCCGCCCAGGAGCTTGCGGCCGAGGAAGGCATCGAGGCCGAGGTCCTCGACCCGCGCACCCTGCGACCGCTGGACGAGGAGCTGATCCTGTCCTCCGTGGCGCGCACCGGCCGCCTGGTGGTGACGGACACCGGCTGGAAGACCGGCGGCGTGACGGCGGAAATTGCCGCCATGGTTGCGGAAAAAGGCTTCGCCAGCCTCAAGGCGCCCATCGTGCGCGTGTGCAACCCGGACCTGCCCACGCCCAGCGGCTACACTCTGGAGCGCGCCTACTACATCGGCAAGGACGAGATCAAGGCAGGTATCGTGAAGGCGGTGCGCGGGGCATGAGCACGCCGAAAATCTTTGTGGCCGGTGGCGGCAAGGCCCTTGGAAGCGCCATTCTGCGGGCCTTTGAGGCGGCGGGGCAGGGCGTTTTCGCCGGACGCGGCGCACAGGAGCCTGATCTGCGCGATCAGGCGGACGTGGACGCGTTCTTCGACGCGGAAAAGCCCGACTGGGTGGTCTACGCCGCAGGCAAGGCCGGGGGCATCGGCCTGAACCGCCGCGCGCCGGCTGACCTGATCCTGGACAACCTGCTCTGCGCCACCCACGTCCTCCATGCGGCCCAGCGCACGGGCGCGAAGAAGCTGCTCTATCTGGCCAGTTCCTGCGTGTACCCCAAGGACGCCGTCCAACCCATCCGCGAGGACAGCATGTACACGGGCCCGCTGGAGCCCACGAACCTGGCCTACGCCTCGGCCAAGCTGGCGGGGTTGGAGCTGTGCCGGGCCATGCGCCAGCAGCACGGGCTTGATTTCAACATCGCGGTGCCCACCAACTATTTCGGCCCGGGCGACGACTTCAGCCCGGAGAACTCCCACGTGGTGGGTGCGCTCATGGCGCGCATGCGCGAGGCCAAGGCCACGGGCGAGGCCTCCCTGTCCATCTGGGGCACGGGCAAGGCCCGGCGCGAATTTCTGTACGTGGACGACGTGGCCGACGCGGCCGTGTTCCTCATGCTGGAGCACAGCTGGGAGGGGCCGCTGAACATCGGCTCCGGTTCGGCCGTGTCCATTGCCGAGCTGGCGGAGATGCTGCAAGGGGTTACCGGCTTTTCCGGGCGGCTGGAGTATGACGTGTCCAAGCCCGACGGCATGCCGGTGAAGGTGCTGGATTCCTCGCGCCTGGCCGGGCTTGGCTGGTCGCCCAAAGTTGATTTCGCCCAGGGCCTGCGCAGAACCTATGACTGGTACCTGAGCCAGAAATAATCGCAAACATACCGGAGAAATAGCCATGGGTTTCAAGTGGCCGTTGATGGAAGACAATGTGACCCGTCAGGACCTGGACGTGCTCATCGAATTTTTGCAGGGCATGCCGCGCCTTACCCAGTCCGCCAACGTGCGCGCCCTGGAGCAGGAATGGTCCCAGTGGCTTGGCGTAAAGCACAGCGTGTTCGTGAACTCAGGGGCCTCGGCCAACCTCATCACCATGGGTGCGTTGAAGCACCTGTACGGTGGGGGTGAGGTCATCGTGCCCACCCTCACCTGGGTGTCGGACATCGCATCCGTGCTGCAGAACGGCTTCACGCCCGTGTTCGTGGACATCAATCCGCGCAACCTGTGCATGGACGAGCCCCAGGTCATCGCCAAGCTGAACGAGAACACCCGCGCGGTGTTTCTGACCTACGTGCAGGGTTTCAACGGCCTGTCCGACCGGCTGCTGGCCGAGCTGGAAAAGCGCAACATCCCGCTCATCGAGGACGTATGCGAGTCCCACGGGGCCACCTTCAGGGACCGGCGCCTGGGCTCCTTCGGTCTGGCCTCGAACTTCTCCTTTTATTTTGCCCACCACATGAGCACCGTCGAGGGCGGCATGGTCTGCACTAACGACGACGCCTTTTACGACGCCATCCGCATGTTCCGCTCCCATGGCATGGTGCGCGAGGCCGAGAGCCCGGAGCTGCGCGCGCGCTACGCGGCGGAGAACCCGGAACTCTCGCCGGACTTCATCTTCGCCTTCCCGGCCTTCAACGTGCGCAGTACGGAAATCAACGCCGTGCTGGGCAGAAGCCAGCTGAAGCGCCTGGATTCCTGCAACCAGCGCCGCCGCGAGAACTTCGAGCTGTTTCTCAAGCACATCGATCCGGTGAAGTACCGCACGGACTTCGACCTCGAGGGCAGCTGCAACTACGCCTTCAACCTGGTGCTGAACAAGCCCGACGTGGGCTTGCGCGAACGCCTGGAAAACAAGATGCGCGAGAGCGGCATCGAGTTCCGGCGCGGCAGCGCGGGCGGCGGCAACCAGCTGCGCCAGCACTATCTGAAGGGCATTGTGCCCGACGGCTGCTGGAAGGACTTCCCGGAAGTGGAGCACATCCACTTCTTCGCCTATTACATCGGCAACTACCCGACCCTGGAGGCCGAGCGCATCGTGGAGCTCTGCCAAGTGCTGAACTCGGTGGAAGGGTAGGGGGCAGGGGAGCCATGCCATCGCGCAGACCAGACGTCCTGTTCATCAAGCCCGGCAGCCAGAAGCAGCTCTACGGCAGCCTGTCGGACTATGATCTGACGGCCATCGAGCCGCCGTTGTGGGCGGGCATCCTTGGTGGTTATCTGCGCGGCCTAGGCTATGGCGTGGAAATCCTGGACGCCGAAACAGACGGCCTGGGCTGGAACGAGGTGGCGCAGGCCGCTGTGGACCGCGGCGCGCTGCTGACCGTGGTCATGGCCTCCGGCCACAACCCGTCCGCTTCGACCATGAACATGACCGGCGTGGGCGCCATCGCCCGGCGCATCAAGGAACTGGCCCCGCAGGCGGCGCTTGCGCTCACGGGGTTGCACCTCAGCGCCCTGCCGGAACGCAGCCTTCGTGAGGAAGCGGCCGACTTCGTCATCCAAGGCGAGGGCCTGCGCACCCTCCCGCCGCTCATCGACGCGCTCAAGGCCAAGGCCGACGCCTTTGCGGGCATCCCCGGCCTGTGGTGGCGGCAAGACGGGCACATCATGCCCGGAATCATGCCGGAAATGTGGAAGGATCTGGACACACTGCCCATGCCCGCCTGGGACCTTTTGCCCATGGAGCGCTACCGGGCGCACAACTGGCATTGCTTCGACGACGTGACCCGCCGCCAGCCCTATGCCACGCTGTACACCAGCCTGGGTTGCCCGTACCAGTGCTCGTTCTGCTGCATCAACGCGCTCTTCGGCGAGCATCGCCTGCGCTCGCGCGGGGTGGATTCCGTGCTGGCGGAGATCGATTTTCTGGTCAACACCTACGGCGTGCGCAACATCAAGATCATGGACGAGCTCTTCGCTGTAAACGAAAAGCGCGTGCTGGAGCTGTGCGGCAAGATCGCCAGCCGCGGCTACGACCTGAACTTCTGGGCTTATGCGCGGGTGAACACGGTTTCCGAGCGCATGCTCGAAGCCATGAAAAAGGCCGGGGTCAACTGGATCGCCTACGGCTTCGAGTCCGGCAGCAAGCGCGTCATCGAGGACGTGACCAAGGGCTACCAGTTGGACAAGGTGCTGCGCGTGGCCCAAATGACCTACGACCAAGGCCAGCACATCTGCGCCAATTTCATCTTCGGCCTGCCGGAGGACGACTACGACTCCATGCAGGAGACCAATGCCCTCATGCAGGAGATCAACGCCGAGTGGGCGAACATCTATTCCGCCATGGCCTACCCAGGCTCCAAACTCTACGACGACGCCGTGGCGCAGGGCCTGCCGCTTCCCGCGACCTGGAACGGCTTCTCGCAGTACAGCCGCGATTGCCTGCCCCTGCCCACGAAGTATCTTTCCGGTGGCCAGGTGTTGGCCTTCCGCGACTACGCCTTTGACGCCTACTACAAGAATCCGCGCTACCTGAACATGATCCGCAGCAAGTTCGGCGAAGACACCATGCGCCATATTGTGAAAATGGCGGAAAAGACGCTGGACAGAGACAACGCGGTCATATAGTTTCCCACCGCCCGACCGGGCAGCCACTTCCTCCGAGAGAGCCCCCAATGAAGACGACGCTTCTGGTCATGACCTTGAATGAAATCGAAGGCATGAAGGCCATCATGCCGAGCATCAAGCCCGATTGGGTGGACCAGATCATCGTGGTCGACGGCGGCTCCACGGACGGCACCATCGAATGGTCGCGCGAGCAGGGCTATCAGGTGTACGTGCAGAAGAAACGCGGGTTCCGCCACGCGTACGAAGAAGTCATGCCCCTGGTCGAGGGCGACGTGATCATCACTTTCAGCCCGGACGGCAACTCCGTGGCAGAACTCCTGCCCGACCTCATCAATAAGATGAAGGAAGGCTACGACATGGTCATCGCCTCGCGCTACCTCGGCCCGGCCAAGAGCGCGGACGACGACATCGTAACGGCCTTCGGCAACTGGCTGTTCACTCGTACTGTGAATCTGCTGCACGGCGGACATTACACCGACGTCATGGTCATCTACCGCGCCTACAAGAAGCAGCTGGTGTACGACCTGGACCTCTTGGGCGACGCGGCCTACGCCTTGCCGGAAAAACTCTTCGGCACCAAGATCAGCTGGGAGCCGCTTCTTTCCTGCCGCGCGGCCAAACGCAAGCTCAAGATTGCCGAGATTCCCGGCGACGAACCCCCACGCATCGGCGGCGAGCGTAAACTGCAGGTACTGCGCTGGGGCGCGGCCTACTACTTCCAGTTCCTGCGCGAAGTGGTCTGGTGGAAGTAGAGCTGACCCAAACACATTTCACAGCATGTTCAAACGGCCGCCCTGGTGACAAGGCGGCCGTTTTGCTTTTTGGCAAAGAGAAGCAGGGGAATCAAAAACGGCGCAGCAGGTTCCTTGTCCAGCAGGCCACCAGCACGCCAAGGGCCGGGATTGTGGCCAGGGCGTAGGCGAAGCTCTCCGCCTGCGGTCCTTTGTGCTTGTTCATGATGAAGAGGCCAAAGGCCAAGGCCCAGACCAACGCCGCGGCACAACCGGAAAGCAGGGCGGTCCGCCAGGACAGGTGGATTAGGCCGAACGGTTGCGCATCCGGCGCGGCGGCCAAAGACGTCTCTTGCCCGCGCCCCCAAAGCACGCCGATGAACATGAGCCCCAGGCCAAGCAGCGAGGCCAGATTGAGCCGCCAGATGAGCGGGTTCGAGTAGGTCAGCTCCAGATGGAAGGGGCCGGGCTGCTCGATGGCGTAGCCCTGCCAAGCGTTGTTGACGCGGAAGGACTGTATTTTCAGGCCATCCGGACCAATGGCCGTCCAGTGCGGGTCGAAGTTGTTGGCCGCAACGAGCACGCAAGGCCGCGCGGCCGTGCCTTCCATCACGATGCGGTCCGGCGACCAGGAGCTGATGCGCACCTCTCCAAGGGGGGCTGCTCCGGGCTGCGTTTCAGGTTGAAGACCCAGCCATTCCGCCGCGCCTTCTCCCATATCTTCCCGCGCGACGAATACGCGCCGGTGCAATGCCGTCATGTCCGACTGCGCCAGGGCCTGCAACGCTTCGTCCCGCGTTTCCTGAATCTGCGGCGTGGCAAGATACACGCGGGGCAGAGTGTCCTTAAGTGTATATATGTGTAGCGGAAGGCTGTAGCGATCGCGCAATTTGTTACCAAAAGGGCCGCCAAATCGCGCAAGAAGTGGCGTTTCATCCCCGTAACCAGCAGAAATCGTATGCGACTCGGCTACGGCGTCCATTCCCGCCATCTCGCGCGAGGCGATGACATGGGTCACGTTCATGGCCCGCAGGGCGTCCCAATTGAAGTCCGCCACGGAACGCGTCGGGGCTTTGTCCAGAACCCAGGACCGCTGATCCAGGTCGATCTGAAGACGCGTGAGGTACAACTGCCGCCAGAGGTTATCGAAAGCCTGCAATTGCGATGGCTTGGAGAATTGAGGTCGGATGGCCTCACGCACCAATTCCTTATAGTACTTGTTGAACAATGGCGATTTGCCACCCACGGTATCCAAGCCAAGATTCTGTGCCACTGCGGGATGCACGTCCACGCAGGCCACGCGGAAGGGCTCTTTCGCTCCGGTGGCGGCAAGTTGGGAAAGATCCTTGTGCCCAAGCATCCCCTGTGCATATGGCGCGAACATGCCACTCGTCATGTTCTGCTGGCGCACCAGCATGGCCGCGGCCGCTAGGCAGACGACCAGAGCGATTGCCCAGCGCCTGCCGCTCTTGTCCCGGACGGGGGCGCCACTTTGCATGCTGATGCGCATCAGCGCCACTCCGGCCAGGGCCGCACCAAAGATGCATATGTAAACCAGTACCTTGTGCGCGGCACCAAAAAGCGGCAACAGCGCCACCACACCTATTCCCCAATACCAGTGCGTGCGCTTGCCCGACACCGCGAGCACCTCCAACACCTGGGCGACGATAATGGCGCTGACGATGCCCAGGCAGTTGGCGAACATGAACAAGTCCATCTTGAGCAGGAAACTGCCCTGAAACAAGCCCTTGAGGTCGCTGGTGAAGACACCGGCTACCACAAGCATGGCCAGAAGGAAGGCATACGAGATGCGCAGGTTGCGGCGCGACAAGAACGGCAAGCCCAAGAGCAGCAGTGCGATGAGCTGCTGATCGGCCAGGCGGCCGCGCAGCCAGGAGAAGAAGTCGACCAGAGCCATGAGCAGGCCTGGATACCGGAAATCCCACTCACGTTGGGTATAGGGGATGTAAAGAAACAGGCTCGCAATGGACGGGAGGTAGAGCAGCACGTAGGCGGTCCAGATGAGGAACACCCCGGCCACCTGGCGGCGGAAATCCGGCAGGTGGCGGCCAAGAAGCAGCACCAGCGCCAGATGCAGCACCGGGAAATGCGGCAGCGTGAGTACCGGAAAGGAGAGCAGGCTCATGAGGGCGATGAGGCTTGCGGCCTTGAGCTTGGTCCGCCGGGTGCTGCCGCGCCGGAAGAGTTCCACGCACCACACGAACACGGCCGGGAAGGCATAGGACATAACGAAATGCACATTCCCGCTGATCCAGGTAAGGGATACCAGGGAGGCCACCAGCAGGGCCATGCGGCGCGAGGTGCCGAGCAGAAGGGGCAGGAAACGGTACAGGCCGTATCCCGCAAGGAACATCTGCCCGCAGTTCCAGAGGAGCGAAAGTGTCCACAGGGGCAGGGTGCCGGCCAGCAGCACGGCCGGGTGCCAGGGCGGGTGCTGGCCCACGAAGCTGGGCACGCCGCCCGCGTGGAAGGGGTACCAGCTGAAGGGGCCGTACTGGGTCCACAGCCGCCACATGGATTGGAAATGCGCGAAGTGAACTTCCAGGCTGTCATAAATGTCGATGCTGGCCAGGGGCCCCAGGAGAATCTTGTCGGCGTAGCACAGCAGGGCCAGTGAAAGCAGAAGCAGCACGTCACGCCGCGCGGGCTGGAAAGAAAGCTGTTGTGTGGGCATCAGACCTGAACCCCGGAAAGATTGTGCGGTGCGTCGCGCCTGGGCATCTCCAGGCTTTACGAGCCAGACGCTGTTGGTATAGGACTACGACGGCAATCGCAACCGGCCGACGCACGCGCGCGGCCCTTCGTGCAACTCCCCAGCGACAGGACCAGATGGCCGCCACGCTCCCCACCGTTCAGGAAAAGAAACGGCAGACCGGTTTTGGTGCCGCGCAACGCGTGGTGCTCATTGTGCTGTTCGCAGTGTTCGCCTGCTTGGCCTGGCGTCTGTGGGACCAGAACATGCTGACCTCAAGCGGCGTCGTCGAGGCGGTGCGCAGCCACCCTGTGCTGGCGCCGCTGGCTTTCATCGGCATTTACGCTTTGGCCATGCTGTTCATGCTGCCCACCCTGCCGCTGAATCTCGGCGCGGGTTTTCTCTGGGGCGCAGCCTTCGGCGCCGTCTACGCGCTGCTTGGCAGCACCATGGGCGCCATACTGGCTTTCGTCTTCGCTCGTTCGGCCTTTGGCCAGCCCTTTGCGCGCGGGTTCAACTCCCCGCTTCTGCAACGCATCAGCGCCAGCCTGGAAAGGGGGCAGTGGAAGGCCGTGGCCTTTGTGCGGCTGAACCCCGCCGTGCCCACCAGCGTGGTCAACTTTCTGCTCGGACTCACGTCCCTGCGGCTGTGGACCTACGCCTGGGGCACCTTCGTGTTTTCCTCTCCGCTGTGCCTCGTCTTCTCGTATCTGGGTCAGCAGACCGGCGGCTTCATGCTCGACGGCGACACCGGGCGTCTTGTGCGCCTGGTGGCCGTGACTCTGGGCTTCGGGCTCTTTCTCATGGCGGGCAAGCATGTGCTCAGCCGGGGCAAAGGCCAGCCCGCCGCTGCGGAATCCGATCCGGACAACGGCGGGCAGGCCTAGCCTTCGTTCTCTTCTTGTCTTGAGCTAGCCTAGCAGGCCTGCAGCCGCTGGCATTTCTTCGTGATCATCTCCGGGTGCTGGTCCACGCAGGCCAGCAGGTCCTCGTAAATCTGCTGCACGGTTGCCGTGGGCACGTTCTCGGCCATGTAGATGATGGGCGAGTCCGCCTCGAACAGCGGCCACCAAGACTTGTCCTCCAGGTGCTGCCAGGCTCCGCGCCTGCCATGAGCGAACACGCCGTGCTTGCTCTGGACCGTCACCTGGAAGGCCTCGTAGCCCATGACGTCGTCCAGCAGGGCCTCTGGCGTGGAAGCGTGCAAAGCGCTGGCCTGCACGGAGAAGAAGAACACCTCGCTGATCTCGATATCCTGAAACCAGCGTTCGCCGGTCTCGTCATTTCTCATGTCATCCTTGAGCAAAGTGCGGAAATCCTCGGCCATGTTGGTCTCCTGGGTGGATCGGTGCGTGTCGTGTGGTCTAGAAGGGATAAACAGGCTCGCCGGATTCCTTGGTGGCGGGCTTGCCGGTCTTGTTCTCCAGAGCGCTCAGGCGGTTCTTGGCCGCTTCCTGTGCTTCTTTGGTGTCCGCCGTGGCGATGACGGACTTGAGCAGCTTCTTGGCCGTCTCGTAATTGCCCTTGATCTCATAGATCATGGCCGAACGGTACATGGCCACGGTGGGCCACATGGGCTCTTGCGGGTACTGGTAGGCCAGGCGCAGGTAATAGTCGAGGGCGGCGTCGTAGTTTTTGAGGGAATGTTCGCCTTCGCCAAGCCAGAACAGGATCTCCGCCTGCAGGGGCCGGGGCATCTTGTCGCGCTGGTCCCAAAGGATCTGGAGCTGCTTGCGGCCGCCCTCGAAGTCGCCCTTGAGCTGCAGGAAGGTGGCGATGTCCAGGCGGGCCTTGGGATCCATATCCGAGCCGAAGCCGAGCATTTCCTGATAGGTGGCCAAGGCCTGCTCGTCCTTGCCGGAGTCCCGCTCCATCTTGGCCTTCAGACTCAGGCGGGAGATACTGCGTTTTTTGTCAGTCGACAACGTAGACATGCGTCCCAGGTAAGCCTCTGCCAGTTGGAAGGAGCGGTTTTCCACAGCCTTCTGCGTCAGGTAGATCAAACAGTCGTACCCGTACCCGGTATCAGGGAACAGGAAGGCCGAGCGGCGGGCCAGCTCGGAACCCGGACCGGCGGCCCAGCGGGCCTGCCAGTCAGAGAGCACCAACAGCCGATCAAGCGGCCATATCTTGTTGACATTGCTGCCCTTGCCAACCTCGATCTTGGTCCAGAACGGTGCTTCTCCCGCCAGGGGCGTGCCCGTGCCGCCAGCGGCCAGCAGGGCGGAGAGGGCAGGGGAGAGCTTGGCCGCCGCGCCGATCTCCTGGGGCAGCAGGGTCTTCATGTCCTCCTGGAACATGAGTCCGCCCGCCACGCGCAGGCAGATGGGCAGCTTGCGCTTGTCCAAGCCGTTCCAAATCTCATGGGCCGCCTCCACATTGCCGTCCTCCAGAGTGAGGATGAACTTGAGGGAGCGCAGGAGACGCGACATTTCGTCGGAAAGAAGCAGGGATTGCAATTCCTTGTTCACGGCCTCCTGGGCTTCGTCCTTGGAAAGCTGCGTCAGGTTGGTCTTGAACTTGGTCCAGGAGGCGGCGTTGCTGCCCAGCAGCCATTCCTCGCGGCTGCTGGCATAGGGGGCCAGCAGGTTGGCGTTCCAGAAGCCCGCGGCCTTGGCATAGCCGGAGGCGTTGAGCGCCTTGGCCTCCGGAGATTTTCCACTGGCCAGGAAGGTCAGCAGGCCGGACCAGAAGTCGCGCAGGGCGGGTGTGGAGATCTCAGCCAGGAAGCCCTTGGCTCTGGCGTAGTCCTCCAGGCTGGCCGCGGCCACGGCCTGGGCGATGAGCTGGCGGTCGACCGCGCTGACGGCAAGCACGCCGTCCTTGGCGGACTTTTCAGCCTTGGCCGGGGCGGGCGTCTCATCGCCGGTGGCCATTGTCAGGGCTTCCTTGGACTTAAGCCAGAAATTTTCCTGTCCCCAGGCGGTCTCGGCCTGTTCCTGCAGGGTGCGCAGGGTCTGTTCAAGGGCATCGCGAGAGGCGGAAGGGTTGCCCACAAAGGCCCAGAACTGCCTGCGCCACACGTCGATCCACAGGGCGTCGAGGCCTTGCTCAGCTGCGAACTTGGCCTTGAGCTGCTTGGCGTCCATGAGCTTGGCCGCGTGGCTATACCAGACAACGGCCTTGTAGGGATCACCCAGGGCGCGGAAGGCGTGGCCGCCAACCCACAGGCGCTGCGTCTCAAGTGCTTTGTCCTCGTAGGGCGGCTGGGCCTCGATGAGGGCAAGGGCCTGCTGTGGGGCGCCCTGAAGCAACTGTGCCTCGGCGCGCTTGATGGTCGAGGCGCCGGA
>NZ_DATMYK010000206.1:0-3724 GCF_035560995.1 Humidesulfovibrio sp. | reverse complement strand
GACCGCGTCCCGTTGGGGGGCCGTCTCGGCGGCGGTGGCGGATTGAACCGGCAGCGTGGCGGCAAGGCTCAGGCACAGGGCGGCGGCTTGGAGGAATGTGGAGAAGCGCATGGCCGGGGTGTGCACTCCACATCAAGAGCCTGTCAAGGCGCAAGATGTTTGAAACAGCGCAGGTTTCCGGGCGCGCGGCCCCGACTTCGCCCTGGACGCGGACGGGTTTCAGCGGCGCGCCATCCCTGAGGTGGGACATTCTTGCCCCTGGCACGAAGGCTGCTAGAAAAGCGGAAGCATTCTGTCACTTGAGGCGCGGTAACAAGGCGGAGGTCCCCCCATGCGTGCGAGGCTTCGGATTTTTGTGTGGTTGCTGGGGCTGTGCGTGGCCCTGGCTCTGGCTGGCTGCGCCGATCCGGGTTTGGAGCGCGTGGACGTGACCTGGGAGACGGACCCGCCGCCGCGCTGGGGCCTGTACCCCGGCTACCGGCAGGAAATTCCCGCGCCCAAGGGCGCGAGCTACCGCGTGGACGTGTTTTTCAAGGGCAAGGCCTTCACCGGCGGCACGGTGAGCGACGCGGGCTACGCCCTGAACTTCGCCCCTTCCGGCAAGGACATCGAGGCCGAGCGCGACGGCCGCGACCGCATGACCCTTTACGCCACTCTGCGCAACAGCAAGGGCGAAAGCCGCAAGCTCACGGCCCTGCGCATCTCGCGCAAGGACGACAAGCTGGTCTTCGAGTTCCCCAAGTAGCGCCTCCCCCTTCTTGCGCCACATCCACAGGGCGGACCGTCGGCACAGACGGCCCGCCCTGTTTTTCATTTGCCGGGGGCTCCGGGAGGCGGCCAGCCACCCGGCCGCCGGAGGCTTCCCCATCGTCTCCTCCTCGCCGCCGCTTCGCCTAGCCGCCCATCTTCGCCGTCAGCCAGCTGGTGGGCGCGGGCGCGGCGATGGGCGAGGCTTCGCGCGCGTCCACGCCCCGCGCCTCGCGCAGCTTGTCGGCGTAGGCCGCCCAGAAGGACTGCGCCAGGGCCGTGGAGGCCGTGATGGGATAGGCCAGGGTGGCGCTCAGCCGCGCTGTGAGCGTCTCGCACAGCAGCGGGTCGAACAGGCGCGGGTCGTCGATGCGCCGCACATACAGCACCTGCAGGGGGCCGGTCTCGTCGCACAGGATGCGCGCGGCCTGCACCTCCCAGGCGCGCACGTCCGCCCCGCCGCAGCAGACCGAAAGCACGCGCAGGCAGTCCGCGGGCAGGGGGAAGGCGCTGCCGTATTGCCAGCCTGCGGGCGCGGCGCTGGCCGCCAGCTCCGCCTGGGCCAGGGCGCAATTCCAGGGGTGCGCGCGCAGCACCGCGTCGCGCACGGCGGGCCAGCGCTGGTTGCACAGGCGCGCGGCCTTGGTGTTGTCGGCAAGGGAGGCGATGGCCTCCTCGCCCAGGTCGTTCAGGGCGTTGTTGCAGATCTCGATGACGCTCGTGGCCATTATGGCGACCTCCTGTAGTGGAATGAGGTGGGGGGGAATGGGGAGCAAGGGGCGCCGCCCCTTGGACCCGCCAGGGGGCATGTGCCCCCTGGACCCGCATGTGTGGAGAGGAGAGGCAGGGTGTTACGGTTTGCGTGCCTGGCGGACCGCCTCCACGTGTTCCTTGGGCCGCAGGTATTCGGCCGGCAGGCCGAAGAGCGTGGCCGCGTGCCGGGCCATGGCGTCGGGCTCGAAGTTGTCCAGCACGTGGAAGGGATCGCCCCCGGTCAGCAGAGGCTCCAGGTAGCGTACGGCCTGGCCCAGGTTCTCGGCCTCGGCCTGGCGCTGCGCCTGGGCGATGGGTGTGGCGTAGTCCACCCGCAGCGAGCCCTGGGGAAGCCCTTTGGGCCAGGGCGGCAGCTCGCCCTCGCGCAGCAGGATGTTGAAGGCGCGCTCGATGAGCGGGGCCAGGAACTCGGTCTGCATGCGGCCGAGCACCGGGCCCAGGATGCGCATCTTCTCCGCCTGGCGGATGCGCGCCTCGGTGGCCGTGCTGTTCGTGGCCTCAGGGGCCAGCTGGTCGGCCAGGAAGATGCGCCGGATGCTTTGCCTGCGGCGCTCGATCATGGCCTCGATGGAGCCCAGGTCCACGCGCACGGGCAGGGCCTCAATGCGGTCCTGGGAGCCCGCGCGGTAGTACGACAAGCCGCCCGGCCCGGAATGGATGGGCCCGAGGAAGCCGTCGTCCGGCACCATGAGCGGCGGGTCGCTCATCTTTTCCGCCGCCATGAGGGCGGTGCGGCTCATGGCGTTCAGCACGCGCACGTCGGACAGGGCGGTGAGGCCCGGACCCCGGCCGTAGGCCTCGCCCGAGACCTTGGCCCAGCGCGGGCACATGTACGGCAGCTCATGGTAGCCCGATTCCTCCAGCACCACGCCGCTGTCCTGCTCCAGAAAGAAGCAGGCGTAGGGGAAGTCCGCGCTGGCCGGGCTGGCCGGGTTGCGCTCCTGCCGGGGGAACACGGCGTGCACCAGGTTCACGCGGGCCTCCGGGCTCTCCTGGGCAAGCTTCTGGACATCGGGCGAGCAGGCCAGGCCCCACTGGCTCCAGGCCTGGCGCGCGGTAAGGGAGTAGGTGCGGATGACCGTGTCCACCACGCCGCGAGCGTCCTCGGCCAGATGGACTTCGAACAGGGGCCGGGCGTTGAAGCGCACCAGGGAGTCCGGGTCCGGCTCCACGTAGAGCACGGCCGTGCCGAAGAGGCAGAGGTCCAGATACAGCTCGTGCACACAGGCCTGGAAGCCCGTGGCCTCGGTGTTGAAGAGCGCCAGCAGGCGCTCGCGGCAGGCGGACAGGAAGCCGCGGATCTCCTCGCTGCCGGGCGCGCCCCGGTGCAGCTTGAGGTCGAACCAGGGCAGGGCCGGGTTCGTGAGCAGGCCGCCCAGGGCCGAGGCCAGGAGCTCAAGCGAATGCGCGGGGGTGGAGTCGAACACCGCCTCGTCGCCGGGGCGTGCGCCCAGGGCCAGGCCGTAAGCCTGCAAACCCTTGCGCGGCATGATCTGCTCGGCCAGCTCGCGCCAGGCCGGGGTCCAGTGCTCGCGCGCGGCGCGCAGGGCGGCCAGACGGTCCAGCACGGCCTGGGCCTTGTACTGCGTCTGGAGGGGTGAAGGGAAGGCTGCGCGCGCGCTCATTGTCCGAGCCTCGCCTTGAGCTGGCCCGTGGCCAGATTGGCCGAGGCGACGCCGGAAACGCCGGACGCCCCGCCAAGGGAATCTGATGTGCCGTCCTGGTCGTTCTGGGCTGCGCTGGCGCGCTCCGCTTGACGGGCCTTGGCCAGGAGAGCGGCCTCGGCCTTCTTGCGGTCCGCCCGCTGCCGGGCCTCCGCTGCCTGCTGTGCGGCCTCGGCCTCCGCCGCGGCCGAGGCGTCCTGGCCGCGCCCGCCCGTTGTCCCCTGCTGCGGGCCGAGCACGGCCCCGAAGACCATGCTGCTGATGAGGGAGACAGGATCGAAGCTGTTGTTTCCACCCATGGGTACCTCCTGTGCTTGCGGCCGGGCGGGGTGCCCTGGCCAGTGGCGGAAGTATAGCCCGGAGGTCTGCGGCGGGACGGAATTGGCGGCAAATTGGCCGGGAAAAGGACAAGAATGGCGTCTTGACAGCTTTTGCGCCAGACGCTGAAAAAGGAAAAAGGGCCGGTTGCAGCGGCCCTTTTTCGGGAGGAGGGGGAAGGAGTCCAGATTTAGCGTACGCGGCCCGGCAGTGGGTGGGGA
>NZ_DATMYK010000205.1:0-2458 GCF_035560995.1 Humidesulfovibrio sp. | reverse complement strand
CGTCATGCACGGCTGTTTGCCACGCTAGCGAGGTTGCCCGTGTCCCGCAATACAATACTGACTGCGCTCGTCTTCGCCCTCACCTATGTGGGGAGCTTCTATTTTCGCATCTATGTGGTGGATACCCCGGTGAGCGGGGCGGGCGGCAACGCGCTCTTGATGGCCGCGCGGCAGGCCGTGCTCTGGGGCCAGCTCTCCGGGGCCTGGGGAATGGGCAGCCTGTTCGCCGGGGGCTTGGCGCTGTTCATCGGCGGGCGCGGGCCGGTGCTCTTGTGGAGCTTCCTTACGGCCATGGCTTTGTGCAATTATAATGTCGACCTGGGCGCCATCGGCTTCGTGCTGGGCTTCCTGCGCATAGTCCGCTTCTAGCACAGCGCGCCACATCGGCACAGCTGTTCTGCACAGCGGCGGGCCTGCGGCCCGCTTCCCTCTTTCTGCCCCGGGGCGTGGCCCCGGCCCTACGCGCCCAGCTGCTCCAGCCGGGCCAGCAGCCGCTTGGAGGCCGCGTGGTTCGGGTCCTGCGCCAGGGCGGCGCCCAGGTAGTGCCGGGCAGAGTTGACGTCCTTGGTCATGGCGAAGGCGTTGGCCATGTTGTAGGCCACGATGGGCGCGGTCTTGTGGAAGTCCGGGGCGATGCGCTGCACCTGCTCGAAGGCCCCCACGGCCATGCGGTGCAACTGGCCGTCGGCGTAGGCCAGGCCCATGTTGTACAAAATGCGCTCGTCCGACGGTGACACGGTGAGGGCTTTTTTGTAGTTCTCCACGGCCTCGCGCCACTTTCCCTGCCGCCGCAGCGCGATGCCCAGGCGGTTGAAGGTGACCATGTCATCCACCGTGAGGTTGGCGCCCTTCATGTCCAGAAGCTGCACGTAATACTTCTCCGCCAGCTCCGGCGAGGCTTCCCCCACCATCTCGGCGATGTCCTGCACCACGCGGTCCACATGGTTCATGGCCTCGCGCTGGGCGTTGGCTATGGCGGCGCTGAAATACTGGTCCGCGCGCTCCATCTCGTTCTTGCGCACGTAGACCTTGCCGATCTCGCATTTGCGGTCGGTGTTCAGGGGGCTGATGACGTCGAGCTTGCGCAGGTAGCGCAGGTAGGCATCCTCGTCGTTGTCCTTGTGGGCCTCGGCCAGCTTTTTCAGCGGCTCCAGGTACAGGCGCGCGCCCACGTGGGCGGCCTCGTAGGAGCGGATGGCCTCGTCGCGGCGGTTCTCGGCCAGGAAGGCGTCGCCCAGGAGCATGAAGGCCACAGGGCTTTTGTCCTTCAGGCGCAGAATCTCCTGGGCGATCTGCTTCACCTTGGCCGTGTCGCCCAGGTCGAGGCTGACGCGGGCCTCCTGCACCAGCTGGCTGATTTTGCCCTGGGGCTTTATGGCGCCGGCCATCTTTTCCACCAGGGTGTCCACGCTCACCGGCTTGGTGAGGATGCTGTCCACCCCGATCTCGTAGAGCTGCGAGAGGTCGGCCTTGCTGGTCTCCTGGGTCATGACCATGACCCGGGCTTCCGGGAAGGTGGTCTTGACCGTGCGCAGGAAGTCCAGATTGCTTTTGCCGCGCAGCAGCCTGTCGGCCAGGACGAGCACGGGCAGCTTGCGCGACAGGCGGTCGCGCACGGTGGCCAGGGCATGCACGGGGTCCACATGCACCAGCAGGCAGTCTGTTTTCACGCCCAGAGTCTTGAACACAGTGCCACGCAGGGCGCGCACAAAGAGGGGATCATCCGAGAGCATGACGAGAGTGCCCGCCTGGCTTTCAAGGAAGTCGCGGAGATCCTGGTCGAATTTGAGGGCTGGTGGCATTCGTGTCTCGTGCTCTTGTCCGTTGGGGGGGCGTAGGAGCTGGAATACTGCCACACTCATATATACTCGACATATTCGGCTGTCGAGTGCGTACAGATAAAAATGAGTACCGGCGACAAGCCGCTGACGCCCGGCAGCTTTTTCTGGGCACGGCGCTAGTCTTCGACATAGTCTAGACAAATCCTTGATCGATAACATCCCGTATTTTAGAGAATAATGCGTGTTGGCATCACCAATGCATGCGTGGCCGCAAAAGGGAATGTTTTTTCGAACAAGGAGGTTTACGTCATGTCTTTGGTTATCAATCACAACCTGATGGCCATGAACGCGTCCCGCAACCTGGGCACCGCGTATGGCAACCTGTCCACCTCGACCCAGCGCCTGTCTTCTGGCCTGCGCGTGAACACCGCGGCCGACGACGCCGCGGGCCTGGCCATCCGCGAACTCATGCGCGCGGACATCAAGAGCCTGAACCAGGGCGTGCGCAACGCCAACGACGCCATCTCCATGATCCAGACCGCGGACGGAGCGCTCGGCGTCATCGACGAAAAGCTTATCCGCCTGAAGGAACTGGCCATGCAGGCCTCGACGGGCACCTACTCGTCCGACCAGCGCCTGATGATCGACTCCGAATACCAGGCCATGTGCTCGGAAAT
>NZ_DATMYK010000204.1:0-4235 GCF_035560995.1 Humidesulfovibrio sp. | reverse complement strand
CCTCCATGTAGCTGCGCTCCACGGCCTCCTTGCAATCCTTCAGCGTCTGGCCGAAGAGCTGCTCCGGCAGCGGCGCGGCCGGGCTCTCAACGCCCGCGCCAGAAGCGGCGGGCGCGGCGGGCGCCGCCAGTTCCGGCTCAGGCGCGGCCTGCTCCAGCACGGGCGCCGTCTCCGCCAGCACGGTGGCTGCGGGCGTGGGCACGGGCAGGGGTTTGCGCAGGGGCTGCGCCGCCAGGGCGGCGTCGCGCCCGCGGCCCAGCTGGGCCTTGGCGACCTTGATGCGCACGTCCTGGGGCAGGTGCATGGCGTAGAGCGTGCGCTCCGTTCCTGCGGCCACAAAGGCGCGCTCCAGCACATTGAACAGCTCGCGCACGTTGCCGGGCCAGTCGTAGCCCTCCAGCACCTGGAACACGTCCGGGTCGAAGCCCTTGAGGGGCGCGCCGTACTGCTCGCACAGCTGGCCCACGCGGAACACGCACAGGGGCTTTATGTCCTCCACCCGCTCACGCAGGGGGGGCAGGCTTATGGAGATGGTCTTGATGCGGTAGAACAGATCGCTGCGAAAGCCCCCCTGCTCCACCATGCGGTTCAGGTCGCGGTTGGTGGCCGCCATGAGCCGGAAATCGCTCTCCAGCTCCACGCTGCCGCCCACGGGCCGGAAGCGCCGCTCCTGCAGCACGCGCAGGAAGGCCTTCTGCAGATTGAGCGGCATCTCGCCCACCTCGTCCAGGAACAGGGTGCCGCCGTCGGCCAGCTTCACCAGACCGGTGCGGTCGCTGTCCGCGCCGGTGAAGGCGCCCTTCTTGTGGCCGAAGAGCGTGCTCTCCACCAGTGTCTCGGTCAGGGCGGCGCAGTCCACCACCACGAAGGGCTTGGCCGCGCGCGGGCTGTTGGCGTGGATGGTGCGGGCGATGAGCTCCTTGCCGGTTCCGGTCTCGCCCGTGATGAGCACGCTGGCCCCGGACCCGGCCGCCCCGGCCACGGCGTCGAAGCAGGCGCGCATGGGCTGGCTTTTGCCCACAACCTCTTCCAGGCGCAGGGCCACGGGAGTGCTGCCGCGCTTGCCCTCGTGATACCTGAGGGCGCGCTCCAGGGTGAGCATGGTGTCTTTGATGGGCGAAGGCTTGAGGAGATAGTCCCACACGCCGCCCTGGATGGCCAGTTCGGCGCCGTCGGGGTCGCCCCGGCCGGTGAGGATGATGACTTCGGGAGAATCCGGCAGGGCCTTGATCTCGGACAGGGCGTCCAGGCCATTGCCGTCCGGCAGGCTCACGTCAAGGAAGGCCACGTCCACCCCGCCCTTGCGCAGGCGCACGATGCCTTCACGCAGGGTGCCCACGGCCTCCCCGCTCATGCGCATGCGCCGCGTCAGGCTCAAGAGCGTTTCGCGGACTTCGGCGTCGTCGTCGATGATGAGAATGTTGCCCATGCGGCACTCCGAACTGCGGTTTGTGCGCACTGGTAGCAAACTGTGGGCCAGACCGCGCAAAGGGGGGCCGAAGCCCCCCCGGTACGCAGGTCTCTGTAATCTGACTAGGGCACTTGGGCCCCGGCGTCAAGCGGACTGTGCAGCGGCCTAGCGGCCGTTGGAATTGTACGCGGAATTGCCGCTGCCCTGGGGACGGGACTGGCCCTGGGGCCGCGCTCCCTGGGCGCTCTGGCCGGGACGGCCCGAGCTGGGACGGCCATAGCCGGGGCGGCTGTCGGAGCGGCCGGCGGGCTTGTCCGCGCCGTAGCGCGAACGGTCGCCATAGCCGCGGGCCGGGCGGTCGTCGCGACGTGTGTCGCCGCGATCGGCGGCGTAGATGTCGTCGCCGGGTTGCACGGGACGGCCGAAGTCGTCGCGCTTGTCCGAATTTTCGGACCGGACGGCGCCGTAGGCCGAGCGCTGGGGGCGCTGCTGCGGACGCTGGCCGTAGCCGCCGCGATCATCGGTGCGGCGCTGGTTGCTGTAGCCGCCGCGATTGCGGTCCATGATCGGACGGTTGAAGTCCTTGTCCGCGGCGCTGGGGCCCGCGTTGTAATCAAAGCCTTCCAGCTTCTTGCGGGTCAGGGGCTCGCGCATCAAGCGCTCGATGGCGCGCACCATGGAGACGTCCTCGCCCGTGACGAAGGTATGGGCCTCGCCGGTGCGTTCCGCGCGGCCCGTGCGGCCGATGCGGTGGGTGTAGGTCTCCGGCGTGCTCGGCACGTCGAAGTTCACCACGTGGGTCACCAGGTTCACGTCGATGCCGCGGGCGGCGATGTCCGTCGCAACCAGCACGCGGAAGCGGCCGGAACGGAATCCGTCCATGGCCTCCTTGCGGCGGTTCTGGGAGAGGTTGCCCTGCAGCGCGGTGGCCTTGTGCCCGGTCTTTTCCAGGTTCTCGGCCAGGCGCTTGGCGCGGTGCTTGGTGCGGGTGAACACCAGGACCGAGCCTTCCTTGTTGCGGTGCAGAAGCTCCAGCAGCAGGTTGGTCTTCAGGTGGTGCGCCACGGGGTAGATGGCGTGGGAGACGGTCTCAGTCGGGGCGTTGTTGCCCACGCGCAGGGTCTCCGGGTCTTTCAGGATGTCGGCCGCCAGGCTGCGGATGGCCTCGGGCATGGTGGCCGAGAAGAGCATGGTCTGGCGCTCCTTGGGCAGGCCGGCCAGGATCTTCTTGATGTCGGGCAAAAAGCCCATGTCGAACATCTGGTCGGCTTCGTCGAGCACCAGGAACTCCACGCCGGTCAGGTCGACCGTGCGCTGGCCCATGTGGTCGAGCAGGCGGCCCGGGCAGGCCACCACGATGTCCGCGCCGTTGCGCAGGGCGTTGATCTGGCGGTTCATGTTCACGCCGCCGTACACGGTGGTGCTGCGGATGCCGGTGTTGCGGCCCAGGTCGAGGGCGGCTTCGTGGATCTGCTCGGCCAGTTCGCGCGTGGGGGCCAGGATGAGCACGCGGGCCTTGCGGCGCGCGGGCAGGGGGCGGCTCAACAGCTTGGTCAGAATGGGAAGCAGGAAGGCCGCCGTCTTGCCGGTGCCGGTCTGGGCCAGGCCCATCAGGTCGCGTCCGTCCAGCACGGCCGGAATGGCGCGGTCCTGGATGGGCGTGGGGGTGGTGTAGCCGAGCTTGGTGATATTGGCGAGAACAGTGGACGGAAGGCCGAAGGAATCAAAAGTCAAAGTAGGTCCTTTGTGAAAGAGGGGCCGCGCGGCGCACAGGGCGCACCAAACGGCGGCGAAGAGCTTATTCGGGTGCGGACGCTGCGGGCCGGGACCGGATGGCTCAATCGGGGCAGTGGTTGATTCGGCGTGGGTACTGAGGATTTTTCAGGCGGGCTGTGCAGCGTTGCCGCGCCTCTCAAGAACGTATGCCGCGCCGGGGATTGCCCCCGGACTCCGGCTAAATAAGGGGGATACGGGGGGATGTCAAGGGGGAAGGTGTAGCCCCCCCTAAAGAACAGGAGATATATCACCTCATGAAGCGGTGGCAGCAAATTCTAGACGCTCCCGTAGCCCGACTCAATCTATACGGAAGCACCTTCTGGACCAGAATCACGCCACAAACACTGCGAAATCCCTTTCTCGATCATCAAATCCCTAGCAACTGCATGAAAAATATGCACAGCATAAAAAAGTTTTCGTTGGTGAAAATCGGAATCTAACGTTGAACCAACTTCGTTTGCATGGGCAATAGCGCAACGACAATCCTTATAAAACAAATCTGGCAATGCTACAAACCCACCAAGCTCACGCACACACTTCTTAATATCGTCTCTTTGGTCACCCTCAATACGTCTTAAAATGCACTTTATTAGTGGCCTATTAATATTACCTTTTTCTCCACTCAGTCTATCGCTATGCCAAAGATTGATTATTTTATAAAAGCACAAAAAACGATGAGAGTAACTATCAGAGAGAAGTGCTTCCCGGTAAAACGACAAAGCAACTTCGTTCTCTTGATTTGGCTCAGCAGACCGGATCAATAAATCATCCTTAAATAATGGGTACCTAACCCCTCTCCCGACTTTGCGAATCGCTATCGGCTCATTAATGAGCATTGTAGTGTGGCCATAATCAATGCGAGCAGGTGACTCACAAGAGAATGCCAAGACACTTAACAGCCTATTCGTTAGTGTATACGCATCGCCCCTACTAATCTTTGATACATCAATGTGCACAGAGCTATGCGTAGTATCCGTCTCCGGCATGAGCAAGAGATCATGCCCACAAAAGTGAACTAGTCGCTTCTCAGTGGGCCAACATGTTTGCC
>NZ_DATMYK010000203.1:0-15908 GCF_035560995.1 Humidesulfovibrio sp. | reverse complement strand
GGAATCGCCTTTTCATTCCGCACCCCCTGCACAAAGGCCCCGCATGGTGGCAGACAGGTGTCATTACCCCTACCGCAAGGAGGTTTGAATGAACGCGTTGACCCTGGTCTTTGTCTCCCTATGCATCTTCGCCATAGGATACCGTTTTTACGGCCTGTTCATCGCCAACAAGGTGCTTGAGCTGAAGGCCGAGCGCGTGACCCCGGCCATCAAAATGGCCGACGGCCGCGACTACGTGAAGACGAACAAGTTCGTGCTCTTCGGTCACCATTTCGCGGCCATCGCCGCGGCAGGCCCGCTGCTTGGACCGGTGCTTGCCGCGCAGTTCGGCTATCTGCCGGGCACCCTGTGGATCATCGTCGGCTGCGTCATGGCCGGCGCCGTGCACGACATGGTGGTGCTCTTCGCCTCCGTGCGGCACAAGGGCCACAGCCTGGGCAAGATCGCCGAGAGCGAGATCGGCAAGACCGTGGGCCATGTGGCCTCCTGGGCGGTGCTGTTCATCCTCATCCTGACGCTGGCCGGGCTGTCCATCGCCGTGGTGAACGCCATGGCCGAGAGCGCCTGGGGCACCTTCACCGTGTTCGCCACCATCCCCATCGCGCTCTTGATGGGCGTGTACCTGCACGTGTGGCGCGAGGGCGACGTGAAGGGCGCCAGCATCATCGGCGTGGTGCTGCTGTTCCTGGCGGTCATCGCCGGTCCCTACGTGGTGGCCGACCCGACCCTGGGTCCCCTGTTCAACATGAGCAAGAAGACCATCGCCCTCACCATCCCGGTGTACGGCTTCGTGGCCTCTGTGCTGCCGGTGTGGCTGCTTTTGTGCCCGCGCGACTACCTCTCCACCTACCTCAAGATCGGCACCATCGTCATGCTGGCGGCGGGCATCATCTTCGTGCAGCCCACGCTGCTCATGGAGCCCATCACCAAGTTCGTCAACGGCGGCGGCCCGGTCATTCCCGGCCCGGTGTTCCCCTTCATCTTCATCACCATCGCCTGCGGCGCCCTCTCCGGCTTCCACGCCATCATCGGCACCGGCACCACGCCCAAGATGATCGGCAACGAGCGCGACATCCTGTTCGTGGGCTTCGGCGCCATGCTGGTGGAAGGCTTCGTGGCCATCATGGCCCTCATCGCCGCCTGCACCCTGGTCCCGGCCGACTACTTCGCCATCAACTCCGCCCCGGCCGTGTTCGCCAAGCTGGGCATGGACGTGGTTGACCTGCCCGCCCTGGCCGCGGCGGTCGAGGAAAACATCCAGGGCCGTCCCGGCGGCGCGGTCTCCCTCGCCGTGGGCATGGCCCACATCTTCGCCAAGGTGCCGTTCATGCAGCACCTCATGAGCTACTGGTACCACTTCGCCATCATGTTCGAGGCCGTGTTCATCCTCACCGCCGTCGACACCGGCACCCGCGTTGGCCGCTTCTTCCTGCAGGAGATGATCGGCGCGGTCATCCCGAAGTTCGACGACAAGCGCTGGTGGCCCGGCGTCATCATCACCAGCGCGCTGTTCACCGCCAGCTGGGGCTACCTGGTCTACACGGGCGACATCAGCACCATCTGGCCCCTGTTCGGCATGAGCAACCAGCTGCTGGCCTCCTGCGCGCTGATCATCGGCACCACCATGATCATCCGCATGAACAAGGCCAAGTACGCCTGGATCACCGCAATTCCCGGCGTGGCCATGGCCTTCATCACCATGTACGCGGGCTACCTGAACATCGTCGGCAACTACCTGCCCAACGGCAAGTACCTGCTGGCCGGGCTGGGAGCGCTGGTCATGGTCCTCATGGTCATCGTGTTCATCGGCGCCGTGCTGCGCTGGAAGGAACTGCTCGCAATCAAGACCACGCAGAAGGACGAGTACGGCGACACCGTCGTCGCCCTGGCCGAGGAATAACGGCCAAGGTCCACGCAGCCGCAAGGCCCCTGGAAGCGCGCTTCCGGGGGCCTTTTTTTGCGCCCGCCCCTTTGACCGCCGCCCGGCAAACGGGTACTACCCAGGCATCGGAGGAACGCCATGACCAACGCCATCGTGCTCATGCACGTCCAGCCCACGGCCATCAACGTGGTTGCCCAGAAACTCGTCGCCATCGACGGCATCAGCGAAGTCCATTCCGTGGGCGGCCGCTACGACCTCGTGGCCATCATCCGGGCCAAGGACAACGAAGACCTGGCCACCATCGTCACGGAAAAGATGCTGCTCATCCAGGGCATCACCGGCACGGAGACCCTCATCTCCTACCGCGTCATCTCCAGCTACGATCTTGAAAGCACCTTCTCCCTGGGCAATGACCGGCCCTAAATCCGTCCGCATGCAGGCGCGCGCCCTTGTTCGAGGGCTCACGCTCCTGTGTCTGGGCCTTGCGCTTTCCGGCTGCGCCCTGCTGCGCGAGGCCCCGACCCCGGAGCTGAAGCGCCAGGCCGGGCAGATGCTCCTGGTGGGTTTTCGCGGCGCGGAGCCGCTTGATGAACAGGGCCGCCCCCTGCCCATACTGGGCCAGATTCCCCGCTTGAACCTCGGCGGGGTCATTCTTTTCGACCGCGACGCGCAGCTGGGCACGCCGGGCAGGAACGTGGCCAACCCGGAACAGCTGAAGCGCCTGAACGCCGCCCTGAGCAAGGCCGCTGCCAATGCCAGCCAGCCGCCCCTGTTCGTGGCCGTGGACCAGGAGGGCGGACGAGTGCAGCGGCTCAAGCCGGTCAACGGCTTCCCGGACGGCCCAGCCGCGGCGGACCTCTGCCCTGCGGACGACGCGCAGGCCGAACTGGCCCGGACAGCAGGCACGGCCACGGGCCGCATGCTGCGCGAGGCGGGCTTCAACCTGGACTTCGCGCCCGTGTGCGACGTGAACGTGAACCCGGAAAATCCGGTCATCGGCGGCATCGGCCGCAGCTTTTCAGCCGACCCAAAGCGCGTGGCCGACTGTGCCGGGGCCTTTGCCCAGGGCCTGCAAAGCCAGGGCGTGCTCACGGCGGCCAAGCACTTTCCCGGCCACGGCTCCAGCGCCTCGGACAGCCACCTGGGCTTCACCGACGTCTCCGCCACCTGGAGCGAGGCCGAACTCTCGCCCTTTGCCGCGCTCATCCAAAGCGGTCGGGCCGACATGATCATGACCGCCCACGTGTTCAACGACCGCCTGGACGCCCGGCACCCGGCCACCCTGTCGCGGCCGGTCATTACCGGGCTTTTGCGCCGCAAGCTCGGCTTCACCGGCGTGGTGGTGACGGACGACCTGCAGATGCGCGCCATCACCAGCAAGTACGGCCTGAAGGAGGCGCTCGGCCTGGCCGTCAACGCCGGGGCCGACCTGCTGCTCATCGGCAACAACCTGGCCTATGAGGAGGACGCGCCCGACAAGGCCATAAGCGCCCTCATGGAACTGGTGGCCGAGGGCACGGTGAGCCCGGCGCGCATCCGCGAATCCGCTGGGCGCATCGCGGCCCTGAAAGTCAAAATCCAGACTCAGAGCCAGCGCTGAGCAAGCGCCCGACAGGCGAAAATCTGGCGAAGGTGCGGGCCATGCGCGCCGCCGCGGGAAAATGTCCCGCACAAACCCCTTGAGAACTGCGGGCATCCCCCATACAAATGGGAAAACGGCACCGCCCGAACAAGGAGAGACAATGTACCTCGTGCTCATGAACTACGTGAAGCCCACCGAAGTCATCGACGAACTGCTGCCCGAGCACCGCAAGTTCCTGGAAGCCAACTATCAGGCCGGGCTGTTCCTGCTTTCCGGCCCGCGCGAGCCGCGCAATGGCGGCGTCATTCTGGCCCAGGCCGGCAGCCGCTGGGAGCTGGCCGCCGTGCTGGAACAGGACCCCTTCGTCACCCAGGGCGCGGCCACCTACGAAATCATCGAGTTCAAGACCACCCGCACGGGCAAGGCCCTGCGCTTCCTGCTCGACGGCGAGTGCTAGCCGCCGCAACGCAATGAAAAAGGGCTGCGGTTCGTCGCCGCAGCCCTTGCATTGTCTCGTCTTTCGCGCCGCTATTTCATGTTCGCGGCCACGAAGTCCCAGTTCACCAGCTTGTCCATGAAGGCGTTCACGTAGTCCGCCCGCCGGTTCTGATAGTCCAGGTAATAGGCGTGTTCCCACACGTCGACCACCAGAAGCGGGGTGACACCGGCCTGGGTCAGCGGCGTTTCGGCGTTGGAGGTGGAAACGACCTTCAGCTTGCCGCCCTCCTGCACCAGCCAGCCCCAGCCGCTGCCGAAGCGTCCCACGGAGCCGTCCACAAAGGCCTTGCGGAAGGCGTCGTACCCGCCAAAGCTGGACATGATGGCGGCCATGAGCTTGCCAGAGGGCATGCCGCCCCCGCCGGGTTTCATGCATTTCCAGTAAAACGCGTGGTTGGAGCACTGGGCCGCGTTGTTGAACAGCCCAGCCTTGTCGGCCTGTCCCGCCGTGGCCCGGACGATGTCGTCCATGCTCTTGCCCTCAAGCCCGGTGCCCGGCACCATCTTTTTCACGTTGGCCGCATAGGTCGCGTGGTGCTTGCCGTAGTGGAACTCCAGGGTTTTCGCGCTGATGACCGGCTCCAGCGCGTTCATGGCATACGGCAGCGGGGCCATCTCCAGCGGATCGGCCGCAAAGGCGTCGGTGACGAACAGGCCCGGAGCCGCCAGGGCCGCTCCCGCGACACCGGCCAGGGCCATGAACTCGCGGCGGTTCAGCCCGCCTTTGGTCTCTTCGGCAGCGCTCATGCTCTCCTCCTGCTAGGTTGGGGGTTTGGAATACCAGTAATAGCTATTCTCTCTCCCAAACCCCGGCAGAATGTCAAGCGGGTGCGGTTTGTCCCGCAGTTTCCCAGGGGCGCTTGCGCCCGGTGAACAGCCCGGCCTTGGAAGCGATGTCCGCATGCGGACCGAAGACGTAGGCCACATCCCCGGCCTGGAGCCGCAGCGAGCCGTCCGGATTGGCGATGACCTCGCCCTCGCGTCCCAGGGCCACCACCGTAAGCCCGTGGGTGCGCCGCAGCTCGGATTCCAGCAGGGTCTGCCCGTCCAGGATGGAGCCGAGCTCAACCGTCAGGGCGCTCACGTCCATGCCGGGGAACTGGCGGTTCAGGGCGCAGAACGATTCCCCGCGCACTTCCGTGGAGCGCAGCATTTCGTAGCCTTCCGAGCGCACCTCCTCGGTGAAGCGCTCGATGTCGCCCCGGGGCACCAGGTAGCGCATCATCACCCGGGTGAAGATCTCCACAGATGTTTCGAATTCCTCGGGAATGACGTCGCTTGCGCCCAGCTCCAGCAGGGGCTCCAGCTCGCTCATGAAGCGCGTGCGCGCGATGATGTGCAGGGCCGGGTTCAGCTTGCGCGCTGCGTCGGTGATGCGCCGGATGCTGACAGGATCGCTGACGACCACGGCCAAAACGCGCGCGTTCTGCGCGCCCACATGCTCCAGCACGGCGGTCTGGCTCGCGTCGCCGTACATGATGGGTTCGCCCTCGGCCGCGCTCTGGCGCACGGTATCCGGGTTCATCTCCACCACGCGGTAGCTGATGCCGAAGCTCTTGGCCGCGCGGGCCAGGTGCCGCCCGCCCACGCCGAAGCCGATGATGATCAGATGGTCGGACGTGCAGGTCTGGCCTTCGCAGGCCTGGCTCATCTCCCGCTCGAAGGGGCGCGGCCGCATGCGCGCGAAGAACGACAGGCCGCGCACCCAATCCGCCACCCGGGGAGAGAGGGCGATGAGCGGCGGAGTCAGGGTCATGGTCATGATGCTGGCGGCCAGGAACAGCTGGTAGCCCTGGTGGTCGATGAGCCCCTGGGCTACGCCGGCCTTGGCCAGCACGAAGGAGAACTCGCCCACCTGGCACAGCGCCAGACCCACCATGATGGCCGGACGCAGGGGGAAGCCCAGCAGGTACGCGGCGCAGGCGGCCATGAGGGCCTTCAGCGCCAGCACGGCCAGGGTGGCCCCGCCCACGGGAACCAGGTGGCTGATCAGATAGTTCACGTCGAGCAGCATGCCCACCGAGATGAAGAACAGGCTGGTGAACACGTCGCGGAAGGGCATGATGCCTTCCAGGGCGCTTAAGCTGTACTCGGACTCGGAGATGATGAGCCCGGCCAAAAACGCGCCCAGGGAGAGCGACAGGCCCATCTGCGAGGTCAAGAAGGCCGTGGCCAGGCACATGGTCAGGGTGCTGATGAGGAAAAGCTCGCGGCTGCGCGTCTGCACGATGCGGTGCAGCAGCTTGGGCACCACCTTGCGCGCCAGGAAGAACACCAACGCCACCATGCCGAAGCCCTTGAGCATGGGCCACACGAAGGACATGCCCGACTCGCCGCCGTTTCCGGCCTGCCCGGCCAGGAAGGGGATGACGAGGACCATGGGCACGATGATGAGATCCTGAAAAATGAGGATGGACAGGGAGATGCGGCCGTGGACAGAGTCCATTTCCGCCCGCTGCTGAAAAATCTTGAGCACGATGGCCGTGGACGAGAGCGCGGCCAGAAAGCCGATGAACACGGAGTGCGAGACGCTTTGCCCCAGGGCGTAGGCCAGGGCCCCAAAGGACACGATGGTGAACAGCACCTGGGAGCCGCCGCCCAGAAGCACGCTCTTCTTGAGGCGCACCAGTTCGCCGATGGAAAGCTCAAGGCCGATGGTGAACAAAAGCAGCACCACGCCCACCTCGGCCATGAGTTCGACCTCGTGCACGGCGCTGACCAGCCCCAGACCGTAAGGACCGGCGATGACGCCCGTGATGAGAAAGCCCACGATGGGGGGAATGCGCACCTTGTGGCAGAGGTAGATCACCGCCACGGAAAGGCCGAACATGGTCATTATTTCAGAGAAGAGCGTCAGATCCATTCTTCTTTTGTGGATGAAGCAGCGGAAGAGGTCAATACGCAAACGGATACCCCGCGATCGCAGGGCCCAAAAAACGGGGGAAGCCCGCACAAGGCTCCCCCCGCTGGAATCTTGCCGGAAGGTTGAGGGAAGAAGGACGCCGGTCCTAGCCCTGCACGTCCGGACACATCATCAAAGCCTGGTCGATCTGGTCCTGGGGCAGTTCGTAGTTGGTCAAGTCGCCGCGCAGGTAGGCGTCGTAGCTGGCCAGGTCGAGCATGCCGTGGCCGGAATACAGGAAGACCACGCAGGAGCCGGGCTTGGCGCTTTTGGCCACGTCGATGGCGCTGGCGATGGCGTGGCTGGTCTCTGGCGCGGGCAGGAAGCCCTCGGTCTTGAGGAAGAGCATGGCCGCCTCGAAGCAGTCGCCCTGGTAGTAGGCGCGGGCGTCCACCAGCCCCTCCTCCATCAGGTTGGACACGATGGGCGCCTCGCCGTGGTAGCGCAGGCCGCCCGCGTGGATGGGCGCGGGCATGAAGGCGTGGCCCAGGGTGTGCATTTTCATCAAGGGGGTCAGGCGCGCCATGTCGCCGTAATCGTAACGGAAGCTTCCGCGCGTCAGGGTCGGGCAGGCTTTGGGCTCCGCGGCCACGAAGGTGATATTCTCACCCCCAAGCTTACGCGGCAGGAACGGCAGCACCAGGCCGCCGAAGTTCGACCCGCCGCCCACGCAGCCCACCAGGTAGTCCGGCTTCTCGCCGATCATGGCCAGCTGCTTCTCGGTCTCCAGGCCGACCACGCTCTGGTGCAGCAGCACATGGTTCAGCACGCTGCCCAGGGTGTACTTGGTGTCCTCGTGGGTGGCGGCGTCCTCCACGGCCTCGCTGATGGCCAGGCCGAGGCTGCCCTTGCAGCCGGGATCCTTGGCCAGCATGTCGCGCCCGGCGTTGGTCTTGTCGGATGGGGAAGGAAAAATCTCCCCGCCGTAGCTGTTGATGAGGATCTTACGGTAGGGCTTCTGTTCAAAGCTCACCTTGACCATGTACACCGTGCACTTCATGTCGAACATGCTGCACGCGAAGGAGAGCGCGGTGCCCCACTGACCCGCGCCGGTCTCAGTGGAGAGGCGTTTCACGCCCTCGCGCTTGTTGTAGTACACCTGGGGCACGCTGGTGTTGGTCTTGTGCGAGCCCGAAGGCGACACGGACTCGTTCTTGTAATAGATGCGGCACTTGGCCCCGATGGCTTTCTCCAGCCTGTGGGCGCGCACCAGCGGCGTGGGCCGGAACAGGCGGTAGATGTCCTGCACGGGCTCCGGGATCTCGATGAAGCGCTCCGGGCTCATCTCCTGCTTGATGAGTTCCTTGGCGAAGATGGGCTCCAGCTTGTCCGGGGTCAGGATCTCCTGGGTCTCCGGGTCGCGCGGGGGGGCCAGCGGCGTGGGCAGGTCGGGCAGGGCGTTGTACCAGGCCTTGGGCATTTCACTTTGGGGCAGATTGATGCGGGTTTCCATGCAAGTCCTCCTGGAATTTCTCCAATGCTGGGCGTTCCGCCGCGTCTGGCCGGGCCTCCTTCGTGCGCCCCAAGGGCACAAAAAAGGGCCGCGGTCCTGAAGTCCGCGGCCCTGAAAATACGAGCATCCGTCACGCCGGCGGCTTCAATACCTCTGCCACCAGCGCCACCAGCCTTTGCCGGAAGTGTTCGTCATGCTTTTGCTCATGGTGAGCGCTTACTGCGGCCCTATTGAATTGTCAAGACCCACCCAGGCCGCAGGCGGCGCTTGCCATGGGGCCGAAGCCCGGCTATCAGGTTCGGCACGCGGGCCGCGCCAAATCTGCACGCCGCCCAGCGAATTTTCTTCGGGAGGCTTCAACGTGGAAAAGTTGGTGGAGAAGGTTGTCTATTTCATCGAGGGTGACGGCATCGGCCCCGAGGTCTGGGCCGCGGCGCGTCCGGTGCTCAATGCGGCGGTCGCCAAGGCCTACGGCGATTCCAAGAAGCTGGTGTGGAAGGAGATCCTGGCGGGCGAAAAGGCCGTGCGCGAAACCGGCGAGAACCTGCCCCAGGCCACCCTCGACGCCCTGAGGGGCGCGGAACTGGCCATGAAGGGCCCGCTCGGCACCCCGGTGGGCAAGGGCTTCCGCAGCCTGAACGTGACCCTGCGCCAGATGTTCGACCTCTACGCCTGCATCCGGCCCATCAAATACTTCCCCGGCATCGAAAGCCCCGTGAAGCACCCCGAACGCGTGGACATGGTCATCTTCCGCGAGAACACCGAGGACGTGTACGCGGGCATCGAGTGGGCCGCAGGCACGCCGGAGGCCAGAAAGGTTGTGGAGTTCCTGCGCGACGAAATGGGCGCCAAGCTCGACGACCTGGCCGCCATCGGCATCAAGCCCATGACCGAGAAGGGCTGCAAGCGCCTGGCGCGCCGCGCGGTGAAGTTCGCCATCGACCAGAAGCGGCCGAGCGTCACCCTGGTGCACAAGGGCAACATCATGAAGTTCACCGAGGGCGGCTTCCGCGCCTGGGGCTACGAGATGGCCGCCGCCGAGTTCGGCGAGTTCACCATGACCGAGGCCGAGGCCGCCGAGGGCGGCAAGAAGCCGGTGGTCATCAACGACCGCATCGCCGACGCCATGTTCCAGGAGGCGCTCATCCGCCCGGAGAAGTACTCCGTGGTGGCCACCACCAACCTGAACGGCGACTACATCTCCGATGCGCTGGCCGCGCAGGTGGGCGGGCTTGGCCTGGCCCCCGGCGTGAACATGAGCGACACCCTGGCCTTCTTCGAGGCCACCCACGGCACCGCCCCGACCATCGCGGGCAAGGACATGGCCAACCCCGGCAGCCTCATCCTCTCCGGCACCATGATGCTGGAGCACCTGGGCTGGTTTGAGGCCGCGCAGCTGGTGCACGCGTCCGTCGCGAAGGCGATCGCCGCGCGCAAGGTCACCGTGGACCTGGCCTCCCAGATCGAGGGGGCCAAGGCCGTGGGCTGCAAAGAGTTTGGAGAGATTCTGCAGGCGAACCTGTAGAATACCGCAAGACGGCAGCAAGGCCGCCCTCTCCGGCAATCCCCTTCCGGGGGCCGGGGCGGGCGGCCTTATTTATTCACCACGGGGCTCAGCTGGGGGAGACCACGCCGCCCAGGCCGGGCAGGGGCGCGTTCCACAAATTCCGGGGGTCGTCCTTGGCAGCTTCAAGCAGGATTCTGGCCTGGGAGAGCACGGTGTCCGCCTCGCGCGAGAGGGCGCGGGCGGCGGCCAGGGCCTGGCCCCGGTCGTCGCGCTTCACGGCGTCGCCCACGGCCTTGGCCAGCTCGCTCATGGCGTAGGCGCGCACCGCGCCGGAAATGTTCACCAGGGAATGCAGGGCCGTGCGCGCGCCCATGCTGTCCCAGCCGCCCAGGTGGGCGTTCAGCTGCTCCACCCGCTCCGCCGCCTGCACGAGAAACAGGCCGAGCATCTGGGCCAACACATCCTCGCTGCCCTCAAAGGCCTCGCGAAGATTCACCAGGTTGATGCCGGATGCGGATTCGTCGCCCATCATACCATACCACCAGCGCTGCTCAGGATTTTGCCACTCACACACACATACGTGCCCGCGACTTCGCCCGCAAGGGGAAAATGAAGAAAGCGCGGGGCCAAAGCATGAACCTTGGCCCACCCGGTTGCATCCGCGCCCCGCAAGACGTAGAGTCTCCGGTGCGGGCCTCCCCGACCCGCAATAACCGCCAAGGACATACCCCATGCATTGTGACGACCACACCTACGCGCGGCTTGCGAGCGCCAAGCTCGCCCTCATCCGCTCGCAGGAGATCCTGCCCGAAGAACTCATCGCCCTGGTGGAGCGCGTGCTGCCGCTGCTGCGCCAGGCCCGGGCCGAGGCCCAGGTCAGCCTGCCCCCGGTGGAGGCCTGCGCCACAGCCGAGGCCATGTTCGCCGGGAGCCCGCTTCTGCTGCGCCAAGACTTCCCCTTCGACCTCAAACAGGCCCTGGGACTCATCCCCACCCTGCTGGACATCCTGGAGCAGTCCGGCGAGGCCGCGGCCGAAGCCGCCCAGACCCTGCGCCAGGCCATGGAATCGGGCGCGCTGGACCCGGAGGCCGCCCTGCGCGGCCTGGCCGCGGGCGACGACGCCCTGTTCGCCCACTGGCGCGAGCGCCTGCCCGGCAGCCCGCGCGCGCTGGACTTCCTGGCCACCTGCGCGCTGCTGCCCAGCCTGAACGTGGCGGCGGAGCAGCTGGCCCCGCGCCTGCCGGAGAACCTGCCCCACGAGCACGGCCATTGCCCGCTGTGCGGCAGCCTGCCGTACATCTCGCTGCTGCGCGACAAAGAAGGCAAGCGCTACGGCGTGTGCTCCTTCTGCGGCTATGAGCACCGGCTGCGGCGCATCGCCTGCGCCTACTGCGACGAGGCCGACCAGAACAAGCTGAAGCTCTTCCGCGTGGCCGAATACCCCGGCGTGCGCGTGGATGTGTGCGACACCTGCAACATGTACATCAAGACCCTGGACCACCGCGAGATGGACAACGACACCCTGGCCGCCCTGGACGACATGGCCTCCGTTGCTTTGGACGTGCTGGCCCAGCAGCAGGGCTACCGCCGCCCCACCCTCTCGGCCTGGGGCTTCTAGCTTCCGCCTCCGGCACCAAACAAAAGGGCGCGTCCCATGCGGAGCGCGCCCTTTCTCGTTTTCCTTGTCCGCAGCGCCGTCTATTCCGCCGGCAGCAGTTCCGCGCGCACGAACTCCGTGATGTCGTTTCCGAAGTGGACGTAGATGTCCTTCTCGCCCGCAACCGGAGACCAGAAGGCGTCCATGTATTTCTTGGACAAAGGCGACCAGGCGGTGCTGCGCACCCCTTCGCCCTGGCGCAGGGCCTTGTTCGCCAGGCAGCCCTTGCAAGGTTTGTCGCCTCCGTGCAGCGAATGGCAGGCGATGCCCGTGGCAATGCCCAGGCCCTCGGCCACCTTGTTCACCGCGAGGATCTTCCTGCTGGCGTGCACCAAAAGCACAGGGCCGGGGTACAGGCCCCACATGGTCTGAAAAGAATCCAATACGTCCTGCTTCACTTCGTCCATGGCTTTTCTCCTGACGGGTAATTTCCCATCCACCCCGAACAGCCATTACCCGTTCAAATACCTCAAGTAAACAGGCCTGCCGTTTAAAACGCGCACTCCCCGCTACGCAAGACGTGACGCCGTAGCCGTCCACACGCGCCGCCCCTTTCCATACGGCCCGGTCTGTCGTAACCAGAGCACATGGAACGCGTGGCGAAAGCCCCCCCGGAACGGCGCATCGCGCACATCGACATGGACGCCTTTTTCGCGTCCATCGAGCAGCTGGACCACCCGGAGTGGCGCGGCAAACCCCTGGCCGTGGGCGACGGCCCGCGCAGCGTGGTCTCCGCCGCCAGCTACGAGATCCGCGCCTTCGGCGTGCGCTCGGCCATGCCGGTGCAGCAGGCCAAGAAGCTCTGCCCGCAGGGCATCTTCGTGCCCGTGCGCATGTGGCGCTACAAGGAGCTTTCGCGCCGGGTCATGGCCGTGCTGCAGCGCTTTTCCCCCCTGGTGGAGCAGGCCAGCGTGGACGAGGCCTATCTGGACGCCACGGGCCTGGAGCGGCTCTTCGGCCCGCCGGAGGAGTTCGCCGGCGCCCTGCGCGCGGCGGTGAAGGAAGAGACGGGCCTCACCTGCTCCGTGGGCATGGCCCCGGTGCGCTTTCTGGCCAAGATCGCCTCGGACTACAACAAGCCCGACGGCCAGACCATCATCCGTCCCGGAGACATGCGCGCCTTTCTGGACGCCCTGCCCGTGCAGAAGGTGCCCGGCGTGGGCGGCCGCACCCTGGAGACCCTGCAGAAGCTGGGCGTGAAAAACGCGGGCGACGTGCTGCGCCAGCCCGCAAGCTTCTGGCAGAAGCAGCTGGGCGAGCGCGGCCTGTGGCTGCACGCCCTGGCCCAGGGACGCGACGACCGCCCGGTGACGCCCTTCACCCCGCCCAAAAGCTCCAGCGCGGAGAACACCTTTGACAAGGACACCCGCGACCCCGCCACCCTGCGGCGCTGGCTGCTGCTGCAAAGCGATCGCGTTGGCGCGGACCTGCGGGCCCAGGGCGTGCGCGGCCGCACCGTGACCCTCAAGGCCAAGTTCGCGGACTTCAGCCAGGTGACGCGCTCGCGCACCCTGCCCGAGGCCATCTGCGACACCCAGACCATCTTCGACACCGCGGTGAGCCTGCTGGCCGAACTGAACCCCAGGCAGGACCTGCGGCTCATCGGCGTGGGCGTCAGCCAGTTCGGCGACAGGCCCCGCCAGCTCTCGCTCATGGAGCCGGAGCCCACCGCACGCCCCAAGGGTGCGCTGGACAGCGCCATGGACGCCGTGCGCGGGCGCTTCGGCAAAGGCGCCATCATGCGCGGCGAACTGCTCAATTTCGACGAGTAGCGCCAGGCCCGGCCCAGGGCTTGGCTTTTTGTTCCACCTGGGCTATGCTTGGAATCAGCGCGCGCGGAAAACGCCGCGCACCACATGGAGTGAGCACATGAACCGTCCCCGCACCAAACACATCACCAGCCGCGCCGACCTGCGCGCGGGCTGCGCCATGTCCCGGCAGGAGTTCCGCAATCTCCGCCCGGGGGGAGGGGCCGTCATGTAGCGCGCGTCACGCGTCACGCCTGCATGGGGCCCCGTCTTTCCGATCACCGGAAGGCGGGGCCTTTTTCATTCAACAGCAAAACAAACAAGGAGACACACATGACTGCTGAACAGTTGTCGAGATTGCGAGGAATCGTCGAGGCCGAGATCGAGACCATCCACACGGCCATGGAACAATGGCGCGCCTGCAACGGGTTGGACGAGAACGGCCGCCCGCGCGTGGACGAGCTGGCCGAGCGCATGCTGCGCCAGAGCTGGAAGGACAAGGCCGACCGGCGCATGGTGGAGCTGTTGCGCCTGCTGGGCAGAATGGAGGAGGAGGACTTCGGCGTATGCGAGGAATGCGGGGACGAAATATCCGCGCGCAGGCTGGAGGCCGTGCCCGCCACGGTCTACTGCGCCCGGTGCATGCAGCGTTTGGAGTCCCAGAGCCTGGAGGGCGCGCGCGCCACGGGCTGACCCCCGGCGCGCGCATCCCCCACAAGCACCCTAGTCGGCTTGGGCGGTCTGGGCGGACGGTGTGGCCGGGCTGAGGAACTGGATGGCGAAGCCCGCCAGGGAACAGCCCGCCCCAAAGCCGCACACGCCCGCCCAGCCGAACAGGGAATAGGCCTGCGCGCCCAGGGCCGTGCCGATGGCCCCGCCCGTGAACATGATGGTCATGAACACCGTGTTCAGGCGGCTGCGGGCCGAGGCGTCCAACCCGAAGACCTGCGCCTGGTTTGAAATCATGGCCGCCTGCAGGCCCGCGTCCATGAGCACGATGCCCGCGATGAGCACGGCCATGGACTCTCGCCCCAGCCAGAACAAGGCGAAGGACGCGGCCACAGAGGCGGCCCCCAGCAGGATGATGCGCCGCTTGCCGCCCTTGTCCGCGAAACGTCCGGCCAGGGGCGCCACCATCACGCCCACTATGCCCACTACGCCAAGGGCCCCGGCCACGGAGCTGCCCATGCGGAACGGCGGCTGCTCCAGGAAGAAGGCCAGACTGGACCAGAAGGACACGAACCCGGCAAAGAGCAGGCCCTGCACCAGCCCGGCGCGGCGCAGGGTTGCGTGCTGGCGCAGCAGACCCACAAGTGACAGCAGCAGCCCGGGATAGCTGACCTTGATCAGAGGCTCCACCCGCGGCAGGCGCACGGCCAAAAGCGCGGCCAGGGCGGCGGTGGAGACGCTGGCCAGGCCGAACATCAGCCGCCAGCTGCCATACTCCGACACCACGCCGCTCACCGTGCGCGAAAGCAGGATGCCCGTGAGCAGCCCGGCCATGACCAGGCCCACCACGCGGCCCTTCTGGTTGTCCGGCGCAAGCTGCGCCGCCATGGGCACCACCTGCTGGGCCACGGTGGCCAGCACGCCCACGGCCAGGCTCGCCGCCGCCAGCAGGGCGATGCTCGGGGCCAGGGCCGCGGCCGCCAGGGCCAGGGTCAGGGCCGCCGTGGTCCAGACGATGAGCCCGCGCCGCTCGTAGCGGTCGCCCAGGGGCGAAAGCAGCAGAAGCCCTGCGGCGTAGCCCACCTGGGTCACGATGGGAATCAGCGAGACCTCGCCCGGCCCGGCCTGGAAGCTCTTGGCCAAAATGCCCAGCATGGGCTGGTTGTAGTAGATGCTGGCCACGCACAGGCCGGCGGCCACGGCCATGAGGATGACCACCCCGGCCCCAAGCTCCGGCTGCCGGGGCCGCGTGCCGCCCGTCATGCCGGTAATGGCCCCGGTGTTGCCTGTGGTGCTGCTTGCGTTGTCGGACATACCCGCTCCTTGTGATAAATATAAATACGAGACGTCCCGTATTATAATTACCAGTCCCCCACTGTCAACGGGAGACACGCAAAAAATGCGCCTGACCGGGAACGCGCCCGCCCGGAGATGCCCTGGCGCGACCAACACACTCTTTAGACTGGACTATTTCGCAGGATTACCAGAGGCTGCGCCATTTCCGGGCAGGGTCACGGAAGAAAAGGCCAGTGCGGCGATCTGCCGGATGAACTCGGCGTCGAGGGGGAAATGCTGCAACAGCAGGCGGTGGAAGATGGGCGCGTACAGCGCGTCCACCAGGGTCTCCAGGTCCACGTCCGGGCGCAGCTCGCCGCTGGCGATGCCCCGGCGCAGCACGTCCTTTGTGGCCGCCCGCCTGGGGATGAGGTAGCCCTCGGAAAAGGAGCGCAGGGCCTCCGGGTCGGATTGGCCCAGGCCGATGAGTTCGCGGATGAGGCGGCCGGTGACGCCCCGGTAGGCCTCGGCCAGGGCCAGCATCTGGGCGGTGACGTCGGCCACGGCGGACTGCGTGTGGGGGAAGTTTATCTTGGGCGTGGTGGCGGCCATGAAGGCTTCCATGGCCACGGCGCCCTTGCCGGGCCACCAGCGGTACAGGGTGGCCTTGCTCACCCCGGCCTTGGCGGCGATGCCCTCCATGGTGAAGCGGGCGAAGCCCACCTCCTCCAGCA
>NZ_DATMYK010000202.1:0-13108 GCF_035560995.1 Humidesulfovibrio sp. | reverse complement strand
CCGCAACAGCGGAAGGCCCAGACCTCGCTTCCGTCCCTTCCGCTGCCCACGCTTTCCGCCCTCCCCTTCTCCCACAGACGCGAAAAGCCCCCTCCAGCGTGTCGCCGGAGGGGGCCTGTTCAGTGCGGATGCGGCCGCCGGGCTCTCGCCTTGCGGCGCTAGGAGGCCTTCAGCTCGCCGATGATCTGCCGCAGCTCCGCGGCCATGCGCGCCAGCTCGCCGATGGCGGCCACGGACTGGTTCATGCCCTCGGCGGTCTCCGAGGCCACGCGGTTCACTTCCTCGATGGCGCTGCTGATCTTCTCGCTCACGCCGGACTGTTCCTCGGCCGCGCCGGCGATGCCCTGCACCTGCTCGGCGTTGCTTCTGGAGATGACCACGATTTCCTCAAGGGCTTGGGCGCTTTCGTTGGAATGGCTGGTGGCCTCGCCAATGGCCTGGGCCACGTTGTCCATGCTGCCGATGTTCTTGCGGCTGGACTCCTGGATGGCGCGGATATTCTCGCCCACTTCCTTGGTGGCGCCCATGGTCTTCTCGGCCAGCTTGCGCACCTCGTCGGCCACGACGGCGAAGCCTCTGCCCGCATCACCCGCGCGGGCGGCCTCGATGGCGGCATTGAGCGCCAGCAGGTTGGTCTGGTCGGCGATGTCGTTGATGACGTTCATGACCTGGCCGATGGCCTGGGCCTGCAAGCCCAGCTGCTCCATGTTCTCCTTCAGCTGCACGGCGATGGAGTTCACGTTGCCGATGGCCTTCTGCGAGCGGCGCACCACGTCGGAGCCGCCGGCGGCCTTGTTCTTGGCGTTGTCGGCCGAGGACGCGACCTCGCCCGCCTGGCGCGCAACGGAGATGACCGAGGCGTTCATCTGTTCCATGGCCGAGGCGGTCTCGGCCACGCGGTCGCGCTGCAGGTCCATGCCCCGGCTCATGAGCTCCACCTGGGCGGACAGCTCTTCCGAGCTGGAGGTGATGCGCTCCACGATCTCCTCAAGCTTGCCCGCGGCGTCGAGCATGCCTTCGCGCTTGGCGCTCTCGGCCTGGAGCTTGGCCTCCAGGGCCTGCTGGGTGGCCAGTTCCGCCTCGCAGGCCTTGGAATCCGCGGCCTTTGTGCTGGCCTCGGCCTCCTGGATCTTGACCTTGAGGTTGGCGGTCATGCTGCGCAGGGCCTCGGCCAGGGTATGGGTCTCGTCGTTGGACGTCACGCGGAGCTCCGCGTCCAGGTTGCCCTTGGAAGCGTTGTGCGCGTAGTCGATGGTCTGGACGATGGGCCGGACCAGGGCCTTGGCGAACAGGAAGCCCGCGATGAGCATGATGAGCCCCACGATGACGGTGGAGCCCAGGCTGGAAAGGTGCGTTTCAGTCAGCACGCGTTCGATGAACTCGCGCTTCTGGCCGATGAAGAACATGCCGGCGTTCTTGCCGTTCACGTCCACTATGGGCCAGTAGGCGGTGTTGTAGGCCACGCCCAGAATGGTGTTGTGGCCCAGGTAACGCTTGCCGCCCTTGAGCACGGCGTCGAGCACCGCCGTATTGTCCATCTTGGTGCCGATGGCGCGCTTGCCTTCCTTGAAGATGGTGGTGGAAATGCGCGTATCATCCTGGAACAGCGTGCATTCAAGGCCCAGGGTCTTTTTGATCTGGTCAACGAAGCGTTCGCTCGACAGGGTGAAGCCGGGGGTGATGACGCCCACGATCTCGTCGCCCTTCTTCACCGGGTAGCCTGCGCGCAGCGAAAACTTGACCACAGTGCCCTGCTCCACGCCGACGGACACCTCGCCTTTGAGGGCCTTCTGCACGTTGACCTGATTGGCGACGCTGTCGCCCACCTTGTCGGAGTGCCCGCGTGCGATGCACTTGCCGTCGCGGTCGGAGATGGTGATGGATTCCAGGCCTGTCTCGGCCATGACTTTCTTGGAGTAGGCCTGCAGCCAGGGCGTGTCGCCCTCGGCTATGCGGCTGACCACCTGGGAGTTCGAGGCCATGAGAAAAGCGCTGGCCACCAGGCTCTTCTTCTGGGTCTCGAATTGCTCGGTCACGATGTCGGCGCGGATGCCGACCTCGTTGATATTTTGCTCATCCAGGGTATTGGAGAGAAAATACCGGTTCGCCAGGTAGTTTCCGCCCCCGACAAGGGTGACGGCCACAACAACCAGGCCCATGATTTTGGTCAGCAAGGTAACGCGCATTGAGGCCTCCTCGAAAGGGGGGGAACGGGAGCCAAAGGCCCGTCGATCAACCCGGCCCGGTGCACACCGCGTCGGGGGGGAGGGTTAACGGTCAGCGCGAGATGCGCCGAGTCACCACTGCCTCTCCCAGATCCACGATCTGGAATTATGCTGAATTATCGGCCACTCTACTCCAGGACAATAGAATTTGAAACCCTAAAAAAACAAGATTGTGACGTTTTACGTACTAAAACAGTTCGTAGCTGGTGAAATAATGCACAAAGCCCGACCACAAGCGACCTGACTCTACTGAAAGGGAGCGCCCGCTCCGCCCCATCACCGCCCGTGGGTCACGCAGTCCGCCTGACCGGCGCTGGCCGTTGCTTTTGGTGAAACATCAGGCTAGTGCTAAGGTTACGTACACTTTGCCAAGGCCAATCCTCGAACCGGCGGACAGCAGCATCCGCGCCGCCGCAACGCGGCCGCAGGGTCTGGCGCGCCGACGGAGCCAGAACTATGAGCGAACTCGTCCTGTACATTCCCGCCGCCCATACGCCCCAACTCTACCCTTTTGTGGCCCGCGCGGCCAAGGGGCTGGCCAAACTCGTCCGGGAGCGGACGGTGCCCAGAATCCGCCTTTCGGACCTGCGCTGTCTGGACATCCGCATGCACGGCTCCTTGGAACGGGTGCGCCTGCCGCTGGTCTACCCGCTCATCCGCACTGACGCGCCGAACTTCGATCAGGGCGTGCCCGGTCCGCATCTTCTCAGCGGGCCGGACTGGCTGATTCTGGGCCGCAACGGCTATGACCTGCGGCTGCACCTTTCCGCCGCCATCGAGGCGAGAACGCGGGGCGGGGCCCCCCTCGTGGTGCGGGTGGTGCCCTTCGCCCACCTGGAAGGCCCGCTGCCGCAGGAGCCCCAGGCGGACGACACTCCCTTCATCTTCCGCAAGGGCTCTGAGAACCACAACCAGCCCGGCTGGGAGAAAAACAGGGACAAGCTGCTGGAGTTGCCGGAGGAATCCTGGCACGAGGTGGGAATTTCCAACACCGCGGACCTGGTGCATGTGTTCGACGAGGCCCTGGCCCGGCTGGCGCCGGAATCGCCCCGGTTCATTCTGGACGTGGGCTGCGGCCTGGGGCAGGTGACGCGCAGCCTTGCCCAGCGTTACCCCGGCGCGGACGTGGTCGGCATCGACGCCAGCGAAGAAGCCTGTGCGGTGGCCGCAAAGGCCTTCCCTCTGCAGAATCTGACCTTCAAGGCCGTGGACTTCGCCAACCGCCTGCCCTTTTCTCCCGGCCAGGCGGACATCATCGTCTCCACCAACGCCGTGCCCTATGCGGCCGATCAGCTGGGCTTCGCCAGAGAACTCTTCGGACTGCTCGCTCCCGGCGGATTGCTGCTGAACCACTGCCGCGCCGAGGAGTCTCAGCACTTCTGGGATTTCCCAAAAAGCCTCGGCCTGCCCACCAATGTGCAGATATTCCTGTGCGACTGGTTCGCCGCCGCGCAAGAGTTCGGTTTACAGACCGAACTGTCGAGCGCGCCGGTCGGCATGGCCGCGCACTTCTTCTCTCCGGCAGGGAGCAAGGCCTTCGCCACTCCGCTCATGGCCTACGCCGACAGCTGCCGCCACGAACCATTCCGGCCGTATAGCCCCTGGTTCAGCCACGTGCTGTTGGCCCACAGTGCCCGTGCGCGCCAGGCCGAAACTACCGGCCTGCCGCTTGAACAGAACCACCTGGCGCGTATGAGCCGCCTGCTGAACAGCGTGCTGGCCGCACCAGCGGAGGTGAAGGAGGCGGCCATAGTGGCCTGGATATGCACATCTCGGGAATTGGCGCTTGCGCCGGAAGTCCTCGAATTTTTCGAGGCGGTCCTGCCCAACAGCGCCGCAGTGCTGCGCCCCGTGCTGAGCACCACCCTGGAAGCGGGCTAGGCTGCCCGGCCAGGACTATTCGTCCTGATCTTTTCCGGGAATCTGGATGTTGTACTTTTTGATTTTATAGTGGATGGCCCTGCGGCTGATGCCCAGCAGGTCCGCGGCGTTCTTCTTGACCCAGGCGGCCTTTTCCAGGGCGCGGATGATGGCCTGGTGCTCGTTTTCCTCAAGAGAGAGGCCGTTCTGGGCGCTGGCGGCCGCCACGACGGGGGCGGCCTGTGCGGCGGCGGGGACCGGGTCCGGGTGCAGGGTCTGGGCCTGCTCCAGCTGCACGTCGCGCGGGGTGAGCACCTGGCCCGCGCAGAACACCACGCCGCCCTCCAAGGCGTGCCGCAGCTCGCGCACGTTGCCCGGCCAGCTGTGGGCCATGAGCAGGGCCAGCGTCTCCGGCGAGGCGGTGATCCTGGGCCGGTTCTGATTGGCGCTGAAGGTCTCCAGGAATCGGTCGGTCAAAAGCGGAATGTCCTCCTTGCGCTCGCGCAGGGGGGGCACCTTGAGGGTCACGACCTTGAGACGGAAATACAGGTCCTCGCGGAACTCGCCCTTCTTGACCAGGCTCGGCAGGTCGGCGTTGGTGGCGGCCACCACCCGGCAGTTCACCGGAATGGCGCGCGTGTCGCCCACGCGGCGGATGGTGCGCTCCTGCAAAAAGCGCAGGAGCCGGGTCTGCATCTCCGGGCTGATGTTGCCGATCTCGTCGAGGAAGAGCGTGCCGCCGTCGGCTTCCTCCATCAGCCCCTTCTTGTCGCGCACGGCGTGGGTGAAGGAACCCTTCACGTGGCCGAACAGCTCGCTCTCAAGCAGCGTGGGCTGGGTGGAGCCGCAGTCCACGATGACGAAGGGACCCTTGGCGCGCGGGGAAAGATCGTGGAGCATGCGCGCCACCATCTCCTTGCCGGTGCCGGATTCGCCCAGGATGAGCACGGCCACGTCGGTTGGGGCCACGCGTTCCAGCAAGGCGTAAAAATCACGCATGACCGGGCTCTGACCGCCCCAGATGACATCGGACACGCTCTTGCCGGCCTTGGGCGCAGGGGCGCGCTTGGGCTCCTCGGCCACGCGGCCAAGCAGCGCGGCGATCTTCTGCAGCAGCTGGTGGCCGTCGAAAGGTTTGGTCAGATAGTCGGCCGCGCCGGAGCGGATGGTGGACACGGCGTCGGGGATGCTGCCGTAGGCGGTGAGGAGAATCACCGGAATGTGCGGCCACTGGACCAGTATCTCGTGCAAAAGCCCCACGCCGCCCATGCCGGGCATCTTGACGTCGGAGACCACGAGGTCCACCGGGTGCTGGGCCAGAAGCTCCACAGCCTCTTCCGCGCTGCGGGCCGAGAGGGTCTTGTAATGCGCGAAGGAAAGCCGCGCCTCCAGCACCTGCAGAATGTTCTTGTCGTCATCCACCACAAGGATGGTGGCATGTTCGCGTTTGGTGCTTTCCATAGGCGGCCGGGCGCTACTCCAGGCCCTTCTTCTTCATGGTGATCTCCTGGTGCAGGCGCTCCAGGGCGTTCAGCTGGCTGCGCAGGGCTTCGGCCTCGGCCGTCTTCTTGCGCAGGGCGTCCTTGACCTTGCCGGTCTCCTCCTGGCAGCCCGCCAGGCGCTTGGTGCGCGAAAGCTCGCGGTCGATCTCCTCCTCGGAGAGCAGGGCAGGGCTTTCCGTGCTGCCGGAGGGCGCAAGCCGGGGTAAAAGCGGGGTGATGAGCCGCGGGTCCTCCGAGGGCAGACCCTCGGGGGTCATCTGCATCCAGGTGTTCCAAATGTTCAACGCCGCGTGCAGTTCCTCCGGCGTGCGGGCCGTGGCCAGCTTGGCGCAGGCCAGGCCGTAGTAGGCCTTGCGGGCCACGATGGCGTCGGCCGTGTTGCCGGAGAGGCGCTGGAAGATGAAGGCGGCCTTCTCGTACTGCCCGGCCAGGTAGGAATCCACGGCCAGAACGTAGGCCGCGCGCGGGTCCTGCGCGGACGGGGCGGTTTCGCCGCCGCGCGCCACCAGGCCGCAGCCGGAAAGCGCCAAGGCGCTGAACATCAAAAAGGAGCGCGCGGAACGCGCCGCCAGGGCGGACAGGTTCACGCGGGCGCTCCGAAGCCGCGAGGGATGTTGTGTCATGGGCATTTTTCTATACCATCGTTTTCGGCTTGGGAAGGGAAAAGCAGAAGCTCGCGCCGCAGCCCGGCGCGCTGTTCAGCCACAGGGAGCCGCCGTGGGCCTCCACGATGCCGCGGGCGATGGACAGGCCGAGCCCCAGGCCGTCCACGCTGCCGCGCACGGAAGGCTCGCGGTAGTACTTGAGAAAGATGCGTTCCTGCTCATCCAGGGCGATGCCCGGGCCCTCGTCCACTACGCAGAAAATTACCGATTTTCCAGTAGGCTCCGGGGTGACGCTCAAGCGCACCACGCTTTCCGGCGGGGAAAATTTGATGGCGTTGCCGAGCAGATTCACCAGCACCTGGGTCACGTGCTCCTGGTCCGCCTCCACGAACACGAAGTCTGTGGGCAGCTCGGCCTTGAGCTCGATGTTCTTGGCCATGGCCATGGAGTGCAGCCTGTCGATGGCTTGGCGCGCAAGAGCCGCGGCGTCCAGGGGCTCCGTGTTCAGCCGGAGGCGCTGGGCCTCCAGGCTCGAAACCTTCATGAGGCGCTCCAGAAGATGCGTGAGGCGCAAAGCCTCCTGCCGGGAGATGTCCAGGAAGTGGTGTTGCTTCTCGTTCACCTCGCCGAAGACGCCATCGGCCACCAGGTCCACGGATTCGCGGATGCTGGTGAGCGGCGTGCGGATCTCGTGGGAGAGCATGGCGATGAAGTCCTGGCGCATCTTCTCTTCCTCGGTCAGGCGCGCGGTCATGCTGTTGAAGGCCTGGGCCAGCTCGCCCAGTTCGTCGTGGGTGGTGACGCGCACGGGCCGGGCGGGCTCGCCGCTGCCCAGCTCGCGGATGCCGCGCCGGATTTCGGACAGGGAGAGGTTCAGGCGGTAGGCGATGAGCACGCTGCCCAGCACCCCGAAGGCGATGCTGGCCACCAGGCCGAAAAAGCCCAAGCGCTCGGCCGCGCGGCTCCTGTCCGCCAACTCGTTCAGGCGGGCTTCCATCTCCTGCTGGTTCTGCTGGCGCGCGTCGGAGAGGATCTCCAGCCAGCGGGTCACGGTCTTGTCCGGCAGCACCTTGGGGCCGGTGTCGCGGCTCCTGGCAAGAAGCTCCGCGTATTCGCGGGTCAGCACGGCCCAGGGCTCCTGGTAGTCCGGGTGGCGGGAAAGCACGGAGGTCAGCGTTTTGCCGAAGTCCTCCAGGTCGGAGACGAAGGCCTCCATGTACACGTCTTTTTCAAGAATCTCGTAGCGCTTGCGGTTCTCCTCCAGGGAGAGCAGCTGCTGGATCATGCGCTGGGCCGAAAGATCCATGTCGTAGTTGACGTTGACGATGGCCGAGGAGACCTCCACCAGATTCTGAATGCGCAGGATGAGCACACTGGTGGTGGCGTAGAAAATGCCCACCAGCACCATGCACCAGATGAGCAGTTTGGCCGTTATGCCCAGCCGTTTTGGGGTCTTTCTGTCCACGCGCCAATCCTTGCCGAGAAGTATCCGCTTCCCCTACGCCACTTCGCGGCCGGGGTCCATGCCCGGCCCGCTAGCCCGCGCCGGGGCCGTTTTCCGGCACGAGGTCCAGCACCAGAATGTCCGGCGGGGCCAGCACGCGCATGGGGGGGCCCCAGAAGCCCGCGCCCGCGCTGACGCCCAGCACCTGTCCGTTCTCCTCGTAGAAGCCGCCCATGAACTCGTTGAACAGGCGCACCACCAGATAGAACGGGTACAACTGGCCCCGGTGCGTGTGGCCGGAGAGCATCAGCTCGATGCCCAGCGGCTGCGCAGCCTCGCGCCAGGCCTCGGGCCTGTGGTTCAGCAAAATGCGGAACAGGTTCGGATCGCTCGCCTGCGCCACGCTGCGGATCTCCTGGGCGATCTCCTCGCGCGCGCCGCCTGAGCGGCCGGGGTCGTCCACGCCGAGCAGCTGCACCCCGGTGCCCGGCAGCACGGCCGTGCGGTTGCGCAAAAGTTCCGCCCCGATCCACTGGAACACGCGGGCGCTCTTGGCGTCGCCCTCGTAGCGCTCGTGGTTGCCGAAGACGCCGTACATGCCAAGCTCCGGGCGCATGTCGCGCAGGATGGCCGCGTAAGGCTCCAGGGCGTCCGGGTGGTCGTTGACCATGTCGCCCACAAGGACGACGACATCGGGCCGCTGCGCGCGCACCAGGGCCACCAGATCCCGCAGGCGCGAGGGAATGGTCAGCGCTCCCAGGTGCAGGTCCGTCACCACGGCCACGCGCACCGGGCGCAGCAGCTTGGGCGAAACCATGCGCCGCGAAAGCACGCGCAGGTTGCCCGCCTCGCGCACGCCCCAGGCCACCGTGGCCACGGCCATGGCCGTCACGGCCAGCATGGCCCGGCGCGAGCGCAGCACCGGGGCCTGCCGGGGCAGGGCCAGCCGGGCGCCGGTCTCGGCCACCAGAAGCGTCACCTGGAACAGGAACATATAGGCCACCAGGCCGAAGGCCCCGTAGCCGATCCACCAGGCGGGCCGGGCCACGGCCATGGGCCAGGTCTCGGGCATGAAGCGGGTGGAGGCCAGAAACAGGCTCAAGGCCAGGCCGCCCAGCAGGGTGAGCGTGAAGCGCCGGCGTGAAAGCCCGGCCTGGCGGCGTATCTGCAACAGCACCACCAGCAGCATGAACATGAAGATGACTGTAAAGATGAGATAGAAGCGCATGGGCTCTCCAGCGTTGGGGGGCGGCAGGGCATGCCTCTGCCGGTGCAGCGCGCCACACTAGAAGCGCGGCCGGAAGCCGTCAAGAGCGCTGGCGTACGCTCTGCCGCCCGGCCTTTACTCCGCCCCCCGGCCTGGGGCATGATGCCCGAAACACACAGCCCCGGAGGCCCCATGCGTCAGCTTTATCTCGTGTACCGCGTCATGCCCGACGGCGACCGCCACCCGGAGACCATCATGGCCATGGATGAGGAGGCCCTGAAGACCGCCTCCGCGACCCTGGATGCGCTCATCAACGACGACGCGCCGGAACAGGCCCTGCGCACGGGCGAACGCTGGGAGTTCGTGGCCCAGGACGACGCCCCCCTGGCCGATTGGGAAGAGATCGCCCCGCCCGACGCCCGCTCCATGCCCTACTAGCCGCCGCGCGAAAAAGCCGCCGGGCCGCACCTGCGTCGTCCCGGCGGCCTTGCAATGCCGATCATGCGCCAAGGCGCTTTCGTTCTACGCCGCCCAGCTATGCCGCCCCACCCTTGCGCGCGGAAAGGGCCGCGTTCACCAGCACCCCGCCCACAAGGCCCCAGAAGGCCGAGCCCACGCCGTACACCGACACGCCGGACACGGTGAGCAGGAAGGTAATGAGCGCAGCCTCGCGCCGGGCCTCGTCGGCCATGGCCTGGGTGAGGCCGCTGATGAGCGCGCCGAAAAGCGCCAGCCCGGAAATGGACGCGATGAGCCCGGTGGGCAGCGCGGTGAACAAGGCCACCAGCGTGGCCCCGAACAGCCCCACCACGAGGTACGCCAGCCCGCACACCACTCCGGCCACGTAGCGCCGGTCCGGGTCGCCGTGGGCCTCCGGCCCGGTGCAGATGGCGGCGGTGATGGCCGCGAGGTTGATGCCGTGCGAGCCGAAGGGCGCCAGCAGGGCCGAGAGCGCGCCGGTTGCCGCCACCAGCGGTCCGCCGGGGGTCTGGTAGCCTGCGGTGCGCAAAACACCCAGGCCCGTGGCGTTCTGCCCGGTCATGGTGACGAGGAACAGCGGCACCCCGAGGCCGATGAGCGCGCCCAGGCTGAAGCTCGGCATGGTCAGCTCCGGCCGGGCGATGCTGGCCTCCACCAGGGAGAAGTCCAGCAGGCCCAGAATGGCGGCGGCGATGAGCCCGGTAAGGAGCGTGGCCACGATGGCGTAGCGCGGCCACAGGCGCTTCATGGCCACATAGCAGGCCAGCATGGGCGCGACGAGCAGCGGCGTGGCGCGCATGGCCGTGAACACCTCCACCCCGAAGCGGAACAGGATGCCCGCCAGCATGGCCGCCACGACGGCCTGGGGGATGCGCTCCATGAGCGCGCCGAAGAGCCCGGTGGCCCCGCACACGGTGATGGCCACGGCGGCGAAGACAAAGGCCCCGATGGCCTCCGGGTAGGGGTACGCGGCCCAGCCCGCGGCCAAAAGCGCCGCCCCCGGCGTGGACCAGGCGATGATCACCGGCGCGCGGTAGATGAGGCTCAGGATGAGCCCGCACAGGCCGGAGCCGATGGAGATGGCCCAGATCCAGCTGGTGAGCTGACCGGAGGTGAGCCCGGCCTGCCCCGCCGCCTGGAAGATGATGGCCGCGGGCCCGCCATAGGAGACCATGACCGCGATGATTCCTGCGACCGCCGCGGAGAGCGAAAAATCGCGCCGCAGGTCGCTCAGGCTCGCGGCCTGGCTGAGGACAAGGGTTCTGGGGGAAGAGTCACGCATGGGCGCCTCCGAAAAGGCCTTCCAGAACGGAAGGGTGTCGGTGGTACATCCCCGCGCCTCCGACAGAGGGGGAATGCAGCCCAGGCGAGCGGCAGGAAAAGGGTCTCGCGCTTCCTCGTGGTTGGCTCCACGCTATGTTCGCCAGTCACGCGGCCCCGGTAACGTCGAAGCGTTCTACTCCCGGCACGCGGCGGGCGTCAAGACGGCTTTCGCCGCGAAAGCGCGCTGTCCGCCACCCGGCGGACGTCGGCCGCGCATCAGCGGCCCAGCGGGTTCAGCTCCGCGCAGCGGCAGCCGCCTGCCGCCTTGCCCGCCAGGATGGCCTCCAGAATCGTCGAGCGGCCATGCGCCAGGGCGTCGGCCTCGATGGCCGCCCGGCTGTGGCCGAAGCAGTGGCAAATCAGCTCGTCCATTTCACGCCTCCGGGAAAGCAAAACGCCCGGCCCCTTCCAGAATCGCGGAAGAAGCCGGGCGCGTGGTTTCGTTTGCTCGCGCCTAGAACACCAGGCCGTTCTTCTGCAAATCGGCCTGGAGCAGCGCACGGAGCTTCTTCGTCACCGGGCCGGGCCGGGCGTCGAAGATGGGCTTGTTGTTGTAACGCACGATGCCGATGGCGTCGAAGCTGGTGCCGACCATCATCACCTCGCGCGCGGTGTACACCTCGTCCTCGGTCACGCCCTTGAAGATGATGGGCATGTCGTCCTTCACCATGTCCACGGCGCGCATGAGGGTGGTGCCCGCCAGGGAATTGGTGAACTCCGGGATGACCAGCCTGCCCGCGTCATCGACCAGGGCCACGTTTTCCGTCGCGCCCTCGGCCAGGAAGCCGTTGTCGTCGAAGCACAGCGGGAAGTCCACGCGGTTGTTGACCGCCTCGCGCTTCATCAGCACGTTGGGCAGGTAGTTGGTTGTTTTGACCGTGGCCATCCAGGCCTGCTTGGCCGGAATGGACGTGCGCATGGCCGTGACGCCCTTCTCAAAGGAGCTTTCTGGGCGTTTGTGCATGCGGTAGGCCACCACGTACATGCTCTGCACCGGGCTTTCATAGGGGTCGAGCCCGAAGCCGCCAGGGCCGCGGCCCAGCAGCACGCGCACCAGCCCGTCGGGCTCGTTGCCCGCGGCCGCCACCTCGATGATGGATTCCTCAAGCTCCTTCCAGGAGCACGGCGGCTCCAGGTGGATGGCCTGGCAGGAGATCTTCATGCGGCGGATGTGCGCGTCCAGCTGATAGAGCTTGCGGCCCTCGTACTTGAGGGACTCGAACACGCCGTCGCCCCGGTGCACCAGGTGGTCGTCCCAGGGCATGAGCATGAGCCGCGCATCGGTGCCGATGACGCCCACGCGGTGGTCGTAAAAGGCCAGCACTTCCTCCGTGCCGGGGCGGATGGCTTCGAGCAGGGCTTCGAGGTATTCCTCAGAACTGGCGACGCGCATGGCCTTTCCCCTTTGACGTTTGGTCTACAGCACGCGCAGCAGGTTGCGGCGGATGAGTTCCTCGCCGATCTGCACGGCGTTCAGGGCGGCGCCCTTGCGGATGTTGTCCGCCACGATCCACATGTTGATGCCGTTCTCGATGGACTCGTCCTCGCGGATGCGGCCCACGAACACGTCGTCCTGGCCCGCGGCGTTGATGGCCATGGGATAGACCTTCTTCTCGGGGAAGTCCTCCACCATGATGCCCGGGGCGCTGGCCAGAATCTGGCGCACTTCCTCCACGGAAAGCTTCTTCTCGGTCTCGATGTTGACGGACTCGGAGTGGCCGTAGAACACGGGCACGCGCACGGTGGTGGCCGTCACGCGGATGCTGTCGTCGCCCATGATCTTCTTGGTCTCGTTGACCATCTTCATCTCTTCCTTGGTGTACCCGTTGTCCAGGAACACGTCGATCTGCGGCAGGCAGTTGAAGGCGATCTGGTAGGGATACACCTTGCACTCGGCCTCTTTGCCGTTCATCAGCTTGGCGATCTGGCCCTCAAGCTCGGCGATGGCCTTCTGCCCGGTGCCGGAAACGGCCTGGTAGGTGGAGACCACGATGCGCTTGATCTTGGCCACGTCGTGCAGGGGCTTCAGCGCCACCACCATCTGGATGGTGGAGCAGTTGGGGTTGGCGATGATGCCCTTGTGCTTCTGGATGTCGCCGGGGTTCACCTCGGGCACCACCAGCGGCACTTCGGGGTCCATGCGCCAGGCGCTGGAGTTGTCCACGACGACGCAGCCGGCCTTGGCGGCCGACGGGGCGAAGCGCTTGCTCGTGCCGCCGCCCGCGCTGAACAGGGCGATATCCACGCCGTTGAACGAGTCGTCGGACAGCAGCTCGACGGGGAGGTCCTCGCCTTTGAACTTCAGGGTCTTGCCCACCGAGCGCTCGGACGCCAGAAGTTTGATGGATTTCACGGGGAAGTTCCGGTCCTCAAGGACACGCAGCATTTCCCGTCCGACGACGCCCGTGGCGCCGGCCACTGCAACAACCTTGCCGCTCATGGTGTGGTGCTCCTTCGTTGGT
>NZ_DATMYK010000201.1:0-11818 GCF_035560995.1 Humidesulfovibrio sp. | reverse complement strand
CCAAAGACCAGAGCTTCCGCATTGAACAGCGGATGCGCACCGCCTTCCAGTTCATCGCCAATGAGAACCTGAAAGCCGTCCTCGACACCCAGATCGGCTCCAACACCTGGGGTAACGGCATGTACCAGGTCAGCGCCGGCCGCACCCCGAACGCGACCACCGCCGGCGGCGCCAACAGCGCCGGCCAAGGCAACATCATGCTGCGCCAGGGCTACATCGACTTCAAGTGGCCCAACACCGCTGTGAACTTCAAGGTCGGCTTCCAGAGCCTGAGCCTGCCCGCGGCCTTCGGCGGCGGCAGCGCGATCTTTGACGACCAGGCTGGCGCCGCTGTCGTGAGCGCCCCGATCGTTGACGGCGTGAAGGTGCTGGCCGGCTATGTCCGCCCGTACGACGCCAACAACTTCGGTTCCACCGCGGCCGTCCAGGGCCACGGCACCTCCGCTGACGTCGGCTTCCTCGCCCTGCCCATCGACTACTTCAAGGGCTTCAGCATCGTGCCCTTCGGCGCCTTCATGTACGCTGGCGGCCAGGCTGCCGCTGCCGGCACCGGCGCCACCAGCCAGATCGGCTTCCAGAGCGCCGGCGTGAGCCAGGGCGAAGGAACCCGCGGTTACTGGGGTGGCGTTGCCTTCACCATGACTGCTTTCGAGCCCTTCAAGGTGATGGCTGACTTCAACTACGGTCTGGCCACCTACAACAACTGGTCCCTGGGCGCCCCCAATGCTGACAAGGGTGGCCGTCAGGGCTGGTTGGCCGACATCGCTGTCGACTACACCGGTCTGTCTATGATGACCCCTGAAGTGTACTACGTGTACACCTCCGGCACCGGCGACGGCAACGGCAACAAGGACGGCCGCATGCCGATCATGGGCAACCCGCAGAGCTGGAGCATCAACAACTCCTTCTACTTCGGCGACCGCAACATGATCACCGGCTTCAACACCACCTCCGCCGGTGGCTCCAACGGCGCTGGCACCCGCAACACCATGGGCTTCTGGGCCACTGGTATCGCGCTGAAGGACATCAAGCTCATCGACGGCTTCAGCCACACCCTGAACGTCATGTACGCCAAGGGCACGAACGATGCCGATTCCCTGAAGCGCAACCGCACCAGCGGCATGAGCTCCGGTTACGGCGTGTACCTGACCGACAAGGACAGCCTGTTCGAAATCGACCTGCAGAACAAGTACATGATCTACGACGCCCTGTCCCTGCAGCTCGATCTCGGCTACATCAACGCCAACATCGACAAGGACACCTGGCGCGTTGTCAATGCCAACTACGGCAACAACGAAATGCTGACCAGCAACGCTTACCGCGCTGCCCTGGGCCTGACTTACAGCTTCTAAGCTGCTGAACACCACCTGACGCTTCCCCGGGGCCGAGACGAAAGTCTCGGCCCCTTTGTTTTGTCCATAGTGGAGACGGAAACCGTATTTTCGTCTTGATTTTGCACGGAAATCCGGTTAGGAGTGTTTACTTACATCACGTTTTGTTTAAAATATCCGCGAGAAGGGGTGTTTACGCATGTCACGATCTAAGTTGTTGGTTGCAGCGGCACTGACGGTTTTGCTTATGGCCACCGGGGCTCAAGCGGCCGAGCTGACGGCAAGAGGATACTGGTGGATGGAGGCGGTAAGCCGCCAGAACTGGAATTTCAACAAGGGCCAAGACAACCACTTCTCCATTGAGGAGAAGCTGCGCACGGCCTTTGTCTTCACCGCCAACGAGAACCTCCGCGGCGTGCTCGATACCCAGATCGGCACCAACAACTGGGGCAATGGCCTCTACCAGGTCAGCTCCGGCCGCACCCCGAACGCGACCACCGGCGGCGGCGCCTACAGCGCGGGCGAAGGCAACATCATGCTGCGTCAGGGCTTCATCGAGTACAAGTGGCCCAACACCCTCACCAACATCAAAGCCGGCTTCCAGATCATCACCCTGCCTGCTGCCTTTGGCGGCGGCAGCCCGATTTTCGATGACCAGGCTGCCGCCTTTGTCGTCAGCACTCCTCTTACAGATGCTGTGAGCCTTACCGCCGGTTACGTCCGTCCCTCGGATGGCAACAATTTCGGTTCCACCGCATCCTTGAATGGCACCGGCACTGCCACCGACATGGTGTTCGCCAGCCTGCCCATCAAGGCCGGATCCATGAACATCACCCCCTTCGGCATGTACATGTACTCCGGGCACCAGTCCGCCGGGACAAATTCCAACCTGAACAATGTGGCCCTGCTGGGCCTTGCCGGGCCCAATGCTTCCTCGTCCGAGGGCGTGCGCGGCTACTGGGGCGGCGCCGCCTTCACCATGGCGCCGACTGAACTGCCCATCAAGGTCATGGCCGACTTCGACTACGGCAAAGCCACCTACAGCAACTACTTCAACAACACCAAAGACGGCGGCCGCGCCGGCTGGATGGCTGACCTGGCCATCGACTACACCGGGATGTCCAACATGACCCCGGAAGCCTTTTTCGTGTACTCCTCCGGTGAAACCGGCCGCAACACCGACCGTTCGAACCGCATGCCTGTTGTCGGCATCCCGCAGAACTGGACCATCGGCTCCTTCTTCTTCGGCGAACGCCTGGAACTGGCTGGTTCCATGAACAACCCCGCAGGCTACACCCTGTTCACTCTGGGCTACTGGGCTGGCGGCATCTCGCTGAAGAACATGACTTTCTTCGACAAGCTCTCCCACGACTTCAACCTGTTGTATGCGCGCGGCACCAATGATCCGGAATACCTGCGCAACAGCGTGAATCTGAACGGCGTCAAGTACGCGGGCTTCCTCACCACCAAGGACTCCCTGTGGGAAGTCGACCTGAACACCCGCTACAAGATCTACGACGAGCTGACCGCGTACCTGTACCTGGGCTACATCAAGTCCAATTTCGACATCAACACCTGGGGCGCTTCCGCCGTCACCAACGCCGCCTCCATCCGCACCGCCAAAAGCAGCGGCGACGCGGCCAAGGTTGGCCTGGGCCTGAACTACTTCTTCTAGGCCAAGACCACAGCATCAGCCACACGGGGGCCGGGGCGCACGCCCTGGCCCCTTTTTTGCGCCCCCGCAGGACCAAGGCGGCCTCGACTTTTAGCGGTGCTTCCGCTAGCATCCAAGGTTCGCAGAAACAGCGCACATCCCCTAGCCAGAGGTTCACAACATGCCCTGCCGCATCGTCCGCGTTCCCGCGGAGCTCAACGCCGAAGCGCTCCTGTGCTGGCTTTCCGGCCGCAAGGACCCCGGCAACGACATCAGCGCCACCGTGCGCGCCATCCTCGCCGCCGTGAAGAAGGACGGCGACAAGGCCCTGCGCGCCTACACCCGCAAGTTCGACGCCCCCGATCTCCCGGACCGCTTCCAGGTGCCCGCCAGGGACATCAAGGCCGCGCTGGGGAGCGTGCCCGCAGCCGACTTGGACATCCTGCGCGAGGCCATTGCCCATGTGCGCGATTTCCACGCCCGGCAGGCCGAGCAGTCCTGGTTCACCACCAGCCCGGACGGCACGGTGCTGGGCCAGATGGTGCGCCCGGTTGACCGCGTGGGCCTGTACGTTCCCGGCGGCCAGGGCGGCGAAACCCCGCTCATCTCCAGCCTGATCATGAACGCTGTGCCCGCCCAGGTGGCTGGCGTAACGGACATCGCCGTCATCTCGCCCCCGCGCAAGGACTCGACCCTGAACCCCTACATTTTGGCCACTGCCGCGCTTCTGGGCGTCAGCGAGGTCCACCGCGCGGGCAGCGCCTGGGGCATCGCCGCCCTGGCTTACGGCACCAAGAGCATCCGCCCGGTGGATGTCATCGCCGGGCCAGGCAACATCTACGTGGCCACGGCCAAGGCCATCCTGGTGGGCGAGGTCGGCATCGACATGATCGCCGGACCGAGCGAAATCACCATCCTGGCCGACGACAGCGCGGATGCGGACTACATCGCCGCAGACATGCTCTCCCAGGCCGAGCACGACCCGTTGGCTGCTTCCCTGTGCATCACCACTTCCGCACAGCTGGCGGAAAGCATCCGCACGGCCCTGGCCTCGCAGTTGGCCAAGCTGCCGCGCCGCGACCTGGCCGCCCGCGCCCTCAAAGACTGGGGCGGCGTGCTGCTGGTGGACAGCCTGGACGACGGCATCGCCTTGGTGAACCGCATTGCGCCGGAGCACCTGGAGCTGGCCGTGGACGAGCCCTTTGCGCTCCTGGGCAAGATCCGTAACGCCGGGGCCATCTTCCTGGGGCATCACTGCCCGGAGCCCGTGGGCGACTACTTCGCGGGGCCGAACCACGTGCTGCCCACCCTGGGCACCGCGCGCTTCTCCTCGGCCCTGTCGGTGCAGAGCTTCTGCAAGAAGTCCAGCATCATCGCCACGTCAAAGGACTACATCACGCGCAATGGCGGCAAGATCGCCCGCCTGGCGCGCCTGGAAGGCCTGGAGGCCCACGCCCGCAGCGTGGAAGTCCGCCTGGAAAAGAACACCAAATAACCGCACGTTACGGAGATCTTTATGGAATGCGTCACCACCACGGACATCAAGGAACTTCCGCTGCTTTCGCGCGGCAAGGTGCGCGACATCTACGAAGCCGGGCCGGACTCCCTGCTCATCGTCACCACGGACCGCATCTCGGCCTTTGACGTGATCATGGACGACCCCATCCCGCACAAGGGCGTGGTGCTCAACCAGATCACCCTGTTCTGGATGGAGATGTTCAAGGACCAGGTGCAGAACCACCTGCTGGCCACGGACGTGAAGGACTTCCCCAAGGTGCTGGCCCCGCACGCAGGCATGCTGGAAGGCCGCGCCGTGCTTGTGCGCCGCGCCAAGCCCCTGGCCATCGAGTGCATCGTGCGCGGCTACATCACCGGCTCCGGCTGGAAGGATTATCTGAAGACCGGCAGCGTGTGCGGTCACAAGCTGCCCGAAGGCCTGCGCGAGAGCGACAAGCTGGCCCAGCCCCTGTTCACGCCCTCCACCAAGGCCGAACTCGGCGCGCACGACGAGAACATCTCCGTGGCCGAGGCCATGCGCATCACCGGCGCGGAACTGGCGGGCAAGGCGCAGGAGCTGGCGCTCGGCATCTACTCCTCCGCGAGGGATTATGCTGAAAAGCGCGGCATCATCATCGCGGACACGAAATTCGAGTTCGGAACGGTGCAGGAAGGCGGCAAGGAGAAGCTCATCGTCATCGACGAGGTGCTGACCCCGGATTCCTCGCGCTTCTGGCCCATGAGCGACTACGCGCCCGGCCGCGGCCAGCAGAGCTTCGACAAGCAGTTCCTGCGCGACTGGCTGGAAGAAATCAAGTTCGACAAGCGCCCCCCGGCGCCCAAAATTCCGCAGGAGATCATCGACCAGACCCGCGCCAAGTACCTGGAGGCTTACCGCCTGCTCACAGGACGCGATCTGGGCGTGTAATCCCGCGTGCACCGCGGCCAATGGCCGGAGGGTTTATGGACTCGAGCATCTGGATTCTTCTTGCCGTTGTGGTGGGCTGGGTGGTCATGTCCCGGCTGATTCCCGGCGCGGGCTGAGGCCCCAAGAAGCAGTGCGGCTGGACGCCGCCGGCTCAGGACGTGAAGAAAGAGCAGAAGGACGACACGAAACCTGAGGACAAACACCAGTAAGGGGGCGGACATGTGGGAAAACATAGGCTTCCTGCTCACCGTCGCCGTCGTGGCCTACGTGTTCGTGGGCAAGGTGCTGCCGAAGTTCGGCCTGCGGGGCTGAATGCCCCGGCCGCCGGACCTCTGGGAGAAGTCCGAGAACTGCAAGAAATCCGATGACGCTTGACAGAGGGCGCTCTTGCAAGTAAGAGCACCCCTCTACCTTGCTCTTCCCCTGTGCGGGAAGGGCCAAAGACCAAAAGGAGCACCACATGCTGAATCACTACGAGACTCTTGTGCTCATGAGTCCGGAGCTGGCCGAGGAGAACCGCAAGGAGATCCTGGGCAACCTCACCGGAATCATCGAGCGCGACGGGGGCACCATCGGCCTCGTCGACGACTGGGGCATCCGCACCCTGGCCTACCCGGTCCGCAAACTGACCCGCGGCCACTACGTGCGTCTCGACTACACAGCCCCCGGCGCCGTTGTGGCCGAGCTTGAGCGCAACATCCGCATCACCGACGGCCTGTTCAAGTTCGTCACTGTCCGCCTGGACGAAGCGCCCGCCGCCGCGCCCAGCACCGAGGAGGCCTAGATCATGGCGTTCCGCAAGAAATTCACCCCCAAAAGAAAGTTCTGCCGCTTCTGCGCGGACAAGAACCTGCCGCTCGACTACAAGCGCCCGGACATCCTGCGCGACTACATCACCGAGCGTGGTAAGATCATCGCCCGCCGCATCACCGGTACCTGCGCCAAGCATCAGCGCAGCCTGACCACCGAGATCAAGCGCGCCCGGCAGATGGCCTTGTTGTTCTACACCACCGTGCACAGCACGGACGTCAAGAAGAAGACCGTCTAGGAGGGCATGACATGAAACTCATCTTGCGCGCCGACGTTGACACCCTGGGGCGCCTGGGGGACATCGTCGCGGTCAAGCCCGGCTTTGGGCGGAACTACTTGATTCCTCAGGGTCTTGCCATGCAGGCCACTGACGCCAATCTGAAACAATTTGAACTGGAGCGTAAGAAGCTGGCCGCCCAGGCCGACGGCTTGCGCGCCGAGGCCACCGATCTGGCCGCCAAGATCGCCGCCGCCACCGTGGTCATCACGGTCCGCGTGGGCGAAGGCGACAAGATGTACGGCTCCGTCACCGCCCAGAACATCGCCGATGCTCTGGCCGCTCAGGGAATCGACATCGACCGCCGCAAAATCGAGCTGCCCGAGGCCATCCGTGCCCTGGGCGAGTTTGAGGTCGATGTGCACCTGCACCCCGACGTCACCGGCGAACTCAAACTCCGCGTGATCAAGCATGGCCAGCAGGAAATCGCACCCGAACAGCAGCCCGAGGCGTAGCCCGGGCGACTCCCGAGATGATGGCGCGGAGGCCCTTGAACGGGCCTCCGCCGCTCTCTCACGGAACGTCCCCCCCCAGAACCTTGAAGCCGAGCAGGCGGTTCTCGGGGGGGTTTTTCTGCGCAACACGCTGTTCCACTCCCTGGTGGACGTCGTGCGCTCCGATGATTTCTACTCCCCCGCGCACAGGCTCATCTTCCGCGCCTTTGAGGACCTCTACTCGCGCAACGCGCCCGTGGACCTCATCACCGTCACCGAATACCTGAACCAGAACCAGGCGCTGGATTCCATCGGCGGGCCCGTCTACTTGGCCGAGCTCGCCAGCTCGCCCGTCAGTGCGGCCAACGCCATCTTCCACGCCGGCATCGTGCGCGACAAGGCCGTTGCCCGCCGCCTCATCGAGGCCGCCAGCGAAATCATCGGCAACTGCTACGATTCCCAGGATGTGGAAGGCCTGCTCGACCAGAGCGAGCAGTCCATCTTCAAAATTTCCGACGTGCGCTCCAAGACCACGGTCCACACCGGCAAGGAACTGGTGGACCGCGTGTTCAAGGAGCTGGAAAAGCGCGTGGGCAGGCAGGCTCTGGTCACCGGCATCACCACCGGCTACGAGAAGCTGGACGAGATGACCGCGGGCCTGCAGAACTCCGACCTGATCATCGTGGCGGCCCGTCCCAGCATGGGCAAGACCGCGTTCGCCCTCAACCTGGCCCTCAATGCCGCCACCAAGGGAGAGGTGCAGGTGCCCACGGCGGTGTTCTCGCTGGAAATGTCCATGGACCAGATCATGATGCGCCTGTTGTGCTGCCAGGGCCGCGTGGACCAGACCAACCTGCGCCGCGGCAGCATCGACGACCAGGACTGGGCCAAGCTGTACGACGCGGCCAACATCATCTCCACTGCGCCCATCTTCGTGGACGACACGGCGGCGCTCTCCACCATGGAGCTGCGCGCCCGCTGCAGGCGCCTTAAAAGCGAGCACAACCTGGGCCTGGTGGTCGTTGACTACCTCCAGCTCATGCGCGCCAGCCGCGACATCGACTCCCGCGAGCAGGAAATTTCCGACATTTCGCGCAACCTCAAGGCCCTGGCCAAGGAACTGAACATCCCGGTCATCGCGCTCTCGCAGCTCAACCGCAAGGTGGAAGAACGCGGCGACAAGCGCCCCATGCTCTCCGACTTGCGTGAATCCGGCGCAATCGAGCAGGACGCCGACGTGATCATGTTCATCTATCGTGATGAAGTGTATAACAAAAAAGAAGGCAACCCCAAGGCCGGGGTGGCCGAGATCATCATCGGCAAGCAGCGAAACGGCCCCGTGGGCGAGGTGGAGCTCTTCTTCAAGAAGCAGTACAGCCGGTTTGAAAATCTCAACACAATGGCGTACCCTTCCGAATACTTCACGTCCAGCTAGCCGCTTTCGACCAAGGACACCAGAACCGCTTCATGAGGGGGAGAGATGTACTACGAAGCCGCAGAGGCCCTGGCCCGCGAATCCCTTGAGAAATTGCAGACCGAGCGCCTGAAGCGCACCATCGCCACCTGCCTGCGCTCCCCGTTCTATTCCGGCCGCCTGGGCGCCCTCGGCCTCAGCCCGGATGATTTCAACTCCCCTGCGGACATCAAGAAGATCCCCTTCACCACCAAGGACGACCTGCGGGCCAACTATCCCTACGGCCTCTTGTGCCAGCCCATGGACCAGTACGTGCGCCTGCACGCTTCCAGCGGCACCACGGGCACGCCCACAGCGATTTTCTACACCCAGAACGACCTCGACTCCTGGGCCGGGCTTGTGGCGCGCTGCATGTACGCCGTGGGCCTGCGCAAGGGCGACGTGTTCCAGAACATGAGCGGCTACGGCCTGTTCACCGGCGGCCTGGGCATCCACTACGGCGCGGAGCGCCTGGGCCTTCTCACCGTGCCCGCGGGCGCGGGCAATTCCAAGCGGCAGCTCAAACTCCTGCGCGACTTCAAGGTGGACGGGGTGCACATCATTCCTTCCTACGCCCTGCACTTCGCCAGCTTCCTGCACCAGGAAGGCATTGATCCCAAGTCCCTCAATTGGCGTTTCGCGCTCATCGGCGCGGAGCCCCACACCGAGGAGGCTCGCCAACGCATCCAGGAGCTCCTGGGCCTCAAGGCCTTCAACTCCTACGGCATGACCGAGATGAACGGTCCCGGCGTGGCGTTCGAGTGCGAGAAACAGGCCGGCATGCACGTGTGGGAAGACGCCTACATCGTCGAGATCATCAACCCCGAGACCGGCGAGGACGCGGCCGAGGGCGAGGTGGGCGAGCTGGTCATGACCACGCTCTGCCGCGACGGCATGCCCATCCTTCGCTACCGCACCCGCGACCTGACCCGCTTCATCCCCGGCGACTGCGCCTGCGGCCGCACCCACAGAAGGCTCGACCGCATCACCGGCCGCGCCGACGACATGCTGATCATCAAGGGCTGCAACATCTACCCCATGCAGGTGGAGCAGGCCCTGATGAGCCTGCCGGAAGTGGCGCAAAACTACATCATCGAGCTCTTCAAGGAGGGCGAGATGGACCAGCTGCGCGTGAAGGTGGAGATCAAGGACGACTACTTCGTCGAGGACATGCGCGTTCTGACCGCGCTGCAGAAGAAGATCGCCGCCCGCCTGCGCGACGAGATCCTGGTCACCCCGCGCGTGGAGCTGGTGCAGCACGACTCCATCCCCAAGAGTGAGGGCAAGGCCGTGCGCGTGGTGGACCTTCGCGGCAAGGAATGAACCTGATTTTGGGGCTGGGCCTCGGCCTGGTCCTCTTCGCCCTGCTCTGGCTCAACCTGTTGTCCCTGCCGGGCAACTGGCTCATGTTGGGCGTTTTGGCCTTGTTCGTCTGGCTCGGGCCGGAAGGCCGCATGACCTGGACCTTCGTGGGCTGCATGGGCCTCTTGGCCCTGGTGGGCGAGGCCATAGAGTTCGCGGCCCAGCTCATTGGCGGCAAACGCGGCGGAGCCAGCGGGGCGGGCAATTTCGGCGGCATTGTGGGCTCCATCGCCGGGGCCGTCCTGGGCGCCCCCTTCGGCCTGGGCCTGGGCAGCATCGCCGGGGCGCTCTTCGGGGCCTGGGTGGGCTGCTTCGCAGTGGAGCGTCTGCGCCAGGAATCGTCCCACAAGGCAGCGCAGGCCGCCTGGGGCGCCTTCTGGGGCCGCGGTCTGGGCCTGGTCGGCAAGGCCGCCGCCGGGGCCGCCATCATCGTCATGAGCGTCGCACACATCATCAGTCCGGCCGCCTAGCGCGCCACAAGATCCCTTAAGGAGACTTCCGCATGTCCACCAGCACCTGCCCCGCCACCGCTTTCCCCACGTATCGCGGCCACATGGAATACGTCTGCCTTGGCTGCGGCGCGCGCTTCAACATCGATGAGCTGCACTACACCTGCCCCACCTGCAACGGCGTGTTCCTGCTCACCGACACCACCTTCGACCAGCTCAAGAAGACCAGCGCCGCCGAATGGCGCGCCATCTTCGATGCCCGCGCGGCCAGCAAGAACCCGGCCCTGCGCGGCATCTTCCGCTTCTACGAGCTCATGGCTCCGGTGCTGGAGGAAGACGACATCCTGTACCTGGGCGAAGGCAACACGCCCATCGTGGACTCCCCGCCCGCCCTGCGCGCGGATCTGGGCCTGAAGACCGCGTACAAGAACGACGGCCAGAACCCCAGCGCCAGCTTCAAGGACCGGGGTATGGCCTGCGCCTTCAGCTTTTTGAAGTCCCTCATCCGCAGCAAGGGCTGGACCGAAGTCCTGGCCATCTGCGCCAGCACGGGCGATACCAGCGCCGCCGCGTCCCTCTACGCCTCCTACGTGGGCGGCGCGGTGAAAAGCGCGGTCATCCTGCCCGCGGGCAAGGTGACGCCCCAGCAGCTGGCCCAGCCCCTGGGCAGCGGCGCGGTGGTGCTCGAGGTGCCCGGCGTGTTCGACGACTGCATGAAGGTTGTGGAGCACCTGGCCGACAACTACCGCGTGGCCCTGCTCAACTCCAAGAACGCTTGGCGCATACTGGGCCAGGAGAGCTACGCCTTTGAGGTGGCCCAGTGGTACGACTGGGACATGAAGGGCAAGTGCGTGTTCGTGCCCATCGGCAACGCGGGCAACATCACGGCCATCATGGGCGGCTTCCTCAAACTGCACGCCCTGGGCGTCATAGAGACCCTGCCCCGCGTGTTCGGCGTGCAGTCGCACCACGCGGACCCGGTGTACCGCTACTACGCGGCCGATGCGGGCGCGCGCGAGTTCAAGGCCGTGACCGTCACCCCCAGCGTGGCCCAGGCCGCCATGATCGGCAACCCGGTCTCCTTCCCGCGCGTGAAGCACTTTGCCGAAAAGTACGAAGCCATCGGCGGCGCAGGCTCTTTCCAGGTCATCCAGGTGACGGAGCAGCAGATCATGGACTCCATGATCGAGGCCAACCGCCACGGGCACATCGCCTGCACCCAGGGCGGCGAATGCCTGGCCGGGGCTAAGCGCGCCAAGGAACTGGGGCTCGTCACGCCCGAGGAAACCCTGGTGCTGGACGCCACGGCCCACCACCTGAAGTTCATCGGCTTCCAGGAAATGTACTTCGAGAACACCTTCCCGGCCGAGTTCGGCGTGACCCCCAAGCCGGAGCTGGCCAACCGCCCGGAACTCGTCATCAAGCCCGAGGACAAGGCCCGCCTGGCCGAGAAGGACTACGTGGTGCAGGCCGCGCAGAACGTGGTGGCGCGCCTGGGCCTGGCAAAGAAGTAGGCGCGCGCGTGGCCAAGAAGGCCCCGAAGCTCCGCGCCGACCTGCTGCTCTTCGAGCAGGGCCTGGCCGAGTCCCAGGACGCGGCCATGCGTCTGGTCATGGCCGGGGC
>NZ_DATMYK010000200.1:0-3341 GCF_035560995.1 Humidesulfovibrio sp. | reverse complement strand
ACGGTGGGCGGCAAGAGCCAGCTCACCGAGCTGGAGGACTGGCTGCGCGGCCTTTCCCTGGCGGACCTGCTGGCCCTGGTGGACGAACTGGACGCCGAGGACCTGGCCTTTCTGGAGCAGGGCGTGGCCTACAACACCCGCCTTGCCGCACATGGCCTCAAGACCGGCTGCGGCCTGGGCGTGGGCAAGACCTTCGAGCGCCTGGCCCGGCAGAAACTCATCGCCAAGGACCTTTCCCTGGCCGCGCGCATGCTCACCAGCGCAGCGGCCGATGCGCGCATGGACGGGGTCAAGCTTCCGGCCATGAGCTCCGCCGGCAGCGGCAACCACGGCCTCACCGCCGTGCTGCCCATCTGGGCGGTGAAGGACTTTCTCGACTGCACCGAGGCCGACGCGCTTAAGGCCATCGGGCTCTCGCACATCGTCACCGCCTCGGTGAAGGCGCACACGGGGCGGCTCTCGGCCGTGTGCGGCTGCTCCGTCGCCGCCGGAGCCGGGGCCACGGCCGGCATCGCCGCGCTCATGGGCGGCGACCTGCACCACATCGCCGGGGCCATCAAGCTGCTCATAGAGGACCTGGCCGGGGTCATCTGCGACGGGGCCAAGGCGGGCTGCGCCCTCAAGCTGGCCACGGCGGCGGGCACGGCGGTGCAGGCGGCGCTGTTCTCGCTGCACGGCATGCGCGTGCTGGCCACCAACGGCATCATCGCGGAATCGCCGGAGCAGACCATGCGCAACGTGGGCCAGCTGTCCACCGAGGGCATGGTGGAGACCGACCGGACCATTCTGTCCATCATGATCGAAAAGAAGCTGGCCGGGTATGTGTAGCCGGGACATGGACCAGGCGGTTTGCCTTCCTGGCCCGGTGGCCCCGGCCGAGCACCCGGAGCTCCTGGCCTTGTGGGAGGCCTCGGTGCGGGCCACGCACTCTTTTCTGGGCGAGGCGGACATCGCGGAACTCAAGCCGCTGATTCTGAACCAGTACTTCGACCTCGTGGAGCTGACTTGCCTGCGCGACGCCGAGGGCGGCATCCTGGCCTTCATGGGCACGGCGGCCGACAGGCTGGAGATGCTCTTCGTCCGGCCGGACAGCTTCCGGCTGGGACTGGGCGGACGGTTGGTCCGGCACGCGGTGGAGCGTCTGGGCGTGCGCGAAGTGGACGTGAACGAGCAGAATCCGCAGGCCCTGGCCTTCTACCAAAGCCTGGGCTTCAGGCCGGTGGGCCGCTCGGACCTGGACGGCCAGGGCAGGCCCTTTCCGCTGCTGACCCTGCGCCTGCCGGACTAGGACGTGCGGAGCGCACAATTCGTGCGCCCGGCCCTGGCGGTTTTGCCGGGGCCGGGCGCGTTGTTTCGGGTTCCCGTTGTTTCCGGTTTCTGGCGCGGCTAGCGCACCACAAGCACGGAGCAGGGCGCCAGGGCGATGACCTTGGCGGCCACGCTGCCCAGGAACAGCTTGCGCGCGCCCTTCTTGCCGCGCGTGCCCATGACGATGAGTTCGAAGCCGCCCTTCTGCGCGGCGTCCACGATGAACTCCTCAGGCGAGACGCCGGTCTCCAGCACTTCCTTGGCGGTCACGCCCGCAGCCTTGGCGATGGCCTGAGCCGCGTCCAGAGCCTTGGCGGCCTTCTGGCGCAGGCGGTCCGTGGCGCTGGCGCCGAACAGGCTCTCCATGTCCTCCACGGCCTCTGCCACGGCGAGCAGGGTCAGCTCGGCCCCTTCCTTCTTGGCCATGGCCGCGGCGCGGGTCACGGGCAGCAGGACGGAATCCGACGGATCGACGGCGACGAGAATCTTCATGAGTAAATCCCCCTTGGTTTGGATGCACCATGCGGGGTCTTGAGCGGAGTGGGAACCCTGTAGCGACCCCGTGGAAACAGGGCTCGGCGTGAGGCTTCATTTCAGTATATAAGGTATGTGAAAAAAGGCGCAAGTCAAGAACAAAAGTGTAGGAATAGTCGGGAGGCTCACCCGTTTTACGTGTCGGGCGCGGCCTGGCGCATGATGCGCGCCACCGGGCGCACGCACAGGGCCGCGCCGAGCATGAGCGCGCCGCCCAGGCCGAAGAGCACGCCGTGGCCCAGGTTTCCGGCCATGACGGCCCCGCCCACGAAGGGGCCCACGAAGAAGCCCGCGTCCACGGCGACCATGAGCAGATTGGCGTTGTACGCCCGCAGGCGTGGGGAGGAAATGCTGAACATGCTGGCGTTGATGAGCGGCATGGTAAGCGCCATGCCCGTGCCGTACAGCGCGGCCATGCCGAAGAGGGAGGCCGTGCCGCCCGCGTGGGCGAAAAGCGGCAGCAAAAGCCCCATGCCGATGAAGGTGCCCAGCAGGGCGCGGCCCTTGTCCACCCGGTCCAGAATGCTGCCGCCCAGCACGCGCACGCTGATGGTGGCGGCGTTGGCGCAGCTGAAGAACGCGCCGGGGTTGCCCACGCCGATGCCGGCCGCGAAGTCGCGCATGAAGAAGAACACGATGGAGTGCGCCGCCACCAGGAAGAAGTTGGCCGCCACCAAAAGCAGAACGCCAAGAGAGGTCAGCGCCTGGCGCACCTCGTCCCAACCTGGGCGCTCCAGGTGCGAGGGCGGCAGGGCGGCCGCCAGGGCGCGGGTGCGCCGCCCCAGGGGGGCCAGCAGCAGAAAGGCCGGAAGCATGAGCGGTGCCGCCAGGGCGTAGGCCTGGCCGTGGCTCGCCAGGTGCGGCAGCAGCATCTCCACAAAGGGCGGCATGATGGCATAGGGCAGCAGGATGGTGACGGAGAACAGGCCGAAGCCCTGGGCGCTCTTGTGGCGCGGCAGAAAGGCCATCAGCGTGCCCATGAGCCCCCCCACCACGGTGACGAAGCCCATGCCGTGCAGGATGCGCACGCAGGCCAGCACCGGAATGGTGGTGGCGAAGGGGTAGCAGAGCAGGGCCAGGGTGGCCAGGGCCATGCCCGCGCGCATGAACTGCACGCTGTTTCTGAGGGACAGGTAGCGCCCCAGAAAGGGCCGCACCACCAGGGCGGTCAGGGGCTCCAGGGCCAGCAGCGGGCCGCGCCAGGCAGGTGCAATGCCCAAATCTGTCAAGTAGCTGTAAAATCCATAGAATATCGAGATGTTGCAGAAGGCCAGCACGCTGATGGCGCAAATGGCCACGAACTCGAAGCTGAGGAGCTTCGGGATGTTCGGGTCGTTCTGGGGTTCCGGGGCGGCATGGGCGGGCATGGGGAGATCCTGTTCTGCGCCGGGAGCTGGCGGGAATTCGCGTCAGCCATCCGGCGGGCAGGGGGAACGGATAGCAGAGCGTGCGCCGCTGCGCAATGGTCCGGATTTTGGTCGGCCGTGGCGGGGCCTGGG
>NZ_DATMYK010000199.1:0-7534 GCF_035560995.1 Humidesulfovibrio sp. | reverse complement strand
ATCCTCGAAGTACGTGGCGCGCGAGGTGCCCTTCTCGGACACGCTGACGCTTTTGAGCCTGGCGTGGGGAGCCAGCGCGGCCAGCCGGTCCTTCAAATCCAGGAACAGGTGCCGGGCGATGTTCTCGCTGGACGGGTTGCGCACGCTGAAGGCGGGCAGGTCGTTCAGGTGCGCGTGGTCCAGCTGGTCCACGGCCTCGCGCGTCAGGCGCTTCAGCTCGCCGAAGTCCACCAAAATCTCCACCGCCGGGTCCAGCTCGGACCCTTCCACCTCCACGCTGACGCCGAAGTTGTGGCCGTGCAGATGCTCGCACTTGCCGTTGTAGTTGCGAAGCTGGTGCGAGGCGCAAAAGGCCTCGTCGATGTTGAGCCGCCATTTCCCGGCCATGCTGATCTCCTTTGCGTGGGCTGTGGGTGGGATATTGGCCCTGGCCGGGGTTTTGTCAACCAGCCGCCCCCACGCACCAGACCCCACGCACATTTTTTCGCGGTTTATCGTGCAGCCGAAAGACGCGCGCGGCCGGGCCGGGCATGTTGGGGGTGCGAAACGTATCAGCTTCGCACTGCCCTGCGGCTGGTCGCCGCGGGCAGAGGGCTGCCGCAGGGCGCGATCGCCGGATCCATGAAGACAGGCGCGCGCCGTTCCCGCCGTCTCCGTTCCGGGCACGTCTGCTGTGCGGCCCGGTAAGAAGACGGCGGAGCCCGACGGAGAAAAAAGGACACTCAAGGGAAAGGACGGGGCAATGGGAACGGATGGACTGAAAGTGCAGGCTGCTGCCGTGGCGCAAGCGCCGGGTGATGCGCCGGGTTTTGGGCAGGAAAAGGCCTGCCGGGGCGTTTTGGGCTATGTGAGCGAGAATTTGACCACCTGCGGCAAGAGCCCGCGCACGGTGTGGCTGGGCTTTCTGGCCGCCTGGGCGCTCTTTTTCCTGATCTATGCCGTGCTGCCCCGGCCCGAGGGGCTGACCGAGGAAGGCATGTCGGTTCTGGCCGTGGTGGTCTGGGCCAGCATCATGTGGGTGGCCGAGGCCATGCCCGTGGGCATCACCGGGCTTTCCGTGCCCACGCTGCTCATCCTGACCCACGGCCTGCCCTGGAAAGAAGGCAAACCGCCCATGGGCCAGGCCTTCAACGGCTTCACCACCCACGAGGTCTGGCTGTGCCTCTTCGCCTTCTTCGTGGGGGCCATGCTGCAAATCCTCAAGATGGACAAGCGCATCGCCCTGTCCATCCTGGACAAGCTCAAGGCCTCTTCGGTTGGCCGGGTCATCTGGGGCATGTTCTTCGTGAACATAGTGCTGGCCTTCCTCATCCCCGCGGCCAACGCCCGCGCGGCCACGCTCATGCCGGTCATCCAGGGCATCACCAAGCTTCTGGGCGATACCGAGCGCGAACGTGAGGCCAAGAAGGCCATCGTCATCCAGTGCATGGTCTACGGCTGCATGATCTGCGGCGTGTTCATCCTCACCGCGCACATGCCGAACCTGATCATGACCGGCATCTTCGACAAGAACGGCTTCAAGAACCTGGGCTACTTCCAGTGGGCCATGCTCCAGTTCCCGTACCTGGGCATGTTCGCGCTCACCCAGATGTGGGTGCGCTACCACTTCAAGACCGCGGGCGTGAACATCGGCGGCGGGCACGAGGAAATCCACAAGCAGCACAAGGCCCTTGGCCCCATGACCACCCCGGAGTGGACGCTTCTGGGCATCTTCGGCCTCACCACCGTGCTGTTCATGACCGGCAAGGGCAGCCCGGTGCAGCTGCACTCCCACCAACTGGGCGTCATCGGCCTGGTGGGCATGATGTTCCTGTTCATTCCCGGTTTGTTCCCCTTCAAGTGGAAGGCCGTGCAGGAGCGCACCATCTGGGGCACCTTCCTGCTTTTGGGCGGCGCGTTGACCATGACCAGCGCCATGACCTCCTCCGGTCTGGCGGGCTGGCTGGCGGACCATGTGCACGCCTTCGTCACCGGCATGAACTGGTGGCAGATCCTGCTTTCGCTTATGGTCGGCACCCACGTCATCCGCATCGGCATGCTGTCCAACGTGGCGGCCGTGGCCATGCTTGCCCCGGTGGTCTTCGCCATGGCGCCCAAGCTGGGCCTGCACCCCGTGGCCTTCACCCTCCTGGTGTGCGACACGGACACCTACGCCTACCTCTTGCCCACACAGATCACCGCGGCGGTCATCGCCTATGGCACGGACACCTTCTCCACCGCGGACTACGCCAAGGTGGGCTGGGTGTGCATCCTGATCGCCATCGCCTACGGCATCCTGGTCATGGCCCCCTGGTACGCCCTGCTGGGCATTCCGGTCTGGGACCCCACCGCGCCCTGGCCTTTCTAGGCCTCACGCACGGCAGTCACAGCTCGTCACACTCAAAGGAGGACGGATTATGGCAAATAGACCCGGCGGGCGCCGCACACTGGCGCTGCCCAAGAATCTGGCCGAGGTGAAGGTCGAGGTCGTGGACTGCGACCTTCTGATCATCGGCGGCGGCAACGCTGGCTGCTTCGTGGCCACGGAAGCCGCCCTGAAAGACCCCACCTTGAAGATCGTGATCATGGAAAAGGCCGAGATCATGCGCTCCGGCGCGTGCTCCGCCGGCATGGACGCCCTGAACACCTACATCCCCGAGGGCAAGACCCCGGAGGACCTGGTGCGCTGGTCGCGCGCCCAGGTGGGCGGCGGCCCCCTGCGAGAGGACCTGGCCCTCTCGAACGCCCGCGAGCTGAACGAGGCCATCGACGACCTGGAACGCTGGGGCCTGCCCATCTTGCGCGACGAGAACGGCAAGATCCGCTACCGCGGCAAGTGGGACATCTCCATCCACGGCGAGCAGCTCAAGCCCATCATGGCCGAGAAGGCCATCGAGGCCGGGGCCGAGGTGTACAACCGCGTGGCCGGAACCTCCCTCCTGATGGACGGCGGCCGCTGCGTGGGCGCAACCGGCCTTGGCGTGCGCGACGGCAAGTTCTACGTGTTCCGCTCCCGCTCCACCGTGGTCTCCACCGGCGGCGCGGGCACCCTGTACAAGTCCTACACGGCCGACTCCACCGACTCCGGCGCGCAGATCTGGATGTGCCCCTACTGCGTGGGCTCCGGCTACGCCATGGGCTTCCGCCAGGGTGCGGAGCTCTCGAGCCTTGAACAGCGCTGGGTGGCCACGCGCACCAAGGACTTCTGCGGTCCGGTGGACACCATCTCCGTGGGCTACAAGGCGCCCATCATCAACTGCAAGGACGAAAAGGTCATGAGCCGCTACGCGCACCTGGGCGGCGACGCCGCGCCCCGGTACATCCGCGCCAACGCGCCCATGGAGGAGTGGCTGGCCGGCCGCGGCCCCTGCTACTGCGATACGCGCAACATGGCCCCGGAAAGGGTTGAGGCCATGATGACCGACTACCTGAACGAGCGCCCCAGCTTCGTGCTCTTCCTGGCCAGCCGTGGGCAGGACGTGACCAAGGAGCCCATCGAGATCTACGGCTCCGATCCCTACATCATGGGCGGCCACACCATGGGCGGCTTCTGGGTGGACATGGAGCGCATGACCACCGTGCCCGGCCTTTTCGCCGCGGGCGAGACCGCCGGAGGCAACCCGAACAAGTTCGTGGGCGGCTGCGCCGCCGAGGGCAAGCTGGCCGCGCGCGGGGCCATCGCCTACATGGCCAAGGCCGCGCCCCTGCCCGCTCCGTCCGATCCGGCCTTCGTCAACCAGCTTGAGGCCGAGAAGGCCCGCGTGTTCGCGCCGCTTTTGCGCGGGGCGGAGTTCGACGGCGTGAAGCCCCTGGAGATGAAGGAGCGCCTGCAGCGCCTGATGGACGAGTACGCGGGCGGCACCAGCCAGTACTACCGCACCAACGAGGAACGCCTGGACTACGCGCTGAAGCACATCGCCATGCTGCAGAGCCAGTTCCAGTACCTCAAGGCCGCAGACCTGCACGAGCTGATGGAAGCAAACGAGACCATGGACCGCGTGGACGTGAGCGAGGCCGTGGTGCACCACCTGAAGGCCCGCAAGGAGACCCGCTGGGCGGGCTGGCAGACCAGAAGCGACTACCCGGAGCGCGACGACAAGAACTTCGACTGCTTCGTGGAGACCCGCCGCGACCCGGAGACCGGCGTGGTGACTGCCTTCACCCGTCCCTACGAACAGCTCGTCGACGGCGACCGCTTCAAGGCCTAAGCAAGGAACAAGGAGAATACCATGCCACCAAGAGTGCTGCCCAACAAATGCAACGGCTGCGCCGACCGGGACGAATCGCGCTGCGAAGAGGTCTGCCCCGGCGACCTCATGGCCGTGGACCCGGTCACGGGCAAGGCCTTCTGCCGGAGCACCAGGGACTGCTGGGACTGCATGTCCTGCATCAAGGTCTGCCCGCGCGCGGCCCTGGAAACTCGCATTCCCTACCAGCTGGGCTACCACAAGGCGTCCCTGCGGCCCATCATGGGCAAAAACCGCATCATCTGGAAATGCGTGGACATCAACGGCAAAGAGTCGACCTTCGAATATGCGAACCGTATTACGCAGAAGGACGGCTTGCCCTAGGCCGCTTCCCGGGCGTAGGGTTCAATCGGCGTAAGAGCCCGGCGATGCGTTCACGCGTCGCCGGGCCTTGGCCATTGGAGGCGGCATGGACCCATTCTGGCACCTGGGCACCGGAGACTTCTTCGCCGGGCTCGAGGCCGAGCGCGCGGCCTTCCTCGCCCTTGCCCGCAGGCGCGAGCTGAACAAGGGCGATCCCATCTTCGACGAGGGCGACCCTGGCGGCTCGTGCTACTACCTGGAGCGCGGCCTGGTGCGCATCTTCGGCCTGTCGCGCCGGGGGCGCGAGCCCATTTTCTTCCTGCGCCGCTCCGGGGAGGTCTTCGGCCTGGCCGAGGTGCTGGACTCCGCGCCGCGCCGCGCCGCGGCCCAGGCCCTTTTGCCCGGCGTGCTGCACGAGGTGGACAAGGCCTCCTTTGAAACCTTCCTGGCCGGGCACCCGCGCGCGGCGCAAAAGGTCATCCGCACCCTGGGCCGCAGGCTGCGCCATCTGAGCGAACAGGTGGAGGGCCTGGCCTCCTGCGACGTGGACACGCGCGTGGCCCGGCTGCTGCTCACCCTCTGCGCCGACGCCCTGGCCAAACCTCCCGCCACTGGAACCCCGGTGGAGGTGCCCCTGCGCCTGACCCAGGAGCAGATGGCCGCCATGACCGGCTCGTGCCAGCAGACCGTGTGCCAGGTGCTCAAGAAATTTCAGGACGAGGGCCTGGTGGGCATGCGCGGCCGGGCCGTCCTGCTGCTCGATCCCACGGCCCTGCTGGACCGCGCCGGGGGCTAGCCCCGCCTGGCTGACGCGCCGCGTTGACTTCCCGCCATTGGTGCCTACCTCATGCTACAACAAGGAAGGCCCAATGAACCTCGACGCTTTTCCCACGGCCACCTTCGCGGGCGGCTGCTTCTGGTGCCTGGAGGCGGACATGCTCCACCTGCCGGGCATCCTCTCCGTCACCTCCGGCTACACCGGTGGTGATGTGGAGAACCCCAGCTATGACGAGGTCTGCCAGGGCGACACCGGCCACTACGAGGCCGTGCAGGCCCGTTTCGATCCGGCCCTGGTGGACTACCGCGCCCTGGTGGACTGGTTCTGGCGGCGCATGGACCCCACCAACGCCGACGGCCAGTTCTGCGACCACGGCCCGCAATACCGCCCGGCCGTCTTTGTCCACGATGCCGACCAGGAGCGCGAGGCCAAGGCCTCCAAGGCCGCGCTGGACGACCTGCGCCTGCTGCCCCGGCCCAATGCCACGGAAATCCTTCCCGCCGCGCCCTTCTACGAGGCCGAGGGGCATCACCAGCAATACAGCGCCAAGAACCCCCGGCGATACACCCTCTACCGCATGGGCTGCGGCCGCGACGCCACCCTGGCCAAGCTCTGGGGCCGCGAGGCTGCGGACCCGCTCTTCGCCTACGTGCCCCGCCTGGCCAAGGGCGTCCCGCCAGAGGCCGAGCTGCGCCGCCTGCTCTCGCCCGAGGCCTACCACATCGCCCGCGCCGCAGGCACGGAGCCGCCCTTCGCCAACGCCTACCACGACGAGCGTCGCCCCGGTCTGTACGTGGACCCGGTGAGCGGAGCGCCGCTTTTCGCCAGCATCCACAAGTTCAACTCCGGCACGGGCTGGCCCAGCTTCACCCGGCCGCTCATGCCCGGCAACATCACCACCCGCACGGACCGCAAGCTGCTCATGCCGCGCACCGAGGTGCTGGCCTGGCACTCCGGCAACCACCTGGGCCACGTGTTCGACGACGGGCCGCGCCACGGCGTGGCCGGGGCCGAGGGGCAGCGCTACTGCATGAACTCCGCCGCCCTGCGCTTCATCCCCGCGCCGGAGCTGGAGGCCGCGGGATACGGCCTCTACGCCGGGCTGTTCGCCTAGGGCAAAACACCCGCAGGGCCGGAAGCGCCGTTCACCTCGCGCGCGCCGCCGTTCCCCGTATTTGCGTTGCCACTTGACGCCGCCCCGGGCATCCAGGTGCCATGGACAGCCACGCCGAAACCACCGCGCCCAGCGCCCCTTCGGGAACCCCCAAGCCGGAATCCGTCGGGCCGCACCTGCTGCTGTCCACGGGCTCGCTGTTCCACCTGCCCCTGCCGGAAATCGCGGGCATCGCCGCCGCAGCGGGCTTTGCCGGGCTGGACCTGGTCATGGGCTCGCCCAAAATAGCGCCTGGCCCGGCCGTGAGCCAGGCCCACCCCCTGTGCCCGGTGCGCGTGGTGCACGCCCCTTTCCGTAATTGGAGCGCCTGGGGCGGACACATGGACGCCTGGCGCGCCGCCGTGGCCCTGGCCGCCAGCCTGCGCTGCGAGGCCAACAACGATGCCGTGCACGTGACCCTGCACCCGCCCGCCGGGACCCTGCGCGACGCCATCCAGACCCGCTGGTTCGCCCGGGCCGAGAACCTGCCGCGCTTGCTGGGCGCACCCGCCGGGGTCACCCTGTCCCTCGAAAATCTGCCCTGGGCCGCGGGCGCAGGCGGGCTCTTCAACCGCGATCCCCTGGACGCGCTCCTCGCCGAATGCCGGGGCAAGAACCTGGGCCTGACCCTGGACGTGTGCCACCTTGGCGTCTCCGGCCGGGACGTGCTGCAAAGCCTGGAGCGCATCCCCTGCGACGCCCGCGCCTGCCTCATCCGGCACGTGCATTTCTCGGACGCCAGCGGCTTCACCGAGCACCTGCCGCCAGGAACCGGCACGCTGCCGCTGGGCCCGTTCCTCGCCCGCCTGGGTACTCTCGGCTACGTCGGCACCATCAGCCTGGAGCTGGACCCCGCGCACCTGCCCGAAGACACCGCCGCGCAGACCAGCGCCCTGGCCGCCCTGCGCCAGGACATGCAGCGCGCCCTGGCCGGGAGCCCGCCGCCCGGCTGGGCCGGACAGGAACGCCAGGGAGGGGCGCAGCCAGTGGTGGCCGCGTTCGGGTAGGGGGGTGAGGAGAGGGAGGGTGACCGGTGGACTGGGGCGCTGCCCCAGACCCCGCCAGGGGGTATGC
>NZ_DATMYK010000198.1:0-4795 GCF_035560995.1 Humidesulfovibrio sp. | reverse complement strand
CCCGCTTGCGCAGGCGGCCCGTCACCGCGCTCAGCGAGGCCACGTGCACTTCCTCCGGCCCATAGAGCAGCTTCGCGCCGAAGCCGTGCAGCCGCAAATCCATGTCCATCACCACCGCGCCGTCGATGAGCCCCAGATCGCCCACGCGACGGAACAACGATTCGCTCAGGGTCTTGAGGAAGCTCACGGCCTCGAACTGCTCGCGCAGGGCGATGAGCGAGGCGCAGCTGGTGCGCCCGGAAACCAGGTCGTCGTACCCGCGCGTGGCCTCGCCCATCAGGGACTCGAAATTGTGCACGCTGTCGTACAGCACCCGCGTGCTCGGCTCGTCGAAACAGAAGCGGAAGCTCACACCCGTGCGCCAGGAATCGTCCTCCGGCGGCACAAGCACCAGGCTGCCGCCATGCCCGTGGCGGATCATGGTGGTGACCACGCGGATGAGCCTGCCAGGCATGTTGCCGCGCTGCTCAAGGGAACGCTCCTTGCCCAGGGTGCGCGCCACCAGCTGCGCCAGCGAGGCCTCGTCCGCCGCAACGGGAATGGAAACCTCGCCCTGCTGCAACAGCGCCAGCACCTGCCGCGCGCGCGAGGCCAGCAATATCCCCGCCCCGGCAATGCGCAGGCGCACGGCCCCTTCCGGCTCGGAATCGAGGATGCCCCAGACCTCCAACCCCTCCGGCCCGCCGTGCACGGCCAGGGCGCTGCGGGGCGAGGCGGTCAAAAGCGCCACAAGGTTCGGCACCGTCAGCGGCACCGGCCGGGTGAAACGCCGCGCCAGCAGCGAGGCCGAGGGCGAACACAGGCTCAAGGTGCCGCGCACCCGCCGGGCCTCCTCCACCTCCAGGCTGGCCCAGAAGCAGGTGGAGCACAGAAGCGAAAGCTGGCCCGCATCGGCCAGCAGGGCCGCGGCGCGGTCGCTGAAGGCGGCCTCGGTCGATTCCACCCCGGAGGCTTGCATGGCGGCCACAAAGCCGGAATCGTCCTTGAAGATGCAGGTGTCCATGCGCGCCTCCCGGTTTGAATGTCGGCTGGCTGCCGGCGGATGCCAAAAGATGCCGTGTGAATGCGGCTGCGGTCGGAAACTCTGTAGCGCGCTTTTTCCGTGCGCGGCAAGTGGCCGTGCCATGCGCCAGGCGTGGCATGCGCCGCAACGCAAAACCGCCCGGCCTCGCGTCTGACAGGACGGAAGCCGGGCGGCACAGGATGCATAGTCCGTGGCGCTAGCAGATTCTGGGCAACTGCTCGCCTTCCAGCATGCCGAGCAGACGCTTGCCGCCCAGCCCGGTCTTGAGCAGCACCCGGCCCGGCGCGCCGGGCTTGTCCGTGGGCAGCACGGTGCCGATGCGCTTGGCCCCGGCGCAGAGCGGGTCGGCGCGCATGATGCTGAGCGCGGCCTCGGCCTGGGCCTCCGGCAGGATGCAGATGAACTTGCCCTCGTTGGCCAGATACAGCGGGTCCAGGCCCAGGAGCGAACAGCCGCCCTTCACCTCGGGCCGCACGGGGATGTCGTCCTCGTTGATCTCGCAGGTGACGTTCGAGGCCAGCGCGATCTCGTTCAAGGTGGTGGCCAGGCCGCCACGCGTGGGGTCGCGCAGCACATGCACGTCGGGCAGGCCCCGCAAGAGCGCCTCGATGGCGTGGTTCAGGCTGGCGCAGTCCGAGAGCACGGGCGTCTCGAAGGCCAGGCCCTGCCGGGTGGACAGGATGGCCAGGCCGTGGTCGCCCAGGGTGCCGCTGATGATGATGGCGTCGCCGGGGGCCGCGCGGTCGCCCGCGGGGGCCGGGTCCACGATGACGTCGCCGATGCCCGTGGTGTTGATGAAGATCTTGTCGGCCGCGCCCTTGGGCACCACCTTGGTGTCGCCCGTGACGACCCAGACACCGGCCGCGCGCGCCGCAGCGCCCAGGGACTCCACGATGCGCGTCAGGTCGGCCATGGGCAGGCCTTCCTCGATGAGGAAGCCGCAGGTGAGGTAGCGGGGCACCGCGCCCATCATGGCCACGTCGTTCACCGTGCCGTGCACGGCCAGCGCGCCGATGTCGCCGCCGGGGAAAAACGCCGGGTCCACGGTGAAGGTGTCGGTGCTCACGGCGATCTTGCCGGAGACGGACAGCACCGCGCCGTCGTTCATGCGCCGCAGTTCCGGGTTGTCGAAATTCTTCAGGAACAGCTCGCCGATGAGCCGCTGGGACGCCTTGCCGCCGGAGCCGTAGTCGAGGAGAACCTTGTCGCTCATCAGCTTAATCCACCTGGTATTTGAAGTAGGCCGCGCAGGAGCCCTCGGTTGAGACCATGCACGGGCCGACGGGTTTCGCCGGGGTGCAGGCCTTGCCGAACAGCGGGCAGAGGTTCGGGGCCATCTTGCCCTTCAGCACCTCGCCGCACTTGCAGCCCGGCAGCGGCGGGCAGTCCTTTATCTCAATGCCGAAGTCGCGCTTGGCGTCATAGGCGGCGTATTCCGGGGCGATCTCCAGGCCGGAGCCGGGAATCTCGCCGATGCCGCGCCACAGGGCGTCGGCCGGGGTGAACACCTCCGCCAGCATGGCGCGGGCCTTGGCGTTGCCTTCGTCGCGCACCACGCGGCGGTACAGGTTGACGACCTCGGCCCGGCCGTCGCGCTTGCACTCGGCCAGGAACAGCAGGGCCTGAAGGATGTCCAGGGGCTCGAACCCGGCGATGGCCGCGGCCTTGCCGTAGCGCGTGGCCACGGGCAGGTACGGCGCAAGGCCGATGATGGCCGACACGTGGCCGGGCATGATGAAGGCGTCGATGTCGGTTTCCGGGTCGGAAAGCAGGGCGTCCAGCGCCGGGGGCACCAGCTTGTGGAAGGAGAGCACGCGGTAGTTGGCGATGCCCTGGGCCTTGGCCATCTTGAGGCTTGCGGCCACGCCCGGAGCGGTGGTCTCGAAGCCCACGCCCAGGAAGACGACCGTGGCGTCCGGATTCTCCGCCGCGAGCTTGAGGGCGTCCGGCGGGGAGTAGACCACGGCCACACGCGCGCCGTCGGCCTGGGCGGCCTTGAGGGTGCGGCCCCTGCTGCCGGGCACGCGCATCAGGTCGCCAAAGGTGGCGATGATGACGTTCGGCTTCTCGGCCAGGTCCAGGAAGGCGTTGATCTCGGCCTCGTGGGTGACGCAGACCGGGCAGCCCGGCCCGGAGAGATGGACGATCTCCTTGGGCAGCAGGGAGCGCAGGCCGCTGCGGAAGATGGCCACGGTGTGCGTGCCGCACACTTCCATGAAGCGCAGGGGTTTGCCGTCGAGCGTGGCGCACAGGCGCTCCAGCACGCTCTTGCACAGGCCGGGGTCGTGGAACTGGTCCAGGATTTCAAGGCTCACGGGCTGCCGTCCTTCTTTTGCGTGGCGGTTTTCGGGGCACAGCGGACGCGCCGGGCGCGGGCGCTGACCGCCTGCGCACTCCGGCCCAAGGGACATACACCGTGTCGGGCTGCGAGTCCATGCCCGGCGCGAGCTTCGCGCGTGTCACCGGGGGGTTACGCGGGCAGGCCGCGCTGAACGCCTACGCGCCGGGAGCGCCGGGCGCTGCCAGTTCCCTGGCGGCGGGCGAGTACATCAGGTCGATGTCCGGGCAGGCGATGCCCTGCGCGCCGAGCAATGCGTGCAACTGGCCCCGGTGGTGGGTTTGATGGTTCAGGAAGTGCGCCACGCACAAAAAATACGGCAGGGCCTTGGGCGTGCCGTCGATGGTGCGGAAGTGCAGGGTCTGGCCCAGGCGCGCCGGGTCGAGCCCGCGCACGAAGGCCGTCACCCTGGCGTCTTCTTCGCGGCGCGCGGCCACAAAGTCCGCCACGTCCGGACAGGGCACGGCGGCCACGCTGGCCAGGGCCTCGCCCTCGCCGGTCAGGCGGTGCAGCCACAGCCTGTCCGCCAGAAGCAGGTGGTTGGCGATGCCCTGCATGCTGCAGAAGTTCACGGCGCTCTGCGCGGTCCACTGGGCAAGATCCAGCCGGGCGAGTTCGGCGGAAAGGATGTCGTTTGCCCAGGCGCCGGCCAGGGCCTGGACGAGGAAAAGTTCTTTCATGCGGCACCTCGCGCTTCAAGGTTGCGGTGCGAAACGGCCTGGGCGCAAGACTTTTGCTGCCCTGCGCGGCAACAAAAAAGGGCGGAAGCCGAAGCCTCCGCCCTTTAGAATCAAAATCGGCGCGGTTGTTACACGCAGCCGGTGGGCTTGGGCAGGCCAGCCATTTTGCAGGCGCCTTTGCCGGGGCCGGAGGGGAACAGCTCGTAGATTTCCTTCAGCTTGTATCCGGTCACCTTGGACAGGATGCGCACCATGGGGGCGATGCCGTTCTTCTTGTAGTAGTCCTGCAGGAAGTCGATGACTTTCTGGTGGTTCTCGGAGATGACGGGGATGCCCTCGCTCTCCTTGACGAACTCGACCCACTCGGGGTTCCAGTCCTCAAACTTCAACAGGAAGCCGTCCTCATCCACTTCAAACTTTTTGCCCTTGTACTCGAGAATAGCCATATGTCGGATCCTCCTCGGTCTAGATTGCACAACTGTGCGCAGTGTGGGCCACAGACACCCGCATCGGGCAGGCAGCCCGTTGCGCCATTCGATTTCCAACACCACCTGTAGCCCGCGCCAAAGAAAATTTCAAGGGCAATTTCAACCCTGCTCCGCCAGAAACCGCTGTCCGCGCGCTTTATTTTTCACGCCGCTGCTGGTATTCGGAAACGATGCCGCCACGCACGGCGGCCAGCGACCTCTGCACGAAAACCAGGCGGCCAGTCCCATGCATCCCATGCGCCCCGTCATCCCCATGGCCCCCATG
>NZ_DATMYK010000197.1:0-13335 GCF_035560995.1 Humidesulfovibrio sp. | reverse complement strand
GGCCAGAGGTCTGGTGTACACCCTGCTGCGCCACGGCCGGGGGCTGGAGCGCACGGAATGCGCTCGGCGCCTGGAGACACTGCTGCCCCAGGACGACGGACCGTTTCAGGCCGCCTAGGCCCCCGGACTCGGTTCTTCCCGCCGCCACCGGGGCAATGTAACCAAGCCGCCCAACTGGCGTCTGATTCTCGACCGGGCATGATCCATGTCCGGACCTGAACCAGCCAAGCCAGAAGGAACAGCTCATGACCCAATCGCGTCCCCTCGCCGTCCCTGCCGCGGCTTGCCCCGCTGCCGCGCAAAATCGCCCCAATGCCAGCCCGGCCCAGCGCCTGTACAACGCCCTGCGCAGGGCAAAAGGCTATTCCCACGCAGAGGCGACGCGCCACCTGCGCCGCACCCTGAAACGTTACTTCCGCGCGGCCTGATTCCTCTTCCCCCACATTCCGACGGCGCGAAAAAAGGCGGCTCCCGCATCGCGCGGAAGCCGCCCTGCACTGGCGCGAAAAGAGCTTTCGCCCTACTGCGAGATGATGGTGGCCTTCTTGATGATCACGGGCTGGGTGGGCACGTCGTCGAACATGCCCTTGCGGGCGGTCTGCACGCCCTTGATGTCGTCCACCACGCGCTTGCCCTCCACCACCACGCCGAACACGGCATAGCCCCAGCCGTCCGTGGTCTTGCTGCGGTGGTCCAGGAAGCGGTTGTCCTTCACGTTGATGTAGAACTGGGCCGAGGCCGAGTTCGGGTCCTGGGTGCGGGCCATGGCCACGGTGTACAGGCTGTTCTTCAGCCCGTTGTCGGCCTCGTTCTTGATGGCCGGCCCCGTGGGCTTCTCGCGCATGTTCGTGTCGAAACCGCCGCCCTGGATCATGAAGCCGTTGATGACGCGGTGGAAGATGGTGCCGTCGTAGTGGCCGCTCTTCACGTGGGCCAGAAAGCTGCCCACGGAAAGCGGGGCTTTGTCCTTGTACAGCTCAAGCACGATGTCGCCCTTGTTGGTCTCAAGCTTCACCAGGGTCTTGCCGGCCTGGGGAGCGGCGGCGTTCTGGGCCAGGGCGGGAACGGCCAGGGCCAGCACAAGGCCCAGGGCCAGGAACAAACGGGAGAAACGCTGCATGGTGGGGTCTCCTTGGTTCGCGTATTGGAGCGGGAAGCGCGTGCAGCCAGTGCCGCAGGCGCGCAGAAAAGGGCTTTAGCAGAGGCGTCCGGCCAGGGCAATGCTCCGCGCAGGGCCCGGCTAGCGGCTTTCCTTGAAGGCCAGGGCCGCGCGCACGAAAGCCGGGGCCCAGTGCGGCGCGCCAAGGGCGTGGATGTGCGTGTACGAGGCGAAGGTGCGCCCCACCAGCAAGCCGTCGCGCCCGGAAAGCATGCCGTGGCCGCGCAGCATCTTCAGGGCCAGGGGCGGCATGTCCGCCGGGCGGCTGGGCTCGGTGCAGGCGGAATAGTGGAACTCATGCCCGGTCACGTGCGCGCCCAGGGGGTGAAAAGGATTGTCCGCCTCCACCAGGGCCTCCACATAGCCCAGGCCCTGGGGCCGAGGGCACAGCCGCGTGGACAGGGGGAACACCCCGGCCAGGGCGTGTTCGCCGTCGGGCAGGTGCAGGCCCTCGCACAAATACATGAACCCCCCGCACTCCGCATAGATGGGCAGGCCGGACTCGGCCAGGGCGCGCACGTGCGCGCGCACCAGAGTGTTGGCGGAAAGCTCGGCCGCCTGGGTTTCCGGGAAGCCGCCGCCCAGGTACAGGCCGTCGAGCTGCGGCCAGGGCTCGCTTGAGAGCAGGCTGACCTTCTTCAGGATGGCCCCGGCGCGCTCCAGCGCCTCCAGATTCTCCGGGTAATAGAACCACAGCGCGGCGTCGTGCACGTAGCCGATGACCGGAGGCTCATGCCCTGCGACCACCGGCGCGGGCCAGGGCACGGGCTGGGCCGGGGCGGGCGCGTCCACGTTGCGGGCCACCGCGAGAATCCGGTCCACGTCCAGCCAGCGTTCCACAACGTCGGCGATGGCGTCCAGGGACTGCTCGCGGCTGGCGTGCTCCTGGTCGGACACCAGACCCATGTGGCGTTCGGGGATGGGATTGTCGCCCATCTTGGGCAGGCAGCCCAAAACCGGCACGCCCGCAAGCTCCTCGATGCATTGCTTGAGGATGGCGCGGTGCCGTTCGCCCGCGGTGCGGTTCAAAATGACTCCGGCCAGATTCAAGCCGGGTTCGAAAGCGCGGCACCCGGCCACAATGGCCGCGGCGGTGCGCGTCATCTTCGTGGCGTCGAGCACCAGGACCACGGGCGCGTCGAGCTGGCGCGCGAGTTCGGCGGTGGAGCAGGTGCCCTCGCGGTCCTTGCCGTCAAAAAGCCCGCGGTTGCCTTCGATGAGCGAAAGGTCGCACCCGGCCGCCTTTTCCTGGAACAGCGCGGCGATGGTCTCGCGCGAGAGCAGGAAGGGGTCCAGGTTGCAGGAGGTGGCGCGCGCGGCGTGGGTCAGCCAGGAGGCGTCGATGTAGTCCGGGCCCTTCTTGAAGGGCCGCACGGAAAGCCCGCGCCGGGAAAGGGCGCGGCACAGGCCGATGGAGACGAAGGTCTTGCCCGAGCCGCCGGATAATCCGGCCAGGATGATGCGGGGAAAGGCTGTCATGTGGGTGCGCTCGGCCGGGTTCGGGGTGCGGCGTGCGGAACAAGAAAAGCCTTGCCCAGCATCTGGGCAAGGCCCTCTCGAACAGAGCGTGAGGCGAAGGGGAGTCTAGTCCTCGCCGTCGGCGTGCTTGCCGGCGCCCTGGAGGCCGTACATGGAAGTGCTGCCGGAGGACCAGAACACGAGGACTTCCTCGTTGATCATCTGGGTCAGGATCTTCTTGACGTCGCGGCCCTTTTCCTCGGGGAACAGGGCGGTGAAGTCATTGAAGTAGAACTTGCTTTTGCTCTTGGCCTTGGAGTTGATGAACTCAACAATCTTGGCTTTGGCTTCTTCGTACACGAGCGCCATGGTGATGCCCCTTTTTGAGGTAAAGGGGCGCGGGGAGAATCCCCGCGCCCCGTGATGGACTAATGCCTAGAACTTGAACTGGGTGGTCTGGCGCCAGGTGTAGTACGCCGGATCACGGAAGTCGTCGATGAGGTGCGAGGAGAACTCGAGGTCGCACTTCTCGAAGAAGCGCTCCCAACCGATGCGGTTGGCCCAGTCGCCCAGACGCTCGTACTTGCGGGCGTCCTTGGCGTAGGCATCAAGGATCTTCTTGATGACCTTGGTCATGGTCGGCCAGCGCGGCGGCTCGTTGGGGATGAAGGGCACGACGACCTTGGAGAACTTGGGGGTCGTCATACGGTTGCTGATCTTGCCGCCGACCATAAGGGCGATGCCGTCACCGTCCTTGTCCGCCAGGGGCATGGCCGGGCACATGGTGTAGCAGTTGCCGCAGAACATGCAGCGCTCGTTCTTGACGGCAACGGTGTTGATCTGCTTGCCCTGGAACTCGATCTTGGTGGGGCGGATGGCGCCCGTCGGGCAGGCGGCGACGGCCAGGGGCACTTCGCACACGTTGTCCAGGTTCTCGTGGTCGAGGATCGGGGGCTTGCGGTGAATGCCCAGGATGGCGATGTCGGAGCAGTGCACCGCGCCGCACATGTTCAGGCAGCAGGCCATGGAGATGCGCACGGGAGCGGGAAGGCGCATGTTGGTGAACTCTTCGAACACCACGTCCATGGTCGCCTTCACGGTGCCGGAGGCGTCCGTGGCGGGCGTGTGGCAGTGCACCCAGCCCTGGGTGTGGACGATGTTGGTGACGCCGGCGCCGGTGCCGCCAACGGGGAACTTGTGGGAGCCGCCAGCGAACTTGCGGGCGTTCAGGTTGGCTTTGAGGGCCTTGGCGTCCTCAACGGTGCCGACCATGAACTCCACGTTGTTGCGGGTGGTGAAGCGCAGGTGACCGCCGCAGAACTCGTCGGCGATGTCGCAGATCTCGCGGATGTTGGTCACGGACATCAGGCGGGCGGCGCCGGCGCGGACGGTGAAGACCTTGTCGCCGGAGAGGCCCACGTGCATCAGGATGCCGGGCTCGATGATTTCATGGTAATCCCAGGCGCCCTTGTTCTTGGCCAGAACCGGGGGCAGGAATTTGGAGAAGTGCTGGGGACCGATGTCCGTAATACGGTTCTCCATCGGTTTAGCGGGATTGTACCCAGAAGAAATGAAGGCCATTTTTTTGTCCTCCTTCAGGCTAGCGCTGGTGCTTGGCGCGGTAATCCGCGATGGACTTGTTCCAGCCGCCTTCCACTTCCTCTTCCTTCCAGAAGATGTAGGGATTGTGGCGGGGTTCCTTCACGTGACGAGGATCGGCGGCGGTGCCGGTGACCTCGAGCAGGCGGGAGAAGCCAAGGCGCTTCAGGGTCTCACCGATGCGCTCGCGGTTCTTGCCTTCTTCCATCCACCAATCCCAGACGGACTCGACGAACTCTTTGATCTCGTCGTAGGGCGCCTCGGCCTTGATGAAGGGAATGGTCAGGGAGCCCATCTGCGGGCCGTCGAGAATCGGGGCCTTGGCGCCGATCAGGATGGACAGGCCGCGATCGTTGCCGATCTTGAGGGCGCGGGGCATGACGCAGATGCAGTGCATGCAGCGCACGCACTCTTTGTTGTTGATCTCGAGCTTGCCACCCTCGTAGCGGATGCACTGGCTCGGGCAACGGTCAACCACTTCAGCCTTGATGTCGAACTTGCCCCAGTCACGACCGGCGTAGGCGCCGGCGTTGGGGGCGATCTCGCCACCGACGTAAGCGGCCACGACTTCCTGGTTCACGCGGATCTCGTCGCGCCAGGTGCCGATGAAGCTCATGTCGGAGCGGGCGATGGAAGCCACGCAGCCCAGCGAGCAGCCGTCGAACTTGAACTTGAACTTGTAGGGGAAGGCCGGGCGGTGCAGCTCGTCCTGGTACTCCTGGGTCAGCTGGTAGCACAGCTCCTGGGAGTCGTAGCAGGCGTACTCGCAGCGGCTCTCGCCGAGGCAGCAGGCCGGGGTGCGCAGGTTGGAGCCCGAGCCGCCCAAGTCGTTGTTCATGTTGTGGGTCAGTTCGAAGAAGATTTCCTCGAGCTGCGGGGTGGTGGTGCCCAGGAGCACGATGTCGCCGGTGGCGCCGTGCATGTTGGTCAGACCGGAGCCGCGCAGTTCCCAAAGGTCGCAGAGCTGACGGAGGAACTCGGTCTTGTAGAACATGCCGGAGGGCTGGGCAACGCGAACGGTGTGGAAGTGGGCCACGCCGGGGTACTTCTCGGGCTGGTCGCAGTAACGGCCGATGACGCCGCCGCCGTAACCGAACACGCCGACGATGCCGCCGTGCTTCCAGTGGGTCTCGCCGTCCACAAAGGAAAGCTCAAGCAGACCCAGCAGGTCGTCCGGGCACTCCGCGGGAATCTGATAGTCGATACCCTTGGGATTCGCGTATCTGTGCTCAATCTCCTGCTTAATGTCGGACACAAAGCTGGGCCACGGGCCGCTTTCCAGCTGGTCCAACAAGGGGGTTTTGTGTTTCGCCATTCCCTTAACCTCCGTTGTTTGAAGTAAGATGTTGCCACACTCCTAAACTATCCGGCATGCGCCCGCTGGCGCGCGGGCCGTCGCCGGATGTCTTTCCTCCATCTGGCGAGGCGCTTGTGAATTGGCGAACACGGGCACGGCCCAGTCTTCCAATTCCAGCGCATGATTCCTCATCTGTTACGGAAAATCCACCGTCTCTGTCAACATAAATCCCGATTCAAGCACTACTCTCCTCGACAATGCAGTAGCCCGCAGCCCTCTGGCCGAGGTTGCTTTCCGCACCGCGCCAGGGTAAGCAGGCTTGCCCGTTGGACGGGCCGGGCGACGCCGAAGGACCCAGGTCCAGCGACCCTGACGAGACTACCCCAAACCCGACTTGCCAGGCAATCACTATCTTGAACGCGACACCTTTAAGCGAAACCGCCTGCCGCCGCTGCGGCACCTGCTGCCGGAAGGGCGGCCCGGCCCTGCACGCGGCCGACGCCCATCTTTTTTCCGGAGAGAACGCGCTGGAACTGTCCCTTGTGGTCACCCTGCGCGCCGGGGAACCGGCCTTCGACCAGGTGCGCGGCCAGGCCATGCCGCTGGAACACGAACTTCTGAAGCTGCGCGGCGCGGGCGGCACCTGGACCTGCGCCCAGTACGACGCCAAGACGCGTTCCTGCGGCCTGTACGACCGCCGCCCGCAGGAGTGCCGCACCCTCTCCTGCCAGGACACCAGCGCCCTGGCCGCCATGTACGACAAGGACCGCCTGCGCCGGGCCGACCTTTTGCCCAAGGGCCACGCCATCCATGCCGTGATGGCCGAGCACGAGGCCCTGGTGCCCGTGGCGCGCATCGCCGCCCTGGCCGGGGAGCTGCGCGCGGGCGGGCAGGAAGGGCTCGACGCCGAGGCCGAGCTTTCGCGCATGGCGCTTTCCGACCGGGCCTTCCGCAAAAGCCTGGCCGAACGCGCGGGCATCCCATCAGAATACCACGATTTCTTCCTTGGCCGCGATGCAGCCGCACTCTTCGCCGCCGCGGGGCTCTCCCTGCGCGACGACGCCCGCCTGGGCTGCCGCGTGCAGTCCGACCCGCTCTGGCGCGGCGAATAACACCGCAACACACCGGAGATTTGGCATGAAAGACGAGCTCGGCGTTTTCTATTACCCCGCCCCGCAGCACCCGGAAGCCCGCATGTATGTGCGCCGCTACGCCGGGCGCATCGAGTTCCGCATGTGGCACCGCGACGACGCCAATGTTTGGGAGAAGCACAACTGGCTGCCCTACGCGGTCATTGAGCAGGCCGCGGCCATGTTCAAGGCCAGCGGCAAGGAGAGCGACCCCACCACCCTGTACGACCTGGCCGTGGCCGAGCGCCTGCTGGCCGACGAATAGGACGCCCCCATGCGCAAGCTGCTGCCGCTCATCCTCGCGGCGCTCATCACCCTGCCGGGGCTGTGGCTCCGGCTTTCGGGCCTGCACCTGGACCCGCCCACGGCGGCGCTTTTGTCCGGGCTGGCCATCCTGGGGGCCTCGTTCCTGCTCCTGTGGGCCTGCGACGTGGCCCAGATGGACATTCCGCAGACCCTGGCGCTCGCGGTCGTGGCGCTCATCGCCGTGCTGCCGGAATACGCCGTGGACATGTACTTCACCTGGCAGGCGGGCAAACACCCGGAATCGGACTACGCCCACTACGCCATCGCCAACATGACCGGGGCCAACCGGCTCCTGATCGGCGTGGCCTGGTCGGCCATTGCGGGCCTGCACTGGTTCAAAACCCGCCGCCGCGTCATTCTGGACATGGAGCAGCGCACCGAGGTGCTCTTCCTCGGCCTGGCCACGGCCTACGCCTTCCTCATTCCCATAAAGGGCAGCCTGGCCTGGTACGACGGCCTGGTGTTCCTGGCGCTCTATATCTGGTACATCCGCCTGGCCAGCCAGCGCCCCTGCGCGGAGTGCGAGCTGGAAGGCCCGGCCGAGCTCATCGGCGCGCTGCCCAAGGCGCGGCGCAGGCAGGCCACCGTGGCCCTGTTCCTCTTCGCCGCCGGGGTCATTCTGGCCAGCGCGGAGCTGTTCAGCGAAAACCTCGTGGCCACGGGCAAGGTCTTCGGCATCAACGAGTTCCTGCTGGTGCAGTGGCTTGCGCCCATCGCTTCCGAGGCCCCGGAATTCATCGTGGCCATCATGTTCGTGTTGCGCGGGCAGGCGGCCACCGCCATGGGCAGCCTGGTTTCCAGCAAGCTGAACCAGTGGACGCTTCTTGTGGGCATGATTCCCGGCGTGTACGGCGTGTCCAGCGGCAGTTTCGAGGTTCCCCTGCCCCTGGGCCCCTTCCAGATGCACGAGATCTTCCTCACGGCCGCGCAGTCGCTCATGGCCGTGGCGCTTCTGGCTTCCTTGAGCCTTGGGCCGGGCGCGGCGCTCTTGCTCTTCGCCATGTTCACAGGCCAGCTGGTGAGCCCCTACGTGGTGCAGGGGCTGAACCTGCCGGAACTGCCCTGGGGCAACGGCACGGACGGCCTGCACCAGCTCTTCAGCGCGGGCTATGTGGCCCTGTTCCTGGTAATCGCCTGGCTGAAGCGCCGGGACATGTGGGACCTGCGCCTGGGCGCCACCGTGGAGCAGCGGATCGTCTAACCGGGGAGCGGGCCGCGCGGCGGACTCTGGACAAGGAGCCCAAGCCATGACTCGAGATCCTGCCGAAACCGGCCCAGCGCCGCACATCGAACGCGGCCTCGCCGTGCCCATGTGCGACGGGGCCGTTTTGCGCGCGGACCTCTGGCTGCCCTGCCCCGCCCCCGCCGGGCCACTGCCCGTCCTCATCTGCCGCACGCCCTACGGCCGCAGCGCCGACCCGGACGAGCAGCGCTTCGCCCGCACCGCCGTTGCCCGGGGCTACGCGGTGCTCATGCAGGACGTGCGCGGCCGCCACGATTCCGAGGGCGACTTCGAACCCCACGTGCACGAGGGCCGCGACGGCTTTGACAGCATCGAATGGGCCGCCGCGCAAGGCTGGTGCGACGGCCGCGCGGGCACCTTCGGACTCTCCTATCCCGGCTGCGCCCAATGGCTGGCCGCCCTGGAGGCCCCGCCGCACCTGCTGGCCCTGGCCCCGGCCATGAGTTACGCCCGCCTGCGCGAGGCCATCCGCTACGGCGGGGTCTTCGACGCCGACTGGGTGCGCTGGGCCTATCTTTCCATGGCCCCGGAGCGCCGCCGCCGCCACGGCCTGCCCGGCCCGCAGACCGAGGCCGAGGCCTGGGACGAATGGCAACGCCAGGGCGAGGACGCCTTCCTGGGCCATCTGCCCCTGGCCGAGGTGGCCGACCTGCGCCACACCGCGCCCTTTTTCGGCCAGTGGCTGGCCCAGCCGCAACACTCCCCCTGGTGGGACTTCGGCGACGTGGCCGAGCGCCTGGGCGTGGTGACGGCGGCTGTGCTCAATCTGGACGGCTGGCTGGACGACGCCTGCGGCCCCAAGGGAGCCATCGCCAACCATCTGGGCCTGTGCGCCGCGCGGGCGGAGGAGCCCGAGCCCCGCTCCCGGCTCATCCTCGGCCCGTGGGGGCATGGCATCCCGGCGGTCACCGGGCAGCGCGCCCCGGGCGGGCGCGACTTCGGCCCCCAGGCCTTCCTCGACTACGACGCGCTGGTGCTGGACTTCATGGACCGCCACGTGCGCGGGCTGAACGACGCCCAGGACCAGACGCCCCGCGTGTGCTATTTCGTCATGGGCGAAAACCGGTGGCGCGAGGCGGACACCTGGCCGCCGCACACGCGGGAGCTGTGCCTGCATCTGCATGCGGCTGCGGAGAATGGGGCTGGTGAGAATGGGGCTGGTGAGACAGGAGGGCTGAGCGGAGAGCCGCCAGCTCAGGCCCAGGAAAGCGGCTTTGTGAACGACCCGGCCCGGCCCGTGCGCGAGATTTCCGCCTGGACCCAAGGCCCGGCGGACCAGCGCGCCCTGCTGGAGATGGAGCGCGGCAGGCTGCTGGCCTTCGAGACCGGCCCCCTGCCGGAAAACCTCTACGTGGTGGGGAACATCCGGGCGGAGCTCTGCGTCAGCCTCGACGCGCCCGACGCGGACCTCTGCCTGCTGGTGCAGGACGTGGCCCCGGACGGCGCGGCCTATGCCCTCATGGACCCGCGCGCGGGCGCGCTGCGGCTCTCGTCCACGGGCGGGCCGCTTGCCCCCGGCGAGGTGCGCCGCGTAAGCATCAGCACCCTGCTCACGGCCAACACGTTCCTGAAGGGCCACCGCATACGGCTGGTCGTCTGCGCCAGCTGGCACCCGGCCCTGGCCCGCAACCTGCAAAGCGGCGAAGACGAAGCGTTTTCCTCGGCCTCGCGCCCGGCGCGCATCACCCTGCACCACGGCCCGCAGCACCAAAGCCGCCTGCTGCTGCCCATCGCCGCCGCCGGAACCCTCAGCACGGCCAAAGGCTGAGGCGCGGCAAGAAGAAGCGTCCCGCGCCTAGTCTTCCGCTCCGCGCATCTCCAGATGAAACTGGTGCAGGAAGCGGTGATAGAAGGGCGTGAACAGCACGCCGCAAAAGGTCAGGAAAGACACGCCGCTGTAGATGGCGTAGCAGGAGGCGAAGACCTTGGCCGCATCCGTCTCCAGCCGGTCCACCGGGCCCATGCCGGTCAGGATCATGGACGCGTTCAGCAGGGCGTCCACCCAACCCAGCCCTGCCAGGGCGTGGTAGCCCAAGGTCCCGACGCCCAAGCTGGCGACGAGGAACAACGAGGCGAACAGCGCGTACCAGCACACCCGCACCCAGAAGGCTTGGCGCGGCAGCAATTTGCCCTGTCTTGACTCCAGTCGCAGACGCTTCATGAAGCACCTCCGTATTTCTGTGGAACACCGCTCTCCAGACCGTGCGCCCGCGCCGCGCGCCAGTCAAGGCCATTGCCAGCCCGGCACGGGCCGTGCCATAAACCGGGCGTGCGGCGGCCTTCCCCCGTTGCCGCGCTGGAGGAAACATGAAGCAGACGAAGCCCCCCTTCCGCGTGGACGTGAACGACATCCTGGCCGCCATGGGCCAGGCCGACGGTTATCTGGACATCACCCCAGACGACGCCCTGACCCTGTACCGTCTGGCCCTCAAACACGCCGTGGAGCGCGTGCGCCTGCGCCTCACCGTGGGTGAGCTGATGACCCGCGAGGTGCGGACCATCGATCCACGGGCCACGGCCGTGGAGGTTGCCCAGCTGCTGGCCGGGGCCGGAATTTCCGGCGCTCCGGTGGTGGAGGACGGCCGTGTGGCGGGCGTGGTGAGCATCAAGGATTTTCTGCCCCGCCTGGGTCTGCCCAAGCAGTCCACCCCCATGGCCCTGGTGGCCGGGCTGGTGAGCGGAACGGCGAAAGGGGCGGAGTGCGGCGCGGACGGCTTCGCCTCCGTCACCGCGCGCGAGCTCATGACCTCCCCGGCCCTGACCATCCCCCCGTCCACCCCGGTGGGCGAGGCGGCCAAACTCATGGACGAACGCGGCATCAACCGCCTGCCCGTGGCGGAAAACGGCGCGCTGGTGGGCATCATCACCCGGGGCGACGTGGTGCGAGCGTCCCAGGCCCTGAACATAGCGGAGTAATTTTCATGGAATTTTTCGCAAAGATGCGCGGAGCCGGCAAGGATGCCCCACCGCGCGTGCCCCTGCGCGAGATGGCCTTGGGCTTCACGGGCGCGCTGCTCGGCATGGTGGGCATGGGCCTGGCCCAAAAGCACCTGGCCGACCCGGCGGACCTTCTCGTACTCTCCGGCCCGTTCGCCGCCACGGCCGTGCTGCTCTTCGGCACGCCCAAAAGCCCCCTGGCCCAGCCGCGCAACGTGCTGGGCGGGCATGTGCTCTCGGCGCTGGTGGGCGTATGCGCGAACCTGGCCCTGCCGGGCCTGCCCTGGCTGGCCGGGGCGCTGGCCGTGGCCGTGGCCATCGCGCTCATGCACGCCACCAAGACCCTGCACCCCCCCGGGGGGGCCACGGCCTTCCTCGCCGTGGCGGGCGGAGCCAAGCTCACGGCCCTGGGCTTCGGCTACGTGCTGGCCCCCTCCGCCGCCGGAGCGCTCTTGCTGGTGGGCCTGGCTCTGGTCATCAACAACCTGCTGCCAGGGCGCAGATACCCGGAATTCTGGTTCTAACCCCTTCTGCCGCGCTTCCCCCCGCGCTGCGCCCCTTGCGTCTCGGCCCGCCACCGCATATGGATGCAGGCTGCGACCCCCTGACGGGGTCCAAGGAGCATATCTGATGACGACATTGTGGCACTGGGCGGGGTTCAACCTGCTTGTTCTGGTCCTGCTCGCCTTCGACCTCGGCGTTCTGCACAAGAACCACCGCGAGGTGGGCGTCAAGGAATCCCTGTGGCTGAGTTTCGGCTACTTCGTGCTGGCCCTGTGCTTTTCCGGGGTCATCTTCCACTTCGAGGGCAAGCAGGCGGGGATGGAGTTCCTCACCGGCTATCTCATCGAAAAAAGCCTGAGCATCGACAACATCTTCGTGTTCGTGCTCATCTTCACCCACTTCCAGGTGCCCAAGAAGGCGCAGCACACGGTGCTGTTCTGGGGCGTGCTGGGGGCGCTCATCATGCGCGCCACCCTCATCCTGGCCGGGGCGGCGGTCATCTCGGCCTTTCACTGGGTCATCTACGTGTTCGGCGGCTTCCTCATCCTCACCGGCATCAAGATGCTCATGACCATCAACGAGGTGCCGGACCTCTCGGGCAACAAGGTCACGCGCTTCATGCGCAGGCACTTCCGCGTCACCGAAGGGTACGAGGGCGAGCGCTTCCTGGTGCGCCGCGACGGTGTGCGGCTCATCACCCCGCTGTTGATCGTGCTGGTGCTGGTGGAGTTCTCCGACGTGGTCTTCGCGCTGGACTCCATCCCGGCCATCTTCGCCATCACCAAGGACCCGTTCCTGGTCTACACCTCCAACGTCTTCGCCATCCTGGGCCTGCGAGCGCTGTTCTTCGCGCTGGCGGGCATCATCCACAGGTTCCACTACCTCAAGTACGGCCTGTCCTTCGTGCTGGTGGTGGTAGGGTCCAAGATGGTCATCAACGCCGCCTTCGGCCCGGTGATTCCCACCGAGTGGGCGCTTCTGCTCACGGCGGCCATCATCGGCGGGTCCGTGGCGCTCTCCGTGTACCGCACGCGCGGCCTGCCCGCGGAGGGCGCGGAAACCGCCATGCCTCGCGGCTGGGTGCCCGGCAGCCCGGCCCAGGAGGCCCCTCCCCTGACCGACGGCAAAGGCGCGCCGAAGAAGTAGCCCCTTGCACCACAAAGCCCCCGGACACAGCAATGGTCCGGGGGCTTTTTCGTGCGCCTGCCCCTGTGAGCGCCTGCCCTTGCCGCCGGTCCGCCCGCGTGTTGACTTCGCGCAGCGGCAGTCCTACTTCGAACATGGCGGCGTTTGCGCCGTCACGGACAGCCTTGTGCCCCCCACCCTTTTGCAGGAGGTCGCCATGCGCCGCGCAACCAAAGCCGTCTACACCGGAGAACCCGTCACCGAGGGCGCGGGCGTGCGCCTGCGCAGGGTCTTCGGCTACTTCGAGGCCCCGGACCTGGACCCCTTCCTGATGCTCGACGATTTCCGCTCCGATACGCCCGCGCATTTCCTCAAGGGCTTTCCCTGGCATCCGCACCGGGGCATCGAGACCATCACCTACGTGCTGCGCGGCGACGTGGAGCACGGCGACAGCATGGGCAACCAGGGGGTAATCTCCTCCGGCGACGTGCAGTGGATGACCGCGGGCAGCGGCATCATCCACCAGGAGATGCCCAAGGGCGATGCCCAGGGCTCCATGCACGGCTTCCAGCTGTGG
>NZ_DATMYK010000196.1:0-25516 GCF_035560995.1 Humidesulfovibrio sp. | reverse complement strand
GAACTTGTCGGCAAAGAGCTCGCCGGAGAGCACGCCGCAGTTCACGGGCACGAAGGGCCGGCCGCTGCGGTTGCTCAAGGTGTGCAGGAGCCGGGCGAAGATCTCCTTGCCGGTGCCGGATTCGCCGGTGAGCAGCACGGGCGCGTCGCTGCCGGCCACTTGGATGGCCACGCGATAGAGCGCGCGCATGGCCTCGGACCGGAACAAGAGTCCGGCCTCGTGCATGGCGGCCCGCGCCTCGGGGTCGGCGTCGAGCTCTTGCGGCAAGAATTTGCCGCCGTATGCGCGCGGGTCCATCACCTTCGTACAACCTCGCGAATTTGTTTAAGCGAGCCGGGCCGCAGCCTGCCGGGGTTTTATCCTGCGTTGTGCGCCCCGCCTGCCTGGATCGCAACCGGCGGGATCCGCTTCCGTGGCGCTTCAGGACGCGTTTCCGGCGGCGAAAGAGCGCCTTCCGGCTGGTCCTTGCCGGTCGAGCGGCAAGTTCTTGCCGTTTACATGCTGCGGGGCAAGAGGTCAAGCATGTAATTTCAGGCGGTTAGCTTTTGGCCCGCTTCTTGATGAATGGGGAGCGTCCACTGCGCGGGCCGAGGGGCTGGCGAGGCAGGCTGGGCAATCCTGAGATGATTCAGAGGAGCGGGAATGAAGATGGATCGACTGAGTCTCCCGGCGAAAATCGCCCTGTTTGTAGTGTTCGGCGTGCTGCTCTTTGCCGTGGCCGCCTTTGCCTCCGGCAACGAGACCGTAACCAGCGCGGCCGCCGACGCCGGGGCCGAGGTCGCCAAGGCCGCGGTGCAGCTTGGCGCGGATACCGGCGTTGCCTGGTGGGTGTGGCCCACGGTGCTGCTGTTCTTCTGCTTCATCCTGGGCATCATCGCCGTGCTGGCGGGTGTCGGCGGCGGCGTGCTGTACGTGCCCCTGGTGAGCGGATTCTTCCCCTTCCACCTCGACTTCGTGCGCGGCGCGGGCCTCATGGTGGCCCTGGCGGGCGCGCTGGCGGCCGGTCCCGGCCTCCTGAAGCGCAATTTCGCGAGCTTGCGCCTGGCCCTGCCTGTGGCGCTCATCGCCTCCAGCTGCGCCATCGTGGGCGCGTTCCTGGGCATGGCCCTGCCCACCAATGTGGTGCAGCTCTGCCTGGGCATCACCATCATGGGCATCGCCATCCTGCTGCTCATGAGCAAGAACACCGCGCACCCCGTGGTGGCCAAGCAGGATGCGCTGAGCATGGCGCTGGGCATGGACGGCGCGTACAACGACCCCTCCACCGGCGAGCTGGTGCAGTGGAAGACCCACCGCACGCTGCCGGGCCTCTTGCTGTTCATCATCATCGGCATCATGGCCGGCATGTTCGGCCTGGGCGCCGGCTGGGCCAACGTGCCCGTGCTGAACCTGCTCATGGGCGCGCCCCTCAAGGTGGCCGTGGGCACCAGCAAGTTCCTGCTGTCCATCACCGACACCTCTGCCGCGTGGGTGTACCTGAACAAGGGTTGCGTCATTCCGCTCATGGCCATTCCGTCCATCATCGGCCTCATGCTCGGCTCCTTCGTGGGCGTGCGCCTGCTGGCCAAAGCCAAGCCGACCTTCATCCGCTACATGGTCATCGGCGTGCTGCTCTTCGCGGGCGGCAAGGCCCTGCTGAAGGGCCTTGGCATCTAGGCGGCTGGCGCAACAACAGACGACAATGCGGGCCGCCTGCGGGAAAGGCCCGGCAGAGCATCCAATAAGGAGAAAGACGATGAGCGATACCCCGAAGCACAACGGCAAGGCCGCGCCCGCGCAGGTGACCTACGCCAACATGCTGTTCTACGGCTGCTGGAGCGGCCTGGGCATCATGGCCGTCACCTACATCCTGTACGTCACCGGGATTTTGACCCCCCACGTGCCCCTGGAGAAGGTGCCCCTTTTGTGGTCCCAGCCCGTGGGCACCTATCTGGAACTCGGCAAGGTGCCCCACGGCTGGGGCTGGACCGTGCTCATCGGCAAGGGCGACTTCCTGAACTTCCTGGGAATCGTGCTTCTGGCGGGCATGACCATTCTTTGCTACATTCCGCTCATTCCGGCGTTCCTGAAGCGCGGCGAAAAGGGCTTCGCCCTCATGGCCCTGGCCGAAATCATCGTGCTTCTGGTGGCCGCGTCCGGCATCGTGGGCGGCGGAGCGCACTAGCAAGGTCCTTCCTTACCTCCTCTTTCAGGCAGGGGGTGCGGTCGGTCCTTCCCCGCCGCACTTCCCTCCTGGAGGAGACCAAAGTGGACAATACAGTGGCAATGCACGCATCTCTGGAACCTTTCGCCGGATTGGCGGCCGCCGGGCTGGACCGGGCGGACCTGACGCGCATTCTGCGCGAGCTGCCCTTCGGGGTCGCCGTGCTGGACCGCGAGCGGCGCACCCTGTTCCTGAACAGCGTGCTGGAACGCCTGACCGGTTTTTCCAGCGCCGAGGTGGCGGGCGTGCCCTGCCGCCACGTGCTGCGCGGCAGCTTCTGCCTGCATCACTGCCCCGGCCTTGTGGCCGCCAAGGGCGACTGTCCCGGTGCTTCTTGCGCCCCGGAAGGCCGCGCGACAGAGAGCCGCGAAGGCACGCTCATCAACCGGCACCGCCGCAAGGTGCCCGTGCGCCTGACCAGCGTGCCCGTGCTGGACAAGGGCGGCGCGCTTCTGTGCACCCTCGACGTCATCGAGGATCTTTCGGCCTTGAAGGAACTGGAGGGGCGGCTTACCCGCACCGCCGGTCCTGGGGCCATCGTGGGCCGTTGCGCGGCCATGGAGCACCTGCTGCGCATCCTGCCCGCCGTGGCCCAGAGCGACGCCACCGTGCTGCTCACGGGCGAGTCCGGCACGGGCAAGGACCTGCTGGCCGAGGCCCTGCACCGCGCCAGCCCGCGCGCGCGGGAAAGCTTCGTGCGCGTGAACGCCACGCCAATGCCCGAGGCCCTGCTGGATGTGGAGCTCTTCGGCCAGGCCGGGCCCTCCGGCGGGCAGGCCGACGAACAGGGGGGCGGCGCCGCGCCGCGGCCGGGCAAGTTTCAGCTGGCCCAGAACGGCACCCTGTATCTTTCCGAGATCGCCGACATGCCCCTGGCCCAGCAGGGGCGGCTCTTGCGCCTGCTGGACGAGAAGGCAGTGGTGCCCGCCGGGGGCGAGCGCCCCATGCGCCTGAATGTGCGCGTGGTGGCGGCCACCGGCCGCGATCCCGAGGCCCTGGTCGAGGCGGGCCTCCTGCGCCAGGACCTGTTCCACCGGCTGAACGCCGTGCGCCTGCATCTGCCTCCCGTGCGGGAGCGCGGTGAGGACGTGCAGTTCCTGCTCACCCATTTTCTCGGCATCTACGCCACAAAGTTCCGCAAGCAGGTGCTGGGCTTCTCCGAGGAGGCGCTCTCGCTGCTCTCGGGCTACGACTACCCAGGAAACGTGCGCGAGCTGCGCAACATGGTGGAGTACGCGGTGATGGTCTGCCCGGGCGAGCTGGTGCTGCCCGACCACCTGCCGCCTCAGGTGCGTTTTTCCGCCCCTTCACCCGCTTCGGGACTTCAAGGGGGCGGGGCTTCTCCGGCCAATGACATGTCCGGCGCAGGCAAAAAGCCCGTCGCCCGGAAGAAGGCGTAGGGGGCGGCCATGGGCAAGAAGATCCTCATCACCCTGTACCGCAACGAAGTGGCCCCGCGCTTCGACCTGGCCAGCGAAGTGCTCCTCGTCAGCCTGGACGCCGAAGGCCGCGAGGCCAAGCGCCAGGAACTGGTGCTGGCCCATTCCAGCGCCGATGACCTGTGCGACCTGATCCTGGACCGCGAGGTCTCGGTGGTCATCACCGGCGGCATGGAGGAAGAGCACTACCACTACCTGCGCTGGAAGCGCCTCAGCGTACTGGACGGCATCGCCGGACTGGCCGAGAACGCCCTGGCGCGCTACCTGGCGGGCGAGCTGGAAAGCGGCGACATACTGTTCCCCAGGCCGGCCGACGCGGAAGAAGATCAAGGCGGCGGCCATGTTTAAGCTCGCCGCCCTCCTGAAGCACCCCCTGCGCGAGCTGCAAAGCGACGTGGACGAAGCCGTCTCCCCGGAGCGCTACACCACCCTCCGGCGCAAGATCATCGCCCTCATGGTGGCGGCCACGCTCATCCCGCTCACGGTCATGGCCGTGCTCAACTACTACGAGCACCAGAACGCCATGGCGAGGGAGATCCAGAACCCCCTGCGCGTCTTGGTGAACAAGACCAAGAACTCGTTTGAGCTCTTCCTGGCCGAGCGCACCAGCACGGTGAGCCTCATCGCCAGCGCCTACACCTACCAGGAGCTGGCCGACCAGCAGAAGCTGGCGCGCATCTTCAGCGTCATGAAGCGCGAATTCCAGGGCTTCGTGGACCTTGGGCTCATCGACGAGCACGGCACCCAGGTGAACTACGTGGGCCCCTACACCCTGCAAGGCAAGAACTACGCCGACCAGCGCTGGTTCCAGGAAGTGCGCCTCAAGGGCAAGTACGTCAGCGACGTGTTCATGGGCTTCCGCAAGTTTCCCCACGTCATCGTGGCCGTGCAGCACATGACCGAGGACGGCCGCACCTGGATTCTGCGCGCCACGCTGGATACGCGCCAGTTCGAGCGCATCATCGCCAGCATGAGCCTGGAGCCCGACGCCGACGCCTTCCTGGTGAACACCCAGGGGCTTATGCAGACCAGCTCCAACAACTACGGCAAGGTGCTGGAGCAGATGAGCTTCTCCCTGCCGCCGCTGACCTACGAGCCCACGGTGCTGACCATGACCGACCCCCTTGGGCGCGAGGTGTTTTTGGCCTACGCCTACTTCCCCGACGCTGACTTCGCCCTCATGGCCGTGAAGCCGCGCTCCAGCGCGCTCAAGACCTGGTACACCGTGCGCGGCGATCTGCTGTTCATCTTCGTGGCCGGGGTGGCCGTGGTGCTCATCGCGGCCATGCGCGTCACGGATGCGCTCATCCGGCGCATGAAAGAGGCCGAGGACCGGCGCGAGCTGGCCCTGCGCGAGGTGGAGCACTCGCAGAAGCTCTCCAGCATCGGCCGCCTGGCCGCGGGCGTGGCCCACGAGGTCAACAACCCGCTGGCCATCATCAACGAGAAGACCGGGCTCATGAAGGACATCCTGACCATGCAGCCGGACTTTCCGGCCAAGGAGAAGATCCTGGCCCAGGTGGACAGCGTGCTGCGCGCCGTGGAGCGCTGCCGGGGCATCACCCACCGCATGCTGGGCTTTGCCCGGCGCATGGACGTGAGCATCGAGGAGTTGGACCTTTCCGAGCTGATCCGCGAGACCGCGGGCTTTCTGGCCAACGAGGCCATGCACCGCAAGGTGGACGTGCAGCTCGACCTGGACCCGGAGCTGCCGAGGATCGTGTCGGACCGCAGCCAGCTGCAGCAGGTGTTCCTGAACCTGTTCAACAATGCCCTGGCCGCCGTGCCCGATGGCGGGGCCATCACCGTTTTCGCCCGGCCGGAGAACGGCGACGTGCGCGTGGCCGTGAAGGACAACGGCTGCGGCATGAGCGATGAGACCCTGAAGCATATCTTCGAGCCCTTCTTCACCACCAAGAAGGGCAAGGGGACCGGCCTCGGCCTGTCCATCACCTACGGCATCATCAAGCGCCTCGGCGGGGAAATCTCCGTCGAGAGCACACAAGGCGTGGGCACCACGCTCACCATCACCCTGCCCAAGGGGCAGCGCGAGGCACTGGCATGAGCACGAAAGACTGGAAGATTTTGCTCGTGGACGACGAGCACGAGTTCATCACCACCCTGGCCGAGCGGCTGGAACTGCGGGGCATCAACCCCCGCGTGGTCTTCGACGGCGAGAGCGCGCTCCTTGCCGTGGCCGAGGAAGAGCCGCAGGTCATCGTGCTTGACGTGCTCATGCCCGGCATAAAGGGCCTGGAGGTGCTGGAGCGCGTGAAGCGCAGCAACCCGCGCGTGCAGGTGCTGCTTCTGACCGGCCATGGCAGCACCCGCGACGGCATCGAGGGCATGCGCCTGGGCGCCTTCGACTACATGATGAAGCCGCTGAACATCGATACGCTCATCGAAAAGATGGAGTCGGCCATCGACTACGCGGGCAAGGCCGCGAACCTGGGCCAGTAGGGACCAGCAGGAGAGGCAAGAGCCATGCGCGACGCCATGTTCATGGGCCGGCTCACCGCCAGCGCCACCCACGAGATGCAGAACATCCTGGCCACCATCCGGGAGTCCGGCGGGCTCATGGAGGATCTGCTGGCCATGGGCGGAGAGAACTTCGCCCACGCGGAACGTTTCAAGAAGGGCCTGTGCGTCCTGGCCGAACAGGTGGAGCGCGGCATGGCCCTGTCGGAGCAGCTGAACTACTGCGCCCACGCGCCGGAAGCCACGCCCGCCGGGACCGAGGTCAACGAGGCCATGCGCTCCCTGGTGGGGCTCTGCCGCCGCGACGCCGCGCGCAGACGCGTTACCCTGGTGCTGGCCCCGGGCCGCACGGGCCTGCGCACCAGTTTGCGCGGCCTGGAGCTCATGGCGCTTCTGGGCCAGGCCCTGGACTGCGCCCTGCCGCTGATGCCGCAAGGCAGCCAGCTCATGCTCTCGGTGGAGGAGCAGGGGGGGCTGGCCGTGGTGCGGCTCGACGGGCCGAGTTTTGAGGCCTTGCGGCAATCGCCCGGCTGCGCGGAGCTGACGCAGGGCGCCAAGGCGCGCCAGGTGGGCCTTTCCGCCGGGCCGGGGGGCCAGGGGCTGGTGCTTTCCCTGCCCAAGGCCGCGGCTTAAGCCCGCGCGGCGCGGGCACTTGATTTCTGGTTCAAGAGGAGTAGCATTCCAAAGTAGCAGCTTGACTTCACACCGTCCTGGCCCGGAGTGCACGCCGAGGCCGGCGACCCAAGGAGGACATTATGCTCGGAATGCTCAAAAGACTTGAGGACAGCTTCGCCGGCGCGGCTTTCGCCGAGGCCGGGGAGCGGGAAGAGGCCATGCGGATGGCCGATGTGAGGGAGTGCGGGGCCGGCGTGGCCGACATGTACGCCGCCGCCGCCTTTGCCGAGGCCGGTTGTTTTGACGAGGCCAGGGAGCTGATGGGCTGCAAGCCCAAGCGGCTTTCCCCGCCGCCCCAGACCTGCGGATTCCTGGAATCCGTCGGGCTCTCCGGGGTGCGTGTGGCCTACGGACTGGCGGAAGCCTAGCCGAACGCCAACCGGGGGCCGTGGGCCCAAGCCGTCCGCGGTCCCCGGAACTCAGGCGCGCAAGCGCCAAACAAGGAGTGCACATGAGCAAGAAGATCAAGCTGCTGCTGGTTGATGATGAGGAGAATTTCGTCAACACCCTGGCCGAGCGCATGAAGATGCGCGACATGGGCTCTGAAGTGGCCCATGACGGCGAGACCGCCCTAGAGATGATCAAGGACGGCACGCCGGACGTCATGGTGCTTGACCTGCGCATGCCCGGCATCGACGGCGTCGAAGTGCTGCGCAAGGTCAAGAAGGCCCACCCCGAGGTCCAGGTCATCGTGCTCACCGGCCATGGCTCCGAGCAGGACCAGGAAGTCTGCATGCAGCTGGGCGCGTACGAATACCACAAGAAGCCCGTGGACATCGACCGCCTGGTGAAGAGCATCAAGGGCGCCTACCGCCAGAAGATGGAAGACATGATGGTGGCCGCCACCTTTGCCGAGGCCAACGATCACGCGGATGCCGACAAGGTCATGCACGAGGGCGAGAAGAAGTAGCCGGGAGGACGCATGAACGCCGTCCTTCTCGTCGACGACGAGCGCGACTTCGCCGACCTTCTTGCCGAGCGGCTCTCGGCGCGGGGTTTCCAGGTCCAAACCGCCTACGATGGTGAGGAAGCCCTGCGCCTGGCCGCCGTGCACGAGCTTGATGTGGCCGTGCTCGACGTGAACCTGCCCGGCATCGACGGCCTGGCCGTGCTGCGCGAGCTCAAGAAGCTCAAGCCCCAGGCCGAGGCCCTCATGCTCACCGGGCAGATGGACCTGGCCACGGCCATCATGGGCATGAAGCTGGGCGCCACGGACTACCTGGTGAAGCCCGTGCCCATCGAGCGCCTTACCGAGGCCATCCTGCGCGCCCAGGACCGGCGCGAGGAGCGCCTGGAGGGCCAGCGCATGGCTGAGACCGCCAAAATGGCGGCCCTTGGCCACATGGCAGAAGGCGTGGCCCACGAGATCAACAATCCCGTGAACACAATGGTCAGCTTGGCGGGCTGGATGGAGGACCTGGCGCAGGAGCTGCGCGAGGCCCAGGCCACCGGCTCGGCCAACGTTTCGCAGGCCTCCCCGGACAATACCCTGGCGGAGATGCTCGCCTCGGCGCGAAAGATGCGCGAGCACGGCCAGCGGGTGAAGGAGATCACGGCAAAGCTCTTGTGCCTGTGCCACAAGGCCGAACCGAGGGAGCTGAGCGCAACGTCCGAGGCTGTGGGCTCTGGCGCGCTGCTCGACCTGGGCAGGCTGCTGGAGAGGCTGGTGGACGAGCGCAGGGGCCGTCTGGAGGACTGTGGCGTGAACCTGTCGCCAGCGCTGTCGCCGGACCTGCCGAGTCTGGCCCTGCCGCCTTCCGGCCTGCCCGGCGCGGACCTGGGCACGGCCATCGGCAACATCCTGGACAACGCCCTGGACGCCATGCCCGGCGGCGGCCAGCTCTGGCTCATCGCCAGCGCACACGGGCACGAGGTGCACATCGAGGTGGAGGATACGGGCCAGGGCATCCTGCCCGCGCACCTGCCCCGCGTGTTCGAGCCCTTCTTCTCCACCAAGGACGTGGGCCAGGGCACGGGCCTGGGACTTTCCGTCAGCTATGGCACGGTGAAGGCCTTGGGCGGAGACATCGACATTACCAGCCAACCCGGCCAGGGTACCAAGGTGCTGATCTCGCTGCCCTGCTGACGCACTCAGCTGCGGGCGCGGAGCTTCTTTTACGTAAAAATTCGTATCCTCCGGTCTTGGCCTGGAAATCAATTTGGCATAGGCTCGGTCAATCTATTATCCCGGAGGCCAGCCATGCCCCTTTCCCCCATTCCGCCCTCCCGGTCGGAACTGTTGCGGCTCATCGCGCCGTGCGGACTGTACTGCGGCGGCTGCCTCGCTTTTGCCGGCGGCGCCATTCGCAATCACGCCCGCGCCCTGCGCGACCTGCTGGGCCCGAACTTCGACGCCTACGCCAAGCGCATGGAGGCCATGAACCCCGTGCTGTGCCACTATCAAGACTTCTCGAATCTGCTGGGCTTCCTGTCCCAGGGCTCGTGCAAGGGCTGCCGCGATGGCGGCTGCCTTATGGGCGAGTGCGGGGTGCGCACCTGCGCCATGAAACGGGAAATGGACTTTTGCGGTCTGTGCCCGGACTTCCCTTGTGGGAACCCCGGGTTGCCCGAAGGGCTTGTGGAGCGCTGGCGCAAGAATGGAGAGCTATTGCGGGAGAAGGGGCCTGCGGGCTTTCTGGAACTGGTGCGTTCGCGTCCGCGCTACCCCTGATTCCTACCGGCCGTATGATCCGGCCAGCCCTGGCTATGGCTTTCCGGTCTTGGGTCGCAGGCGCGGCCCGGTGCCATAGCCGTCGAACATGTCGTCGTAGATGCTGTTGTCGCCCGGGAAGGTGAAGTAGCCCTCGACCACGGTCTGCGCGGTTCCCGCATCCAGCAACTCGCCCACGGTGGCCGTGGCGTAGCCCTTGCGTGCAAGCAGGGGCAGCAGGCGGCGCACCACCTCGGCCGTGTCCTTGGGCACGGCATTGGCGTGCAGCAGCACGATGGAACCCGGCCGCACGGCATCCGCGATGGCCTGGGCCCGCGCCTGGGCAGTGCCGTGTCCGCCCTCGCCCACCACATCCCACTGGATGACGGCGTAGCCCTGTTGGTTCAGGAACTGCGCCACCTCCTGTCCGCCGCGCCCGAAGGGCAGGCGGAAGAGCTTGAGCGGCCCGCGCCCGCACGGGGCCAGGCCCCGCGCCGCCAGCCTGCGGTCCAGCTCCTCGCGCAGCAGCTCGTACTGGGCGCTGGTCCAATCCACCTGACGCTTGCGGAACTCCGCCGGGGCCACGGCCATGTTGGCGTGCGTCCAGGAATGGTTGCCCAGCTCGAAGCGTGGGTCGGCCAAGAGCTGCAGGCTGCGTTCCGGGTGCGAACGCAGCCACTTGCCCCCGGCGAAGAAGGTTGCCCGGGCGTTGGCCGCGCGCAGGGCGTCCACCAACCGGGCGTCGTAGCCGAAAACGGCGGCCGCGCGCTCGCACAGGTCGAAGGTGAGCGCCACGCGCTTGTCGCCCGCGGGCAGGGCCACGCGGCGGATGATGCCGCGACGGGCCTCAGGCAGCACAGACAGGGGTTCCACGGGTGCGGTGCGGGGCGGGGCGCTGTTGTCCGGCGCGGGCAGTTGGTGCAGGGCGCGTTCGGCGCGCAGTTGGGCGGGATTTTGGGGTTCCGCCAATTGGGAGGCGGTCCACAGGGACAGGGAGCCCTTGCTGGGTTGCGCGGGCTGCGACGGCTTTTGGGCGCTTGCTCCCGGCCGTGTGGCGGGCGTTGCTGCCGCCGCGTGCTCGGGACTGGACAGGGAATAAAGCACAACCATCAGCAACAACACAGCCAAGGTTGACGAGCGCGAGATCATATCGGCTCCTTTGGTCCAGCTTGCCCCGCGCCTTCCGGCTCAGGTCCGAGGAGCTGGCGCAGCAGGCGGGAAGCCACGGGTGCGGCCAGCAGGCCGCAGATCAGGGCGTTGGCCAGGATGAACCACACCAGGCGCTGGCTGTCCGCCGGTTCGCGCACGGCCCGCAGCAGGGCGAAGAGCAGCCCGGTCACAATCGCTCCCAGAAGGCCCCAGAGCAGCGCGCGGCGCATGGCCAGGGCTCCGGCGCCGGACCAGGCCAGCTCGGCCGTGTCTGGAGCTTCAGGGCCGTTTGGCGGCGTGGCGGAGCCGCCGCCCTTGCCCGCGCCCAGCAGGGCGCAAGAGGCGATGAGCAGCACGCCCAGAAGGGTCAGCACATGGGCCTTGGCCGTCAGCGGTTCATGGAAGCTCAGCACCACGCGCACCGGCCCGGCCTGGGTGAGGGGCAACGCCAGGAAGGAGTGGTTGGCGCGCAGCACAGGAACCTCGGCTCCGTTGACCTGCGCCCGCCAGCCGGGGTGGAAATTGTTCGAGACGACCAGCAGGCGCGGCGCGGCGATACTCCCGGCCCATTCGAAGCGGCCCGAGCTGTGCGACACCAGGGGCAGGGCCTCCGGGGCGGCCGCCTTGGTCCGATCCGCCGGCGTCTCGGCCGGGCGGCGCAGGGCTTCGGGCAGGGCGTCGGCGTCGGCCCGGGCCAACAGGGCGCGGGAAGCCAGCGAACCCAAGGTCTCGCGCTCCAATGCGGAGCGCACGGCGGCCTCGTCGGGCAGCACGATCGCGCCGGAGGTCAGCCAGCCGCGCGGGAAGCTCTCGTGCAGGCGGTACACATAGATGGGCAGGCGGTAGGCCGCGTCCAAACTGGTGCCCACCAAGGCCGCCACGGGCGCTCCTGGGCCGTTGTCCACGGCCTCCAGGTCGGCCTGGGCCGAGAGTCCTTCCACGGGCCTGGGCGAGAGCAGGTAGCGCACGTTCATGGCCGACAACAGCGGCAGGTTCCACATGTCCGCGCTGGTGGGAGCGTTCTTGTTGTAGACCAGGAAGCGCCGGGTGGTGAAGGTGTCGGCCACGGGAACCAGGAAGGCCTCGCGGTAGGCCACATTCGGGTAGTTGGCGCGTTTGGCGTCCGTGTCGAGCTGCGGGGCCAGGATGGCCTGGAAATAGTCGCGGTACTGGCGCGAGTATATCTGGGTCAGCAGGTCCGCCGTGTCCAGTCCGTGGCTTTGGGCCACGGCCGGGGAAAGGTTGATCCCGGCCACGCGGAAGGGGTCGCGCTCCGCCTCGCGCGCCAGTTCGGTCAGGGTGCGGTGGTGGCCGAAGCCCTTGGCATAGGGCACGAAGCTATGGTCCATCATCAGGAGGGTCTGCATCTGAACCACGCCGGCTGCCAGGCCCAGGCCGCACAACCCGGCCGCCAGGCCCAGGCGGCGTTTGGCGGCGATGTCGCCCCGGCCCGCAGCCTGCACCGCGGCCACCCCGCCCAGCACGAAAAGCAGCATGCAGGCCTTGAGCAGCAGGTTGTCGGTGGAGACCATGAAGGCCGTGAGGACCAGGCAGAGCGCCGCGCGTTTCCAGGATACATCCATGCCGGTGCGCAGCAGGTGGCTGGCCCCCAGGCCCACAAGCAGGGGAAGGGTGACTATAAGCGCGCCGCTGTAGTGGTAGAAGTCCACGTACTTGAAGGGGGTGTTGCCGAAGAGGGGCTTCACCGAGTCGGGCGACAAAAGGATGGTAGCGGCCAGCCCCAGGCTGAGGAGCAAGGCCCTGCGCACCGGACGGCAGTTCTTTGCGTCGAAGGCAAAGTACAGGGCCGCAGCCAGAAGCATGCAGATGTTCAATGTGTAGCCATAAACATCTTTGAAGGTGATGAAGAACTGCGCCAGTGTGAAAGGGGGAGGCTGGGCCAGAATGCGGTTGGACAGGGGCGCGTAGGCGAGCAGGGAGAGCAGGGTGGGCGCGAAGAACAGGGCATAGCCTGTCCAAACCAGGAAGGCCGCAGCGATGCGCCGTTTCCGCCAGGGCGTCTCGTCGAAAAGCAGCACCAGCAAGAGGTGCAGCACGGAATACACCGGCAGGGTGAGCACGGGCATGGAGTCGTAGGTCAGCAGCAACAGGCCCAGCACGCGCGGCAGGCGGAACCGCCAGGTGCCGGGACCGGAGACATCCGCCGTGAGCATGAAAAACAGCGGAAAGAAGTTGAAGAAGGTCAGTGATTGATAGCTGTAGCCGGTGAGGGCGAAGGGAATACAGGCCAGAAGCGCAGCGCGCCGGTCCGCGCCAAGGTATTCCGTCAGCAGGCGGAACAGGCCGTAGCCCGCGGCGAGGATGGCGGCGGCATCGAAGGCCAGTCCCAGCATCCAGGGGGGCAGGAATAGGGAATACAGGGCCAGGGGGCCATAGGGCGGGTAGAGGGACGCGAAGGATGGCAAGCCACCCAGTTTGTCGACCCAGAAGGAAAGGCCATGCGCCAGGATTTCCCTGGCCTGGAAGAATTCCGGAAACAGCGCGTTGTCAAAGGTGTCGTGGAAACGCACCAAGCCATAGGGGCCAAGGCAGAAGCCAACGCCGAGCACGGCCAGCGCCACCCCAGCAAGGGCAAGCAGGGGACGGACGCGGGAGCGCTCCGGCTGCCTTCCCGTGGGGCTCATGGCTGCGTCGCCTCGGGGGGCGCCTGCCGGGGCCGGGTGACCCACAGGCCCCAGCCGATGAGGCTTTGCAGAGTCATGAACACGTATTGCAACAGCGACAAGCCCACGGCGGCCTCAAGCGGCACGCCAAGGCCCGCCAGGACCAGCGCGTGGGCTTGTTCGCGCACGCCGATGCCGTTGACGCTCACGGGCATGTTCGCCATCGTGTTCATGAGGCACAGGGCGCAGACAAGCTGGATGATGCCGGGCGCGCTTCCCGTGGCCTCGGTGAGGAACCACGCGTAGGTCAGGGCCATAAGGCCCATGCATACGATGATCACGAGCAGGCTGGCCGTCAGAGAGCGCAGGGTGACGGCGCTGCCGGCATCGGCCCGGCTGCGGGAGGCGAGGTCCACGATGCGCTGCCCCAGGGGCCAGCGCAAAATAAATGAAGGAATGAGCCGCTCCAGCGGCAGGCGCATGGAGAGAAGCGCCAGTGCGCACGCCAGTGTGAAGAACAGCGCTGCAGTGAAACCGGCGGTGAAAAGGGGACCCCCAAGACCCAGCAGTGGGATGAGAACCGCACCGAGAATCGTCATGCCGCCAAGGCCCAGGATTTTGTCCACCAGCACCGAGACCCCTGCGGCCACATAGCCCATGTCACGGCCGAGGTAGTAGGTCTTGGCCGCGTCCTGGCCCAGCATGGAAGGTGCAAAGTTGTTGAAGAACACCCCCACGAAATTCTGGCGCACCAAGCCGGAAAGGCGTGGGTGGCGGCCCATGGAGATGAGCACCTGCTGCCAGCGCATGGTGAACAGGACAGTGGTGAGCATGGACAGGATGCTGGCTCCGATGAAGAAACCCGCACTCAAGCGAGAGGCCATCTGTCCCAAGGACTGCCAATTCAGGCCGCGCGCCACCATGGACACGAGCACCACAGACAGCAGGGCCTGGACCGCGAAGAGCAGGGCGCGGCGCGCTTGCTTGCCGCCCTTGGTCTGGGTCGCCGGGCTTGCGGCGGCGGTTGCGGTGGGAGTGGCGTTCTCAGTCACGGAGATCCGGTCCTTTCTGTTTGTTTTTGGCTGGGAAAGAAAATCGTGGCCACCGGCCTTTTCTGCATGGCCGGTCAGCATCAATCGACGCGCTACGCTCCGAATTCACTGGCATGGCCGGTGAGGAAGCGTTTCACCTGCGTGTTGAACCGCGCCACGCGGGTGAGCCAGGTGCCGTTGGAGTATAGCCTACAGTTTTCTTTCCGTATGTGCCCGCCTGCGAGCAGTCGCTCAAGGCGTTGCGCCACCAGCAGGCCGCCCTTGAAGGCCGTTTCGATTTCGGCTTCGGTACGGGGCCTGCCGCTGTGCCGCAGGTAGGCGATGATCCTGATCCGCAGCGAGATGCCCAGGCCCACCACTCCAGCCGCAAAACACAGCCACAGGCCCAGGAAGGCGCCCACGTTGGCCAGGGCCAGGGCGAGGTTCTCGGTGGCGTCCGGGCCGGGCAACGCCCAGAAGAGCGCGCCCAGGCAGGCCAGCCCGGCGAAAAGCGCCGCAAGATAGGATACCGGCATGGAGGGACGCAGGCGGTAGCTGATGGCCTGGGCCAGGGCGGCCACGGCCAGGGCGGCCAAGGGCGTCAGCAGGGAGAGCAGGTCGTGCTGCATGGCTAGTCCAGATCCTTTGGCGCGCCCATGATGACGCGCCATAAGAGCACCAAGCCCAGCAGCAGGCTGCCCTTGGCTCCGGGCGCAAGGCCCCGGGGCGTGCGCAGGGTCATGCCGTCGGCCTCCATGCGCTCCAGGCGGGAAATGAAAAAGCGCTCCATGCCGGTGCGGCGCAGCAGTTCATCCTCGCCGAGGCCTTGCGGCCCCGCTTCGTCCAGGGTGCGCAGGATGTTGATGGACGGGCTGTCGGCGTCGATGGTGCTGAAGAGGACGACATAGGCCAAGGCTGCGGAAATGTAGAGCAGCCCCGCATGCAGGCAAGGGATGAGGGGCAGGGGGAGCCCCGCGGCGGCGATGCCCGTCAGGCCGAGCAGAGCGTTTGCGCCCAGCCACAGGGCCAGTACGGCGAGCAACAGCTTGAGCAGCGCGGCCAGTTGATTGCGCGGCAGGCTCGTGCGCCACCACAACACATGGACGGCGAGCGCTCCGCACAGCAACGCAAGGCCCCAGAGGAGGACGGTCACGGCCGGCCTCCGCGCGCGGCCTTGAATTCGCGGCAGAAGTCGGCCAGGGCTTCCTGCCAGGGGCGCAAGGCGGAAATTTTCTCCGAGGCCAGCGGAGTGACGCGGCTTCTGCGCCCCAGGGCCGGAAATATGGCCGAGGGCACAGGCTCCACGCGGGTCTCAAGCCCCAGCAGCTTCACCGCCGTGAAGACCAGTTCGTGCAGCGAGGCTTGGCCCGCGTTCGCCACATGGTACAGGCCGAAGGGAGCGCTCTGCTCAACTATCTGGCGCACGCGCGCGGCCACGTCCTGGCTGTAGCTGGGGGAACTCACGACATCCGCGGCCACGCGCAGGAGCGGCGCGCCGTGCAGGGCCTGCTCCAGCATGCGCTCCACGAACTGCGTGGCTGCCGGGCGCTCGCCGAACTGCACGGAAAGGCGCAGCACGTAGGCCCGGGGCGTGATGGCCGGAATGAGACAGTCCGCGCCGTATTTGCTCAACGCGTACGCGTTCAGCGGCGCGGGAACGCTTGATTCGGTGTGCGCGGCGCCCGGGGCGCAGTCGGGGAAGATGGCGTCGGTGCTGAAGTGCACCAGGGTGAAGCCCAGTTCCAAGGACAGCTCGGCCAGGTGCGCGGGGAAGCGGGTGTTGACGCGGTAGGCAAGGCCCGGAGCCTGCTCGCAGGCGTCCACTCCGCCGATGACCTTGGCGTTGAAGACAATGCCGGGGCGTTCCGCGGTCAGAAGGGCTCGCAGGGCGGCCTTGTCGGTGATGTCGGCCTCGGTGCTCTCCACCGCGCGCAGGTTCCAGCCGTCGGCAAAGGCGCGGGAAAGGGCCGTGCCCAGTTTCCCGGTCCCGCCGAAGATCAGCCCGTTGCGAATGGCGTCCACTATGTCCCCGTTGTTTGGTGCGATGAATGTCGTCTACGACTGCGCCAGCGGTGCTGGATTACCTGAAAAGCGTTATAGTGGCAATCAAACCGGCCAGTGTACGGCCTTGCTGTTAAGGCTCGATGCGGATTTCCCGGGCGCGGGGCATGCCCTTGCCGTAGATGGTGCGGCGCAGGCGGCGGATGCTGATCTCGACAAAGGTGTGCATGACGGACAGCAGGTTGCGCATGCTGAGAGCCGTTGAGTCTTTGCCTTTGAGGTCGCGGGGGCCCAGGTGCCGGGTCTGCAGATAGGTGACGTCCTCCTCCAAGATGCGGGTGACGATGTCGGCCTGGAAGCCGAAGCCGTACGACTGAGGCGGAAAGCGGATCACGTGCTCGCGCAGGAACACCGGCAGCGAGTTGTAGTAGCGGATATCGTTATCTGTGAGCAGATTGACCAGAGCCGTGAACAGACGGGAGATGATGCGGCGGTGCCACAGCTTGCCCCGCACTTCGTCCTGCACTTGGTAGGGGATGATGAGATCGGCCTTGCCTATCTGCCGGTAGATGTGCACCAGGGCTTCTCGGCTCTCGGCGTTGTCGCCACAGCAAAGGCGGTAGTATTTGCCCCGGCCCAGAAAGGCTCCGTCAATGAAGTTCTTTGAGAGGCCCTTGTTGGCGGCGTTGCGTACCAGACGCACCTGCGGCATGGGATTGTCGCGCAGGTGTTGCTCCAGCATCTCGCCAGAACCATCGGGTGAACAGTCGTCAACGATGATGACCTCGTGACTGCCGCCCCACTCTGCGAGTGCGCTGGTGAGTTCGTGCAGGGTGTCCAAGATGAACTCCCGCTCGTTGTAGCAGGTGACGAGCACTGTGAGGTCCACGTCATGGGCGAAGAGCGGAATGGGCGGTGCTGTTTGTTGGGGCTGGGTCATTGGGGCTCGCTTGCCGGGAAGAGGGTTATAGGGCTGGCAGGCCGCAGAAGAGCTGTTCCTGCCCCTCAACGCCCGTCCAGAAGGTACTAACGGGGAGCAGGCAACAACAATTCCAGTCCAGGGTGCGCTGGGCCGAGCCTTTTGGCGATACTTGATGCGAGTTCTGGCGGAAAGCCCAGAAACAGCCCTGTGCCGGGGGCCACGTCCGCTGGGCCGCTTATGGGCAGTCCGAGATGGGTCTTGCCCCAGCGCAGGCCGTCTTCGTCCACAAAACAGTCCACATGGCCGGGAAGTTCCTGGGCCAGCCAGCTGCCCGCTATGGCCGTGCCGAAAAGGGCGAAGGACCGTCCCTTGGCGTGCAGCGCTTCAGCCGCGTTCCTGGCCGTGTCCACGGTGCGGCGCAGCCAGTCCAGTGATCCCTGAGCCAGGGCCAAGCCCCGCCTGGGGGCCAGGTCGTCAGAAGCTGGGGCCGAGGCGGAAGCCCCGGCCCTGGGCCGGGCCAGAAAGCCCACCTCCTTGGCCATCCAGTGGCGGCCAAGGGCGAGGACGTCGAAGCCCGCCAGTTCGGCGGCATGGGCCAGGGTCTCGGCGAAAAAGTGTCCGCAGTGATCCACCACGGCCAAATCGAAGGGGTTCTGGGCGAAGTCCGGCACCATGACCATGAGCGTGCCATCGGGTTTGAGCAGGCCGCGCAGGCGCGTAAGCTCGGCCACGGGCTCGGGCATGTGCTCCAGCACGTAGATGAGGCTCACGGCGTCGAAGGGGCCATTTTGCGCCGCGGCTTCTTCCAGGGCGCCGCAATGGAAGCCGCACACTCCGGGCACGGCCTCCACCTCCGCCTGCCGCTGGGCGCAGTGGTCGTGACCGTAAAGCTTCCAGCCGGGCATGGCCTGCCGGAAGGCCGCCAGAAAGGCGCCGCCGCCGCAGCCCACGTCGAGCAGGCGGCCCGTCTGCGGCAGGTCCCACGCGCGGGACATGCCCGTGATGAGCCGGGACGTGCGCGGGCAGGCCTGGCCCGTGTCGAACACCACCTGCTCGGTCCCGCCGCTCAGGTGGTACATCACGTAATCGGCGTAGATGGCCGCGGCGTCGGCGCGCCACTGCCCGTCCAGGCGCTTCTGCACGTGGCCGCAGGCCTCGCAGCACAGGATGCCGCCCATGCGCGGCCAGGGCTTGATGTCGCTTGTGACGCCGGAGAAGGCCGCGGCGGGGGCAGGGCCGGCGCCGGGCGAGACGGCCGTGGCCGACCCTCCGCACAGCGCGCAGATGTCGGCCCCGGCCAGGCTCATTTCGGCCCCACGCACAGGCCGATGAGATAATGCGCCATGGGCGAAAAGCCCGTGTGCACCATCTCGTCGTTCATGCTGAACAGGAACACGTTGTGGAAGAAGTCTTCCAGAAGCGTGCGGAAGGGCCCGCCGGACATGCAGTTCACGTGGCCTTCCTTGCTGGCCGGGCTGGCCCAGGCCTGGCTTTCCAGGCTGGGCATGCCCACGATGAGCACGCCCTGGGGCGTGAGGCTCTTTGCCAGGTTGCTCACAAAGGTGCGCTCGTGCTCGGCCTCGATGTGCTCGATGACATCAAGCGTGTAGGCCGCATCGAATCTGCCCTGCGGGGCGTCCGGGTCGCTGGAGCGCACGGGCCCTTCCAGGATGTCGTGCACGCGGAACTCCATGGGCCATGGGCCTTGCGGCCTGCTTTTGGCGTCCTCGATGAACACGGGGTCGAAGTCGGTGCAGAGCAGGCTCTCCACCTCCTGGCGCACCACGCGCGAACCGAAGGCGTCGGCGCAGCCCAGCTCCAGCACGCGCTTCTTGCCCGAGAGCATCTTGGCCACGAACTTGTAGCGCGAGAGCAGAAACACCAGGCGCCTGGGGTCGTCGTGCCACACCTGGTTGCTCATGAGCCCGAAGCGCGCAAGGCCCTGGGTCTCGGCAATGGTGATGGTTTCCTGGTACTGCGGTTCGCGCGTTTTCTTCCTGGGCATGCTGTCCCCTGCGCCTACATCTTGATGAGCACGCGGCCAGCCTGGCCGGTGCGCACCAGGTCCAGGGCATCGTTGATGTCTTCCAGGTCGAACTCGTGGGTCACCAGGCCGTCCAGGCTTACGCGGCCCACCTTCACCAGGTCGATGATGCGCGGGATGTCCAGCGCGGGCAGGCAGGAGCCGCCCTCCGAGCCCTTGAGCACCTTCTTGAAGTGCAGAGGCAGGGTATAGATGCTGACCTTGTCGCCCTTGGTGGGCACACCCACCAGGATGGTGCGGCCGTCGGCGTGGGTCAGCTCGTAGGCCAGCTCGATCATGCGGGCGTTGCCCGTGGTGTCGATGACGACATCCGCCCCGCCGGGGCCCACGATCTTTTTGATCTCCTCGGCGATGTCGGCCACCTTCTTGGAGTTGAAGGCATGGGTGGCGCCGAATTTGAGGGCCATTTCCTTCTTCTCGTCGTTGATGTCCACGCCGATGACCGGGTTGGCGGCCACCAGCCCGGCGAACTGCACGATGTTCAGGCCCACGCCGCCCACGCCGAAGACCACCACGCTCTGGCCGATCTTGACCTGGGCGTCGTTGTTGATGACGCCCATGGCCGTGGTGACGGCACAGCCCAAAAGCGGCACCAGCTTCGGATCGAAGTCCTCGGCCACCGGGGTCATGCGGTTCTCGCTGATGATGGCGTGGCGGCAGAAGGTGGTCACCCAGCCCGCATTCACCACCTGTCCATTCCAGTCGTACTTGGGCGGGTCGCACTGCAGGCCGGTGCCCGGGCGCCAGTGCAGGCACACGCGCATGCCGGGCTTGACGGTCTTCACGCCGGGGCCGATTTCCAGCACCTCGGCCACGGCCTCGTGGCCCAGCAGGTGCGGCAGGAACTTGTCCGGGCCCTTGGCGCCCGCGATCTCGTTCAACTGCGCGCCGCAGATGCCGGAGTACAGGATCTTCACCAGCACCTGGCCGAAGGAGAGCTCCTCCGGCAGGCTGATTTCCGCCACGGCCAGCGGCTTCTTCTGCTCCACCAAAATGGCGGCGGTGGTCTTCTTGATTTGCATGGGGGGCTCCTTGCCTACTCGAAGTAGATGAACTCGTAGTCGCCGGTGTAGCCGAAGTGGCGGTACAGCCAGATCCACTCCGCGGTGTCGAAGAAGCTTTCGCAGGTCAGCGCCCAGCACTGCACGTTGAACAGCTCCTGCTCGTTGCGGTAGCTCTCGAGCATCACGTAGGCCTGCTTGCCCACGCGCTCGATCTCGGCCAGGGCGGTCTTGAGCTCGAAGATGCGCAGGTTGTGCAGGGTGGCGAGGGAAATGACCAGATCGAAATGCTTGTCGCCAAAGGGCAGGGCGTCCTGGGCGCGGTAGCGGAACAGGGTGGCCTTGGCCTTCACTTCATCGGTGTTGCTGGCCAGGCCGTGCTCGGAGATGTCGAAGCCGACAATCTCCAAGCCCGGCTCCAGGATGAGCATCTCGTGCAGCAAAAAGCCCTTGCCGCAGCCCACGTCGAGCACGCGGGAACCGGCCTTGAGGCCGTAGGTTTCGATGAGCGCCTTGGCCACCGGGGCCCAGCGGCCGGGCATGTACTTGTAGCCGCCGTAGCCGAAGCGGCGGTCGCCGTCCCAGTAGTCGAACTCATACTCCTTGGCCTTGAGCATGCATTTGACCTTCTCGTCCACCATGCGGCCGATGTAGTCGCGTGTGGTGGCCTTGTGCAGCGGGGTGACGAAGTTGCGCAGCTGTCCCATGATTGTCCTCCGGTTCTGGCGGTGCGTTGCGGGAGATTGTTGTTGTCGCTTACGCGAGCAGGGCCTTGGCCGTGCCCACGATGGTTTCCGTGTCGATGCCGTAGCGCGCCATGAGCTGATTCTGGGTGCCGTACTTGTCCGGGAACACGTCGGGAATGCCCAGGCGCTTGAAGCGCGGCTGCCGGGCGAAGGGCGTCTCGGCCAGAATCTCGGCCACGGCGCTGCCCAGGCCGCCCAGAATGGTGTGCTCCTCCACGCTGATGACCGCGCGGACGCCCTGGGCCATGTCCAGGAACAGCGCGGTGTCAAAGGGCTTCACCGTGTGCATGTGCAGAATGCCGCAGGAAACGCCCGTCTCGGCCAGCAGTTTCGCGGCCTCCTTGGCGGGCCCGAGGGTCACGCCCGTGGCCACGAGGAGCACGTCCGCGCCCCGCTGGATTTCCATGCCCTTGCCCAGCACAAAGGGGATGGCCGGGTCGGACACGATGGGGTCGTAGCCCTTGGCCAGGCGGATGTAGAGCGGCCCCTGCCAGTCTACCGTCTGGGGCATCAGGCGCTCCATCTCTTCGGCGTCGGCCACGGCCACGATGGCCATGTTCGGCAGGGCGCGCATGATGGCGATGTCCTCTATGGCCAGGTGCGTGGAGCCAAGGGGCGCGTAGACCATGCCGCCACCGTTGCCGATGAGCCGCACGTTGGCCTTGTGCAGGCAGAGGTCGAGGGCCACCTGCTCATAGCTGCGCCGCGTGAGGAAGGTGGCGATGGTGTTCACGTAGACGATGCGCCCGTCAAAGGCCAACCCCGCGGCCATGCCGATGGCGTGGGCCTCGTTGATGCCTTCCATGATGAAGCGCTCGGGCAGCTCCTCGCGGAACTGCTTCAGGGTGCCGAAGCCCAGGTCGGAGCCCAGGAATACGATGCGTTCGTCTTCCTTGGCCAGCTTGTGGACCATGTTCAGGCATTTGCCGCGCATCTTACGCACCCTCCTTGGTCGAAGAGAACGCCGCGCGCAGGCCGGCCATGTCCTCGTCCGTGAACTTGCTCTTGTGGTGCCAGGCAAGGTTGTTCTCGGCCGGGGCGTAGCCCTTGCCCTTCACCGTGTGGGCGATGATGCACGTGGGCTTGCCGGGCTCAAGCGGCGCGGCCTGGAAGGCCTCGCGCAGGGCGCACAGGTCGTGGCCGTCCACCTCGCGCACGGAAAAGCCGAAGGCCCGCCATTTGTCGGCCAGGGGCTCCAGGTTCTGCACCTCGAAGGTGGTGTCGTAGGACTGCTGCTTGTTGTAGTCCACGATGGCCACAAGGTTATCCAGCCCGCGGTTTCCGGCGCTAAGCGCCGCCTCCCACACGCTGCCCTCGTTGATCTCGCCGTCGCCCATGGCCACGAACACGCGGGTGTCGCGGCGGTCCATGCGGGCCGAGACGGCCATGCCCACGCCGATGGACAGCCCGTGGCCCAGGGCCCCGGTGCTGGCTTCCACGCCGGGCACTTTGCCCGCCTCCGGGTGGCCGCCCAGAATGCCGTCGTAGGCGCAGAAGCGGCACAGCTCGTCGGCCGGGAAGAAGCCCTTGTCCGCCAGCACCACGTACAGCGCCAGGCAGCCGTGGCCCTTGCTCAGAATGAAGCGGTCGCGCTTCGGGTCCGCAGGGCTTTTCGGGTCGATGCGCAGGATGTCGTCGTAGAGCACGCGCACTATTTCCATGAGCGAGAAGGTGCTGCCTACATGGCCGCGCCGGGAATGTTCAAAGATGTCCACCACGTCCTGGCGGAGTTTCTTGCCGCGCGCGTCAAGCGGCGTCAGCCCGCCGGGCTGGGTATCAACGCAGACAGTCTGGTGCATGGTTTGTCCTCGCTTGTGTGAGCATGGCGCGGGCCTTGGCCAGCTGGGTTTCGCGCCGGGCGTGCGCATCGTCGTTCCCGCACGCCGCGCCGGCCGCGAACACCCTCCGGGCATCGGCCCCGCGCAGGAATTCGTTCAAAAGTATCAGGCACCACTTGATTGCGTAGAGTGGATACACCGTAGTCGCGCGCCTGGGCAAGCCGGAATCCGTCCCGGCGAAGCGGGACAGAAAATCGTCGGCGAAGTGCTGGCGCAGGGCATCCGGCAGGCCCATGGCCGGGTGCAGCACAAAGTCGCACAGGGTCTTGGCCGGGTCATCCCAGCCGAAATATTCGAAGTCCACGAAGAAAAGGCCGCCGCCTGTGCGCAAGGCGTTGTGCAGGCCGAAGTCCGAGGGCGAAAGCGTGCGGCAGTGCTGCGGCAGCTCCTGCGCCGGGTCGCCCAGTTGCGCGGCGCGCGTCAGGCTCGTGTCCAGAAGGGGGATGAGCTCCTCTGCGAGGAACTGCGCCAACTCCACGCCCAGGCAGGCGTCCCGGGGCACGTCCAGAAGCGCGTCCAGCCGGGTGCGCAGATTGGCCGCCAGGGCGGACAGGGAGAAGCAGGCCTCCGAGGCCGGCGGAATCCGCTGCGCCGCATCCGCGCCGAGGCTGCCGGAGAGCCCGCGCAGGGCGTCCAGGAACTCCAGGCAGGCCTCCATGTCGCCTTTCGTGGCCGGGGTGGTGCTGGCCTGCACGCCGGAAAGAAATGAATACAGCGCCAGGCCCTGGCCGGGCTCCTTGGCCACGGGCCGGGCCACGAAGGACGCCAGGCGCGCATCGGCCGACAAGAGCGCCAGCGCCCGCCACTCCGCGCCCAGGCGGTCGCGCGGGTCGTCCTGATGCTGGTGGTAGTGCTTGCCCGCGAACACGCGCCCGCCGGCCGTCTCCACGCGGTACACGCGGGAATTGCGGCCGCCGTAGATGCGCTGGCAGGAGGCGATGCCTTCGCCAGCCAGGGCGGCGAAGTCCGGGCCCTGTTCCCGACCCTGGTCTTGGGCTGCGGCAGGCGCAAGGCCTTCCAGCAGGGCGTCGGCCACCTCGGTCCAGGTGCGCAGGCGCGTCACTCCGGGCTGCATGGCCGCGTCGCCCGCCGGGTCGAACAGGATGCGCGCGACGCCAGCCGGGAAGCCCGGCTCGGCAAAGGTCTCCTCCAGGTCGTCCACGAAGCGCGTGCAGCCAAGCGCCGCGATGCGCGCCACCTTGGCCTCGCGCGTGGGCTCGAAAAACACCTGGTCGGGCTGCAACCCCGTACCTGGCTCGAAGAACCCCTTGGCCGCCAGGAAGTCCATGGCCGCCTGATGAAAATCCGCGCCGTCGGAGTAGTTGTTGGCCAGCCGCGTCTTGTGGCTCACGATGTACAGGGAGAACCTGGCCCCGTCAGCGCGCAGGGCCTTTACCCTGGCCAGGAACTCGGCCACGCCGGGCATGAGCCGCGCGCGGGGCATGTGCGCGCCGTAGATGAGCGCCTGAAGTTTGCGCCACTCCTGCTCGCCGTGCTCGCCTTTGGCGCGCAAGGCATCGCGCAGGGCGCGCTTGCCAAGGGCGAGGGATGAGCCCGGCGGAGCCGGAGGGGGCAGATACCCCTCCGACACCGCCAGGTCGCAGAGCAGCTCGTCGTAGCCGACGAGGGTGTTGTCCAGGTCGAGCCCGATGACCGGGCCGAGGGAATCGGGCATGGCCATCAGGTCCAGGGGGTTATTTCAGCTTGATGGCCTGCATGAGCTTCACGTTGTAGTAGCTGATGTCGTCGAAGCTGTTGGGCAGTTTGCCCGCCTCGAAGGCCTTCTTCAGGTCCAGAATGGCCTCCTGGATGGTGTGCTTGGGCTCGAAGCCCAGCTCTTCCTTAATCTTGCGGCTGGAGACGTGGTAGCTGCGGTTGTCGTTGGTCGGGGTGGTGGTGATGGGAATGTTCCCGCCCAGGGTCTCGCTCACCATCTGGGCGATCTCCTTCACCTTGTAGTTCTCGTAGCCCACGTTGTAGATCTTCTTCTGGATCTTCTTGGGGTCCTGCTTCAGCATGAACAGGTACACCTCGCACATGTCCTCGATGTGCAGGTTCGGGCGCTTCTGCTCGCCGCCGAACACCGTGATCTGCCCCTTGTTGATGGCGTGGTTCGTCAGGATGTTCACCGTGAGATCCAGGCGCATGCGCGGGGAGTAGCCGCACACGGTGCTCGGGCGGATGGTGGTGACGACGAAGTCGTCCGTGGCCGCGGCGTTCAGGTATTCCTCGCACATGGCCTTGAACTTGGAGTAGTCGGTCAGCGGCTCCAGGGGCAGGTCCTCGGTGACCTCGGGATCGTCCTTCAGGCCGTACACGCTGGAGCTGGAAGCGTAGATGAAGCGTTTTACGCCGTTTTTCTTGGAAATGTCCACCAGGGGCAGGAAGGCGTCGTAGTTGATGGAGCGGCCCAGGTTCGGGTCAAGCTCGTAGCTCGGGTCATTGCTGATGCAGGCCAGGTGGATCACCGCGTCGCAGCCGGGCAGGTGCTTTTCCAAAAGGCTCACGTCCCGCAGGTCGCCCTTGATCTCGGTCAGCTTGGGGTCGCCCTTGCCGCCCAGGATAACGTCGTCGCCGTAAAGATAGAGATCCAGCACCTTCACGGCGTAGCCCGCGTCCAGGAGCTTGGGAACGAGCAGGGCGCCCACATATCCGGCGCCGCCGGTGACGAAAACGGTCTTGATGTCGCTCATGGTGTCAGTCCTGTTCAGATGT
>NZ_DATMYK010000195.1:0-6159 GCF_035560995.1 Humidesulfovibrio sp. | reverse complement strand
GGTATGGGGCGCGGATAAAACAAAGGGGGAGGGGCTTCACCGTTTCTTTCCCTTTCCCGCCCGGGGTCCACCGCGTGGTGCGGTCACGGCCATTTCCCACCGGGCGGGTTTTTCGCACAGCCAAGCCGGGCCACGCGCCCGGAGACAGAGGGAGCGGGCATGGATTCGCTGGAAAAGCAGGCCCTGCAGGTGGCCAAGGAAATCGTGGTCAAGTTCATTGAGGTGGGCCGCATCTCTCCGGCGAACTTTGCCGAGCATTTTTCGGAAATCTATTGCGAGATTCTGACCACCGTGTCGGGCGGCGGCGTATGCGACCCCGATGCGGCGGAGACGAAGAAGAAAGGCGTCTAGTCCATGCAGCGTCCCACTTCCCAGGAACAGAGCCAGCGCGACCAGCTGCACGGCAGGCAGGTGGCGGCCATGTTCGGCCGCATCGCCCGCTGGTACGATTTTCTTAACCACACCCTGAGCCTCGGCCTGGACATCTACTGGCGCTGGCGGCTGGCCCGCGTGGCCGTGCCCCGGCCCGGCGGCGTGGTGCTCGACCTGGCCGCGGGCACCATGGACGTGGCCTTGGCCCTCGTCCGGCAGTATCCGGGCATCCGCGTGGCCGCGGTGGACTACACCCTGCCCATGCTGGCGCAGGGCAAGGGCAAGCTCACCGGCGGCCTGGAGGGGCGCATCCTTCCCGCGCAGGGCGATGGGCGCAACCTGCCCCTGCCCGGCGAATCCATGGACGCGGCGACCATCGCCTTTGGCATCCGCAACATCCGCCCGCGCATGGCCGCGCACAAGGAAGTGCTGCGCTGCCTCAAGCCCGGCGGCCGCTTCTGCATCCTGGAGTTCGGCACCGGCCGACGCAAGGTGTGGGGCGGGCTGTACAATTTCTATCTGGACAAAGTGCTGCCCACGGTTGGGCGCATCTTCTCCGGCGACCGCGCGGCCTACCGCTACCTGGCCGAGACCATCCGCGAATTCCCGGACGAGCGCCAGCTGGCGCGGGAGCTTATGGACGCCGGGTATGCGCGCGTGTTTCACGTTGCCATGCTTTCGGGCATCGTGTACCTGCATGTGGCGGAAAAGGCGGGCGAACTGCTGGACGAAACGCCGGACGAAACGACGGACGAAACGCCGTCTGGACAGGCTTCCGCAATACCGGGCGCGCGCGGGGAAACCGCCGCCGCCAGGGCCGAGCGCGAGGCCGTGTTGCGCTGCTTCACCAGGGAAGACCCCGGCAAGCCCCCGCGTGAAGACGGAGAGCCGGGCGAATAGGGAGAGCCGAGCGAGCCGGGCCCGGCGGGCGTTGATCTAGAAGGATCGGCCCAGGGCCACCAGCAAAACGCCCAGGATGATGGACGTGAGGCCCAGGACGCGCAGGGCGCGGGGCGGGCGGCTGGCCAGGGTCAAGAGCACCGAGGGCATGCGCTCGGCCAGGATGAAATAGGGCAGGCCCTCCATAAGGAAGGCCAGGCCAAGGGCCATGAAGAATAGCGACCAGTCGAGGTTCATGGGCCCCTTGTATCCGCGCGGGGGCGGGTTGTCCACCGCGCGCCGGGCCAGGGACCGAGGGCCGAACCGAGGAAGGAACCGACATGGGTTTGAAGACCAGTCTTGAGGATCTGCGCGCCGGGCGCGCCAGCGTCGCCGTCGTGGGCCTGGGCTACGTGGGCCTGCCTTTGGCCGTGGCCCTTTCGCGCCACTTCCCGGTCATCGGGTTCGATATTTCCCAGAAGCGCGTGGACGAGCTGGCCCAAGGGGCCGACCGCACCGGCGAAGTGCTGCCCGGCGACCTGAAAAGCGCCACGGTGGCCTACACCTGCGATCCCGCGCGGCTGAAGGACGCCAGCATCATCATCGTGGCCGTGCCCACGCCCATCGACGAGCACCGCGCCCCGGACCTCAGGCCCGTCATCGGGGCCACGCGCACCGTCGGGGCCAACCTCGCCCCCGGTGCGGTGGTGGTGTACGAGTCCACCGTCTACCCCGGTCTGACCGAGGAAGTCTGCGTGCCCCTGCTCGAGGAGACCTCGGGCCTCAAATGCGGCGAGGGCTTCTTCGTGGGCTACTCGCCGGAGCGCATCAACCCCGGCGACCGCGCGCACACGCTGGAAACCATCACCAAGGTGGTGGCCGGGCAGGACGGCCCCACGGCGGACCTGCTCTGCGGGCTGTACGGCGCGGTGGTCAAGGCCGGCACCTTCCGGGCCTCCACCATCAAGGTGGCCGAAGCGGCCAAGGTCATCGAGAACACCCAGCGCGACCTGAACATCGCCCTGATGAACGAATTGGCCGTGATCTTCGACCGCATGGGCATCGACACCCTGGAAGTGCTGGAGGCCGCGGGCACCAAATGGAACTTTCTGCCCTTCCGGCCGGGTCTGGTGGGCGGCCACTGCATCGGCGTGGACCCGTACTACCTGACCTTCAAGGCCCAGGCCCTGGGCTTCTCGCCCCGGGTCATCCTGGCCGGCCGCGCCATCAACGACGGCATGGGCAAGTTCATCGCCGAAACCTGCGTGAAGAAGCTCATCGCCGCCGACGTCAAGGTCAAGGGCGCGCGCGTGGGCGTGCTGGGCTTCACCTTCAAGGAGAACGTGCCCGACCTGCGCAACACCAAGGTCATCGACGTGGTGCGCGAGCTTGAGGAGTACGGCATCGAGGTGCTGACCGCCGACCCCATGGCCGACCCGGACGAGGCGCGCCACGAGTACGGCATCGAGCTTTCTCCGCTGGAGAGCCTGCGCGGCCTGGACGCCCTGGTGCTGGCGGTGGCCCACAAGGAATACGCGGCCTACGGCTTCGACGAACTGCGCGGCTGGTTCCGCGCCGGGGCCGCGCCGCTGGTGCTGGACGTGAAGGGGCATTTCGACCCGGCCAAGGCGGCCGCGAGCGGCTTCGACCTCTGGCGGCTATAGGAAGCGCCGGATGCTGCTGGTCGCCGCCGCCACGGGCCTGGAGCTCTCCGCCGCCCTTGGGATCAGGGTGCAGGCGCGGCAGGGCGAGCTTTTCGCGGCCTCGGCGTACGGGCGGCACATGCTGGCCCTGGTGACGGGCGTGGGCGTGGTCAACGCGGCCCTGGCCCTGGGCCGGGCGCTGGAGCAGGCCCGCGCCGAAGGGACAAGGGCAGACGGGACAGGGGCCGATGGGGTGGTCTGCCTGGGCGTGGCGGGCAGCTTCGACCTGGAGGCGCACCCGCTGTGCTGTGCGCGGCTGGTGGAGCGCGAGACCTGGCCGGAGTACGGCCTGCTGTTTTCCGGCCAGTGCGCGGCCGATGCGCGGGCCCTGGGATTTTCGTTGAACGGCGCCAAGGCGGCCGCGCCGGGCGCGATCTTTGAGCGTCTGGAGTGGGACGGCCCGGGCGTGGCCCGGCGCATGGGCCTCGCGCCCGCCGGACTTTTCTGCGCGCACAGCCTCACCGTGAGCGGCGTGAGCGCCGACCCGGAGCGGGCCAAGGCGCTGCACGAGCGCTTCGACGCCGGGCTGGAGAACATGGAAGGCTTCGCCATGGCCTACGCCGCGGAGCGTGTCGGCCTGCCCTTCGCGGAGCTGCGCACGGTGTCCAACCCAGTTGGCGCCCGCCCGCCCGCAGGCTGGGACCTGCCCGGAGCCCTGGCCGCCCTGGGCGTTGCGGCGCAAAATTTTCTGGCCCCCACGGCGGGGCCTGTTCAGAACCCCCAACAGCGGACGTGAACGGCATGAACGAAATGCGCGCCTATTTCGCCCGGGAGATTCCCGGCATCAACGCCTTCCTCGCGGCGGAGGCGGACACGCTTGACGGACTGGTGCGCGAGGTCGCGCGCCATGTGCTGCTCTCCGGCGGCAAGCGCATCCGGCCCATGCTGACCATCCTCTTTGCCCGCGCCATGGGCCACAAGGCCGACGACATGCTGCCCATCTCCTGCGCGCTTGAGATGCTGCACACGGCCACGCTTCTGCACGACGACGTGCTGGACCAGGCCGAGACGCGCCGGGGCAAGACCAGCGCCCACGTGGCCTTCGGCATAACCGAGACCATCCTGGCGGGCGACGTGCTGCTGGCGCTGGCCAACAAGCTGGGCGCGGACTACGACATCCCCCGGCTGAACGCGCTCCTGGCGCGGGGCATCATGGCCACGGCCGAGGGCGAGATCCTGGAGCTGGCGCACACGGCCCGGCCCACGGTGGACCGCAAGGCCTACATGGACATCATCATCGGCAAGACCGCCCGGCTGATCGAGACCGCCTGCCGTTGCGGGGCGGGTCTGGCCAGCCGCGACCGCGCCCTGGAGGACCTGGCAGGAGACTTCGGCCTGAACCTGGGCATCGCCTTCCAGCTGGTGGACGACGCCCTGGACTACACCATCTCCGAGAGCGAGATGGGCAAGCCCGCCGGGGGCGATCTGCGCGAGGGCAAGATGACCCTGCCGCTCATCCTGCACCTGGAAAGCCTGCCCGAGGCCGAGGCCCGGGAGCTTTTGGCCAGCCTGCGGGAAAAGCGGTTGACCGAGGTTGAGGCCTCGCGCATAGTGGCGGAAGTACGGGAAAAAGGTCTGGCGGAGAAGACCCGCGAGGCGGCGCGCGGCTATGTCGATGCGGCGCTTGCGGCCCTTGCCGCGCTGCCGGAAACGCCCGAGCGCGTGGTCCTGGCCCAGGCCGCGGAGTACGTCCTCACCAGACGCAAGTGACCGGGGGGCCGATGGCCGGGAATCTGCTGCTCAACTCGCCGCATCTGCTCCAGAAGATCTCCCTGTCGCCGGTGATGCTCCGGCTGATGCAGGAGGCGATCAAGCCGGAGCCGGACTTCGCCGTCATGAGCGAAACCATCCGGCTCGACCCGGCCCTGGCCACAACCGTCCTGAATCTCGTCAATTCCGCCTTCTACGGCCTGCCCCAGAAGGTGACGGACCTGCACCGCGCCGCGCTGGTGCTGGGCAGCCGCGAGATCCTCAAGGTGGCCGTCTCCATGACCCTGCACAAGGACCTGGAGCACGGCTTCCCGGACTGCCACTACGATTTCTATCCCGACTGGCGGCTCATTGTCTGGTCGTCCATCGCCGCGGAGCTGCTGGCCCAGAAACTGTGCCCGCAACTGGCCGACCAGGCCTACCTGTGCTGCCTGCTCAAGGACGTGTCGCTGTTGTTTTTGCGCTGCGCGGCCAAGGAATTCTTGTCCGAGCCGGACCAGCGCGACCGCATGACCGTGCTGGCCAAGGGCCAGCTTGCGCGCGAGGCGGAGGCCTGGGGCATGCACCACGGCGCGCTCTCGCAGATGCTGCTGGTGCGCTGGGGCATTCCGGCCGAGATGTGCGACAGCGTGCGCAGCCACCACGCCATGGATTCCCTGGCCGACCAGAATCCGCTCAGCCAGGCTGTCATCCTGGCCACACAGTGGTCGGAAATGGAGCTGGGCCATTCGAGCGGGCCTTTCGGCGTGGTGCAGTTCGAGGGCCTGTTGCGCACCGTGCTGGGCCTTTCCGAGCGCGAGGTGGACAGCCTGCGCGCGGAGTGCCTGGGCAAGTTCCGCTCCATGCTCACGTCCCTCGGCATCACCGAGGGCGAGGAGAACCGCCCCTATTACCGCCACTCGGTCAAGGCCATGCAGGGCTACTGCTTCCTCAGCATGGACCTTCTGACCGCCGAGGGCGGGCTTTCTTCCGTGGCGCGGGTGCTGGGCAAGCACATCAAGCTCAACTGGGACGTGAAGAGCTGGGACGTGGCCCTCAAGTCGCCTCATGGCGAGGGCTTCCGCCTGTTCCACTTGACCCCCCAGGGCGTGCTGGAGCGCGCAGAGGGGCTGCACCAGCCCCAGAACCTGCCCTGGCGCCTGCGCACACAGGGGCTGGAGATCAGTTCCTCCGGCGTGCGCCTGGGCGAACTGCGCCTGGGCGAGGCCAACCTGCCCAAGGAGGAACTGGATAACCTGGCGCTCTACCTGCGTTTCTTCGGCCAGGGCTTTGAGCACTACAGCGCCCGCCAGGCCGTGCTGGAGGAGAAGGCCCTGGCCTTTGACAAGATCCCCATCGGCGTGGCCCGGCTGGATGGCGCGGGCAGGGTGCTTGAGGGCAACCGCAAGCTGGACGAGTACCTGAGCCTGGACACCCCGGCCAAGGGACGGCTCTTGGGCGAGTTGCTCACTCTGCGCCTGCCTGGTGAGACCAGCGCAGAATTTGAGAACTTTGT
>NZ_DATMYK010000194.1:0-4492 GCF_035560995.1 Humidesulfovibrio sp. | reverse complement strand
GCCGAGCTTGGGGGCATGCGGCACCAGTCGGCCGCGCGCTTCGTCAACGTCAACCGCGGCTGCGACGTGTTCGTGGTCTCGCAGGACGGGCGGCTGTCCATGTTCTCGTGGGCCGAGCATTTGCAGACCGTGGCCGTGGTGCAGCACCTGGAGCACTTTGTGTGGGAGCAGCAGGCGGGGTAAGTATGAAAAAATCAACGTTGATTTTTTGCGGCTTTGGGATTGTCATCATCTGGGCATGGATCGGAACATTCATCTCTGATTTGTCAAAAGAGGTGAATATTGCGGAAGCTCTAGAAGCGAGTGGAGCGCTTTTCACGGCCTTGGCGTTTGCCGCAGCTGGCTATGCTGTTTGGCTTCAGCGAAGCAGCATTGAAATGCAGAGGCAGGAGCTTGAGCTCCAGCGGCAGGAGTTGAAGGATACGAGGGAAGAGCTAAAAGGCCAAAGGGTCCAGCTTGAATTGCAGACAACAGCATTGCATAGTCAAGCATTTGAAGCATCATTCTATAGATTGATTGACACGAAAGAGTCTGTTTTCCGGGCTATGGAAAATGATTCTGAGGTTGGGAAATTTACACTTGAAGAAATAGTAAATGAGATGAAAAACAGATCTATTCTTGCAAAGATATTCGACAAAATGCAAAATTCTATGAGCAGTACGGAATTCTACGAGGGTATGACGAAGCTGCATAGACAAGATATCAAAAGATACATGAGGTTAGTAGAGATTATAATGCTGAAAATTGACGAGAGTCCTATATTGTCTAGTAAGGATAAGAGTGATTATTTCTATGTTTTTAAGTCTGGATTGTCATCTTTAGAGGCAAAGCTGTTGGTTTATGAATGTATCATTTTTGCAGAATGCAGTGATATAAAGAATATCGTTAACCGTTATGCTGTGTTTGAGTCGCTTAGGTCAACGTATATACACGACGAAATTAAGGAAGGCTATGGGCCTACGGCATTTGGGTACAGGGCTTGTCCGGAGGTATGATTACCCCACTGCCAAACAATCCACCCCGACCTGATACCCGCGCCCGGCGAGCCACTCCAGGATCTCCTCGCGCGCGCCGCGTGAGCCCACGTTCACGAGGATGAAGGGACAGTCGAAGGGCGCCTGCCCGTTTTGCCCGCCCTGGGCAGGCGGCACGGCCTCGCGCCCGAGCACGGGCACGCCCGCCACGCGCTGGCCCACTTTGCGCGGGTCGATGTCCACGTAATTCTCGATGATGAGGCCAAGCGCCACCAGCGGCGCAAGCCGTTTGCGGCTCTCCCGTCCTGCCCCCCAGGCCCACACGCGCGGGTGGCGCGGATTGTGCTCCGTAAGCCAGCCCCACAGGTACCCGGCCTTGATGCGCGCGAACGCCTCCGGGCTATACTCGCACCCGGTGCGGGAAAGGCGCGTGGGCGGGTCGTTCCAGATGATGACCTCTTCCGCCACCTTGGCCATGCGCGCGCCCAGGCCCAGCCAGCGCAGCCACTGTTCGTAGTCCTCCGGGAAGGGCCCGGCGCAGGCGGAGCCGCTACCGGATCCAAGATCGGGTCCGAGGTTGGGCCGCGCCCCGCCGAAGCGGGCCACGCCCTCGCGCCGGAACATCACCGAGGGGTTGGCCAGGGGCGATTCCACGAAGCGGTTCAGGCTGATGTCCTGGTGCGTGATGAGCGTGTTCAGCCAGTCCACGTGCAGGGCATAGCCCAGGCGCGCCTCGCGGTCGCCGCCGAAGCGGACGAGACCGGACACGAGGTCCAGGCCGGGCTCGGCCTCCAGGCGGGCCAGCTGCAGTTCCAGGCGGCGCGGCAGGCACAGGTCGTCGGCGTCCATGCGGGCGATGAAAGGCGCGCGCGCGGCGGCCACGGCGGCGTTCCAGGCAAGGGCCACGCCCTGGTGCGGCAGGCGCAAGGGGCGGATGCGGCTCTCTCGATGGCTGCGCGCATCGCGCGCGGCAAAGGCGGCCAGGATGGCCGGGGTGTCGTCGGTGCTGCCGTCGTCCGCGGCGATGATTTCGAAGTTGCGCAGGGTCTGGGCCAGCAGGCTCTCCAGCGCGGCGGGCAGGGTGCCGGCCGCGTTGTAGCAGGGCAGGCACACGCTGACGAGAGGCGCGGCGGGCGCGGCGTCTGCAACTGCGTCAGGCCGGGCGGCGTGGCTGCTCCCAGGCATGCTGCGGCCCGCCCGCGTCCTACTGCCTGTCGGGATCGGCGGCGCGGCGCTCGGCCACGGCGATGCCCAGCCGACACACGCCGCAGATGCCCGTGCTGGTGGGCGAGCCGCACTTTTCGCAGGGCGCCAGGGGCTGGCCGGAGTCCTTCTCCACCTGGGCGAAGGCCGGGCGGCCGCGCTTCAAAAAGCCGTCGTAGAAGGAGATTTTCGAGCCCGGGCTCTGGTGCTCCAAATCGGCCCACAGGCGCTTGTGCCCCGTGAAGCTGGCCCCGCCGCTGTAGGGGCAGGGCGCGGTGTGGATCTCTATGCCGTTCAGGAAGGCGTAGCAGGCGGTCTCGAACTCGCTCAGGCGGTACAGGGGCTTCACCTTGCGGGCAAAGCCGCTCTCGGCCTGCAGGCAGGGGCCCTGGTCGGAAAGATAGCCCGCATCCCAGCGCAGGGTGTTGGCGAACAGCCGCGCCACCTCGTCGTCCAGGTTGTGGCCCGTGGCCAGCACCTGGAAGCCTTCCTCAAGCGCGATGCGGTTGAACCAGTGGCGCTTGATCTTGCCGCAGGCCGAGCACACCGGACGGTTGATGTAGCGTTTCACGTCTGGAATGGGCAGGCCCTCTTTGATGAGCTCCACCACGCGCAGCTTGAGGCCGTGCAGCTCGCAGAAGCCCTCCACCTTGGCCCGCGCCGCCGGGGAGGACACGGGGATGCCCAGGTCCACGTGCAAGCCGGTGACGTCGTAGCCCAGGCGCGAGAGCTCGAGCATGAGGCTTAAGCTGTCCTTGCCGCCGGAAAGGGCCACCAGCACGCGTTCGCCGGGTTTGATGATGTCATGGCGGCGGATGGCCTTTTCCACCTGGCCGGTGAAGTAGGCGGCGAAGCAGTCGCGGCAGAAGGCGGTGTTGTGGCTCGGCAGGGGAACTTCCGCCGGGGCTTTGCATTTGCGGCATTTCATGGGGGGTTATCCTGTGCTGGTGACTTTGCGGACGCGGATCTGGTCGCCGTCCTCAAGCCTGCTGTCCGGGGTGAGGAGCGTGCCGCCCCGGATGATGATGGCGTCGTTGACGCGCAGGCCCAGGCGCTTCTGCAGCATGAGCACGGTGTTGTGCTTCTCGAAGGTGAAGGTCTCGTTGTCCGGCTCCACGAAGACTGTGATCATGCAACATGCTCCTTGGCGAGGGTGTGGCCAACTGGTGCCCGGCTTCGGGGCGGGTTGTCAAGGCGGGGGGGTATGCCGCAAGTATTGGCGCTGGTCGCCACAATTCTGTTGACCGGCGAGAAAAACGAGATATACGCTTCAGAGTAAGAGAAGCCCTTCCCCCCCAGAGGAGCACCAGTATGGACAAGTCGAAGATTCTTGTAGTGGACGATGAAAAACACATCCGCATGCTCTACCAGGAGGAGCTTGAGGACGAGGGCTACGCCGTGGCCACGTCCGATGGCGAGGAGCCCATCCTCGACCTGCTGGAGCGCGAGGCCCCGCAGGTGGTCATCCTCGACATCCGCCTGGGACCGGACAAGTCCGGCCTGGATCTCTTGCAGCTCATCCGCGGCCGCAAGCCCCATGTGCCGGTGATCCTTTCCACCGCGTACGACAGCTTTCAGCACGACCTCAAGAGCATCGCCGCGGACTACTACGTGGTCAAGTCCGTGGACCTCTCCGAGCTCAAGGGCAAGGTACGCCAGGCCCTGGGCCTCAAGGCGGCCTAGCGGTTCTTTTCGCGGATCTCGTAGCCGAAGTGGCGGTCCTGCAGCCAGCGCACGCCAAGCAGGTCGCGCACGCCCGCAACGGCCCGCTCCCAGTTGCCATATTTTGAGACGCCCATGTGGCGCTCGCGGTGGTTCACGGGCATTTCCGCAACCGTTGCGCCCTGCAGCTTCATCAGGGTGGGCAGGTAGCGGTGCATGCCCTTGAAGCGCGGAATGCGCACCAGCATGTCGCGGCGCATGACCTTGAGGGAGCAGCCGGTGTCGCGCACGCTCTCGCGGGTGATGCGGTTTCTGATGGCGTTGGCGATTTTCGAGGCGTAGCGCTTGCTCAGGGTGTCCTGGCGCTTTTTGCGCCAGCCGATGGCCATGCCGTAGCCCTGGTCGAACAGGGCGAGCATGGCGGGGATGTCGGCCGGATCGTTCTGCAGGTCGGCGTCCAGGGTCACCACGATGGGATGGCTGGCTTCGTCGAACCCGGCGCAGAACGCGGCGGACTGCCCGCGGTTTCGGGTGAAGGCGAGGTAGCGCACCTCGCTGTTTTCCTGGGCAAGGCTCTTCAGAACGTCGAGGCTTTTGTCCGTGCTGCCGTCATCCACGAAGACCACTTCCCAGGTGCGGGCAAGGGGGCGCAT
>NZ_DATMYK010000193.1:0-2630 GCF_035560995.1 Humidesulfovibrio sp. | reverse complement strand
CCGGGCCAGCTGACCTGGGCGATTGTGGCCCCGAACGGCAGGGAGATCCTCTTCCCGGCCGTGCCGGAGTTCATCCTGGGCCTGGACGCCGACGCGAAAGCCATCCACATCGACCCGCCGCCGGGCCTGTTGGAACTGTACTTGGACGCGCCCGACGCGCCGCCCAAGTCCGTCAGACCGCCACGGCCCGCCAGGCCGCCGAAGCCTGCCAAGTCCGCCAAGGCTGGCACGGCTGGCACATCTGGTGCGCCGCAGGGGCCGGGAAAATCCGCCCAGGCGCGGGAAGCGGGCCGTCCGCATGCGCCGGGCACGCCCGCCAAATCCGGCACACCCGCAAAGTCGAGCGGGCGGCGGGGCAGGTAGCCATGCGCTTCACCGTGCTCACGCTCTTCCCGGAATTTTTCCAGGGCCCGCTTAACTGCGCGCAGATGGCGCGCGCGCGCGAGGCCGGGCTCATCGACGTGGCGCTGGTGAACCCGCGCGACTTTTCGCAGAACCGGCACAAGCACGTGGACGACCGCCCCTATGGCGGCGGGCCGGGCATGGTCATGCAGGCCGAGCCCCTGGCCGACGCCCTGAAGAGCGTGGCCCCGGCGGGCGAACCCGGTTGCAGGGCCGGCCGCAGGATCGTGCTGGCGCCCTCGGGCAAGCCCCTGACACAGGTTCTGGCGCGGGAGTTGGCGCAAGAGGAGGCCCTGACCCTCGTGTGCGGCCGCTACGAGGGCATAGACGAGCGCCTGCTCGAGAGCGAGGGCCTGGAGCCCATCTGCGTGGGCGAGGCCGTGCTGAACGGCGGCGAGGCCGCGGCCCTGTGCCTCATGGAGGCTGTGGCGCGCCTGGTGCCGGGCTTCATGGGCAAGGAGGAGAGCGGCGAGGACGAGAGCTTCAGCGCCGGGCTCCTTGAGTACCCGCACTACACCCGGCCCGAGGTTTACCTGGGGCGCGAGGTGCCTGAAATTTTGCGCGGCGGGTCCCACGCCAAGATCGACCGCTGGCGTCGCGAGGCATCCCTCAAGCGCACCCTGGAGCGCCGCCCGGAACTGCTGCGCGAGGCCCCGCTGGACGGAGGGGACCTTAATTTTTTGCGATCGCTGCCACGCCCGGCAGCCCTTGGGCGCAGCCTGTTTCTCTGTCTCTTGCACCATCCGGTGCTCGACAAAGCGGGAAAAACGTCCACTGTCTCTTTGACAAACCTCGATATCCACGATATGTGCCGCGTTTCCCGCACCTATGAATTGGGCGGAGTGCTTTTGGCCACTCCCCTCGACGATCAGCGGGAGCTGGGGCAGCGCCTGTTGGACCACTGGACCGACGGCGCGGGCGGCAAGGCCAACCCGGACCGGGCCCAGGCCCTGCGCCTTGGGCGCATGGTGACGGGCCTGGACGAGGCGGTACGCTGGGTGACCGGCGAGACCGGCCTGGCCCCCAGGATCGTGGCCACCTGCGCCCGCACGGGGTACCGCCCGGCGCGCGGCCGCAAGGAGCGCATGATCGCCTTCACTCCGCCGAGCGCCGTGCGCAGCTGGCTGAAGGAAACGCCGGTGCTGCTGGTGCTCGGAACCGGGCACGGGCTTGCGCCGGAGGTGTTGACGCGGGCCGACGCCATTGTCTCGCCCGTGCGTGGATTTTCGGCGTACAACCACCTGCCGGTGCGCGCCGCAGCCGCCATATTGGTGGACAGGCTGCTGGGCGACGCCGGTTGAGGCAACAACGATAGCTTTCTCAGAAAAGGAGTCGACATATGGACATCATGAAGCAGATTGAACGCGAACACATGCGTATGGACATGCCCGAGTTCCGCGCGGGCGATACCGTCAAGGTCCACACCCGCATCATCGAGGGTGACAAAGAGCGCATCCAGGTCTTCCAGGGTGTTGTTCTGCGCGTGAACCGCGGCACCACCGACAGCACCTTCACCGTGCGTAAGGTCTCCGACGGCGTCGGCGTGGAGCGCATCTTCCCCATGCACACCCCGTCCATCGACAAGGTGGAGATCGTGGCCAACGGCAAAGTGCGCCGCGCCCGCATCTACTACCTGCGCAACCTGGCCGGCAAGGCCGCCCGCGTCAAGTCCCGCCAGGCCTGGGACTAACCCTCCCGGTCCATACACGGACGCAATCGTCCCCGGCGGAGCCCCACGGCCCTGCCGGGGACGCTTCGCCTTTTCCAAAGGGCCCCGGCCCACAGGGGGAGAAGCATGGCCAGACGCCCCGCGGCACTCCTGCAGCGCGCGCTCATCGAGCTTCCCCTCGGCCTCCTGGCTGGGTCATGCGCCGGACCCTGCGCAGGCGTGGACGAGGCCGGGCGCGGCTGCCTGGCCGGGCCCGTGGTTTCGGCCGCCTGCATCCTGCCGGAAGCCTTCGACCTGCCGGGACTGACGGATTCCAAGGCCCTGACGCCCCAGAAGCGCGAGGCCCTGGCCGCAGGCATACGCGCCCAGGCCCTGGCCTGGTCTCTCGGGCTGGCCTGGCCCGGCGAGATCGACCGCGTGAACATCCTGCAGGCCAGCCTTCGCAGCATGGAGCGCGCCGTGGCTCGCCTGCGCCTTGCGCCCGTGCTGCTCCTCATCGACGGCAACCAGAACATCCAGACCCCGCTGCCCCAGCGCACGGTGGTGGGCGGCGACGCCC
>NZ_DATMYK010000192.1:0-2181 GCF_035560995.1 Humidesulfovibrio sp. | reverse complement strand
ACAGCGGCTGATGTGCGCCCCTCATACCCGCTGGCGCAGGGCGAGGCAAGCCCCTGCGGGAAGCCTCGTTTCCGGCGCCCGGCGAGTTGCCAGCGGCCCCGGCCTCGGATACAAGAACCCGTCCCGCGAAAGCCTTGGCGGGCGTCACCGTTAAAAAAGCGAGCGCAGCATGAGCAAGAAATCCCCCGCGCCTGTGTTCACCGAAACCGAGCAGCGCATCCTGGCCCTGGCGGGCGCGGACCTGCCCGATTCTCCCACGCCCTTCGCCGACATCGCCGCCCAGACCGGCAGCACCGAGGCCGAGGTCATCGCCCTCATCACGCGGCTGAAGGCCGACAAGGTCATCCGCCGTTTCGGGGCCACCCTGCGCCACCAGAAGGCCGGCTACGGGCACAACGCCATGGTCGCCTGGCGCGTGGACGACCCGGACGAGGCCCTGAGGGTGGGCGAGGCCATGGCCACCCGGCCGGAGATCAGCCACTGCTACATCCGCCGCACCTACCCGCAGTGGAAGTACAACATCTACACCATGATCCACGGCAAGAACCCCGGCGACACCGCCCGCGTGGTGCAGGAGCTGATGCGCGACACCGGCGTCACCGACAACCAGACCCTGGCCTCGCTCAAGGAGCTGAAAAAGACCTCCATGCGCTATTTCCAGGCCTGATCGCTGGAAGAATAGCCAGGCATCCACGCAGAGAAAAACAAGGGAGAATCCGCCATGTCCAGCCAGTCCGAGACCTATTTCGAGCGCGCCCAGAACATTTTGCCCGGCGGCGTGAACAGCCCGGTGCGCGCCTGCAAGAGCGTGGGCTGCGAGCCCCTGTTCATCCACCGCGCCAACGGCAGCCGCATGTGGACCGTGGACGGCGACGAACTGCTCGACTTCGTCATGAGCTGGGGTCCCATGCTGCTGGGCCACGCCAATGGCGAGGTGGAGGAGGCCGCCATCTGGGCGCTGAAAAACGGCGCCAGCTTCGGCGCGCCCTGCCCGGCCGAGGTGGAGCTGGGCGAGCTCATCCGCGAGATCATGCCCGGCATGGAGATGGTGCGCATGGTGAGCAGCGGCACCGAGGCCACCATGAGTGCGGTGCGCCTGGCGCGCGGCTACACCAAGCGGGACAAGGTGCTCAAATTCGACGGCTGCTACCACGGCCACAGCGACGGCTTCCTGGTCAGCGCGGGCAGCGGCGTGGCCACGTTGTGCATCCCCGGCACGCCCGGCGTGCCCGACGCCATCGCCAACCTGACGCTTTTGGCCCCCTACAATGACCTCGGCGCGGTTGCGGCCCAATTTGAAGCCCATGCCGACGACATCGCCTGCGTCATCGTGGAGCCGGTGGCGGGCAACGTGGGGCTCATTCCGCCCGCGCCGGGCTTTTTGCAGGGCCTGCGCGACATCTGCACCAAATACGGCGCGCTGCTTATCTTCGACGAGGTCATCACCGGCTTCCGCGTGGCCCTGGGCGGCGCGGCCGAACGTTTCGGCGTGCGTCCGGACCTGACCACCCTGGGCAAGATCATCGGCGGCGGCTTCCCCGTGGGCTGCTACGGCGGCAAGAAGGAGATCATGGCCCACATCGCGCCTAGCGGGCCGGTGTACCAGGCGGGCACCCTCTCCGGGAACCCGGTGGCCATGGCCGCGGGCATCGCCACCCTGAAGCAGCTGGCCAAGCAGGACTACGCGGCGCTGGAAAAGCGCACCGCCGCCTTTGCCGGCGAACTGGCCGACATTCTGCGCGCCAAGGGCCGCAAGGTGACGCTGAACCAGCTGGCGTCCATGTTTACGCTTTTCTTCACCGAAACCCCGGTGACGGATTACGCCACGGCCAAGACCGCCGACGGCGCGGTCTACGGCGAGTTCTACCGCCAGATGCGCGCCCTTGGCGTGAACCTCGCGCCCTCGGGCTTCGAGTGCGCCTTCACTTCCTTCGCCCACACGGACGAGGACCTGAAGAAGGCCCTGGACGCCGCGCGCAAGGTGACGCTCTAGCGGAAGGCCCCGGCCATGCAGTGGAGCGGGAACGGCTATGTCGTCACGGACGACGCGGCGCTCCTGGACAGGGAGGCGGTGTACGCCTTCCTGCGCGAGTCGTACTGGGCCAGGGGCCTGGCGCGGGAGGTCTTCGAGCGCTCGGTGGACAACTCCCTGTGCTTCGGCCTGCTGCAGACCGGGCCCGG
>NZ_DATMYK010000191.1:0-2155 GCF_035560995.1 Humidesulfovibrio sp. | reverse complement strand
GTCCGCGTCCCTGTCGGCCAGCATGAGGTTGTAGGGCTTCACGTCGCGGTGCAGAATGCCCTCGTGGTGCAGGCGCGCCAGGGCGCTGGCCAGCTGCCGCGCCAGCGACAGGGACTGCTCCACGCCCAGCCTGCGCGTGGGCTCCTCCACCCTGTAGCTTTCGCCCAGCTGCGCGCCCAGGTTGTTGCAGTAATACTCCATGACGAAGAACGGCCTGCCCGAGGCGTCCTCGTCCACATCGAGCACCTGGGCCACGCCTGGATGCCGGATGCGGGCCATGAGCGCGGCCTCGCGGTAGAAGCCCCGGCGCAGGGTCTCGAAGTCCGAGGCGGCGGCCAGCTCGTCGGACGGGCGCAGCAGCTTGAGCGCGACCACGCGGCCGGTGCCGGGCATGGCGGCCTTGTACACCGCGCCCATGCCGCCCCGGCCCAGCAGGCCAAGAATCCGATAACGCCCGATGGTCCGCATGAGCTACGCCTTGGGGTGGCCCACGCTCTGGGCCAGGGTGATGCGCTGGCGGGAGTTGAGCCCCAGCGCCTTGCCCAGGGCTTCGGCGTCCAGGCTGGCGCGGGCCACGGTGGCCAGCCCGGCCGCGGCGCAGAACAGGTACACGTTCTGGCTGATGTAGCCGGTGTCGAGCCCGGCGGTGAGGAGCTTCTCCTCCGGGGTGTTGCCCGCGGCCTTGCTCATGTCCGCCACGTAGACCAGGTTCACCGGGGCCGTGGCCGCGTAGGCCTGGGTGCCCGCCAGGGGGCGCAGGTCCCGGTCCGACTTGCGCGCCAGGGTTCCGGCGTGGGCGTCGTACAGGAACAGCCCGTCGGCGCGGATCACGTAAACCTCGATCTCCTGGCGGTTCAGGGCCGTGGGCGCGGTGCGGCGGCCGTCCGGGCGGTTCACGCCGCAGGCGGCCCACAGAAGGTCGAGGAGCTGGGCCTCGGCCACAGGCGCGGGCGCATAGGCCCGCTGGGTCTGCCGGGCGCGCAGGGCGGCCTCCAGGCTTTTCCCGGCAATGGACGCCGCGCCGCGTCCCGTGGTGGTTCCAACGGGCGAGGCGGCAAAGGCCGTGCCTGCGGCTCCGGGCAGGGCCAAGCCGCCAAGGGCGCTGGCCAGTCCGGCCGTGGCGAGTCCGGCCGTGGCGAGAAATGTGCGTCGATCCATGCGCGTGCCTCCTGCGTTCTGGGGGAACAGGTTGCGCGGATGCGGCCATGGTCCGCCGCCCGCTGGGCCACTGTACACCCTCGCCCCGCGCCTTGCCAATGGCTGCGGGCTGGCTGGCGCCCGTCCTCCTGCACCCGCCGCCCGGAGCCGGGCGCAAAAAAAGGGCCGCTCCCGCAAGCGCGGCAGCGGCCCGGAAAGGCTACAGAACGACAGCGGATTAGAAGCGGCGCTCCAGCAGGTCCACCAGGGACTGCTCCAGGGCGTTGCGGCACACGTTGGCCTTGCAGCCGTCCGTGGCGCGGCAGTCCTCGGTGGCGGCGCGGCCGACGAAAAGCTCCCTCGCCGGGCCGCCCGGGACGATGGGGGCGGAAGGCGCAAGCACCACCAGCACGCGGCCCTGGCACAGGTCCTCGACCGGGCGGGTGGTCCCTCCGGGAGCGCCCTGGGTGGGCTTGGAAGAGCCGCTGGCCACGCGGGTCATCTGGGCGGAATCGTGGCGGACCTGGGCCGAAGCCCCGCTCTTGGCGGGTTCCATGTCCGGCAGCCAGTAGAAGGCCTCCTCGGAGTAGCCGGGGCCCACGTCGGCTGCGGGCACGCGCAGTTCCTCGGCCATCAGGCCCATGTCGGCCGTGCGCATGTTGCCGCACAGAAGATGCACCGAAACGTCGTAGCGCGCCGGGCCGGAGGCCTTGAGGCTGTAGCCGCGCGCGGACAGGGTGCGCGTCACGAAGCCGCGCAGGGAGGCGTCGTCGCGCGAGGCGAGCTGCGGGCGGCCCTGGGCGTCCAGGTCGTAGAGATTCACGCGCAGCGTGTAGTCGCCCGGGGTGCGGCTGAACTGGTTCATGCCCTTCACCGCGAGATTGGGGTCGCGCCCGGCGCAGCCGCCAAGCACAGTCAACGCCGCCAGCACGGCCAGGAAAAGCATCCGCTGCATGTGTCGCTCCTTTCAGGAAATACGCGCGGCAAAATACCGCCTCACACCGAATAGCCCATAGGC
>NZ_DATMYK010000190.1:0-14277 GCF_035560995.1 Humidesulfovibrio sp. | reverse complement strand
GTTCCGGGCGCCGCGGTTAGCGGACGAGGTCGCGTTCCACGTAGTTCTGGGGCTGGCCGCTGGGATTGGCGATCTTGTGCGCGTTGCCGTTCAGCTGGGTGCGCACGCTGGGGGTCATGCCGCCGCTCTGCTTCAGCTGAGGCAGCATGGCGCGGGTGTTGCGGTTCACGGGCACCGTCCAGGTGTGGGCGGCCAGCACCTGCCCGTCGTCCAAGGCCACGATGCGCGCGCTGACGTAGATGACCTTGTCCGCGATGAGGTAGGTGCCGGAGAGCAGGCTGGGCCGGGCCTCATTCTGGGCTTCCCAGGTGCGCTTGTCGGCCGCCTTGGCTTCCGCGCCGGAAAGGGCGAGGCCTTCGGGCTTGTCCGGCTGCTCGGGGGCTGGCTTGGGGGCGGCCTTCCTGGGCTGGCCCAGGGTGACCTTGAAGCTGCGCATGGCCAGACGCGCGGCCACCTGCTCCGAGACGAGGGGGCCGAAGGGCGAGGGATCGCCCATGTTCACCCTGTTGGTGAAAGGCTCCACGTAGATGGGGGAATTCTTGTTCAGGGCGGGCATGAACATGCCCATCATGGTGTCGGCCGCATCGTAACTGATGTCGGTGAGGGGCGTGTTGTCATCCTTGAAAAGCTCGCCCGTGGTGGGGCGCGTGCCCAGGATGTCGTCCTTTGCGTCAACCGCGGTGCGCTTGAGGGTGGAATAGTACGAGGTGCTCGAGCTGCCGCAGCCGGAAAGCAGCCCGGCCGCCCCGGTCAGGAAGGTCAGGAGCACAAGGGGGGCGATTATGTGGCGGCGTGCGTTCATGGCTGCTTTCGCTGCGAAGCGCGGTTATATTTGTTGCGTGCGCTTCAGGTCTTGATTGCGTATCGTACGGAAGACGTCAAAACTTTACGCCCTGCCCGGCGCGCTGTCCAGTTCCGGCCGCGCGGCCAGGGCGCACAGCAGCCGCGTCATCTGATCTGAGCTCTGCGCGGCCATGTCGAGCACGGCCTCGTGACTGATCTCCTGCATGCAGTCGGGCGAGTTCTTGTTCGTCAAACAGCTGATGCCAAGCAAGCGCAGGCCCATGTGCCGCGCGGCAATGGCCTCCATGACCGTGGACATCCCTATGGCGTCGGCCCCCATCTGCCGATAAGCTCTTGTCTCGGCGGGAGTCTCCAGGCTGGGGCCGGGCACCTGCACGTACACGCCGCGTTCGACGAGCAGCCCCAGGCGGGCGGCTTCGCGGCGGGCCAGGGCCACCAGTTCCGGGCACCAGGCGCGGCCCATGTCCGGGAAGCGCGGGCCGAAGGACTCGATGTTCGGGCCGGTGAGCGGGTTCTGGCCGGTCATGTTGATGTGGTCGGTGATGAGCATGAGGCTGCCCGCCTCGAAGAGCGGATTCAGCGCTCCTGCGGCATTGGTGAGCACTATCATGTTCACGCCGAGGGAGCCGAGCAGCCGCACCGGCAGGCAGGTTTCGGCCGCGCTGAAGCCCTCGTACAGGTGCACGCGTCCGCACAGGGCCAGGGCCGGGCGGCCGGAAAGCTTGCCTGCGCGCAGGTAGCCGCCGTGGCCAGGCACGCTGGACTGCGGCAGGCCGGGGATTTCAGTGTAGGGGATGTCCACTGTGCCGGTCATGGCACCGGCCACGGCGGAAAGTCCGGAACCAAGCACGAGACCCAAGGTTCCTGCTTGAATATCCCCCAGTTTATCGCGTATGAGTCGGTTAGCGTGGCTGACGGTCTCTTGGTGATTCACGTGTGTTCCTGTTTTTTCGTGGAGCATCTGTCCGCCTCATAACGCAACGGGACAGCACATTACAAGCCAGGGTAGGCGCGCAATATGGATTTCGCAACACTGCTCGGACTCATTTCCGGCCTAGCCCTGGTGGTGGCCGCCATCATCATGGGCGGCGACATGAGCCTGTTCGTCGATCTTCCGTCGGTGATGATCGTCTTTGGCGGAACCTTCGGCACCATCTTCGTGGCCTTCCCGTTCGAGGAGGTCAGCCAGGCCTTGGGAGCGGGCTTCAAGGCCTTCGCCTCGCGCAAGGTGCAGGTGCGGGAGGTGGTCAACATCATGGTCAAAATCGCGGAGATCAGCCGCCGCGAGGGGCTGATCGCCCTGGAGCACGTGAAGACCGAGAACATGGTGCTCAAAAAGGCCTGCCAGCTCATCGCCGATAACGCCGATCCCTCCCTCATCCGCAGCACCCTGTCCATCGAGATCACGTCCATGAAGCGCCGACACAAGGTGGGCGAGGAAGTGTTCAAGCGCCTGGGCAGCCTGGCTCCGTCCTTCGGCATGATCGGAACGCTCATCGGCCTGGTGCAGATGTTGGCCAACCTGAACGATCCCAAGAGCATCGGCCCGGCCATGGCCGTGGCCATCATCACCACCTTCTACGGCTCCGTGCTCGCCACGGTCATCTTTCTGCCGATCGCCACCAAATTGAAGGCCCGCACCCTGCAGGAGGAACTGCACCTGGAGATCATTTTCGAGGGCGCGAAGTCCATTCTGGAGAACAACAACCCCATGCTGGTGTACGAGAAGCTCTCGTCCTTCCTGGCCCCGCGGGAAAGGAAATAGGCCATGGCCGACGACTACGAACGCCCGGAAGAAGAGGAAGAAGGCGATTCCGTAGAATGGTTGATGACCTTCTCGGATTTGACCATGCTCATGCTGGTCTTTTTCATCATGCTCTTCGCCATGAGCACGCCGGACACGAGCAAGATCCAGTCGACCCTGCAATCCGTCACCGCCGCCCTGGGCGGCAAGGAGAGCAAGCTTGCCACCAGCACCATCAGCCGCGAGGAAGCGGGCGTCATCCTCGACCAAGTGCTGATGAACAAGCAGATCCAGATCGCCCAGCAGAAGGTCTTCTCCGATGTGAAGTACCTGCAGACCAAGAAGGGGCTGGAGGGCTTGGTGGGCGCGAATTTCGAGGACGGCATCATCACTATCCGCGCCCCCGGCGACGTGCTTTTCGCCCCCGGTGAGGTGACGCTCACCGCCAAGGGGCGCGAGGTCATAGAAGCCATGAAGGATTTTTTCACCCAGCACCCGGACCAGACCATCAACATCCGGGGATACACCGACGACCACCTGCCTGGGGCGGGTTCGCGCTTCCGCGACAACTGGGAGGTTTCCTCCCTGCGCGCGGTGAACGTGCTGCGCCTGCTCATGGACATGGGCATAGAACCCAAGCGTCTTACCTCCACGGGGCTGGCGGATTTGAACCCGCTGTTCCCCAACACCTCCGAAGAGTACCGCGCCCAGAACCGCAGGGTTGAGTTTGTGCTGGAAAAGCGCGTCACGGGCAAGTAGACTGACTCTCAGGCTGGAGCAACGGCCACGACCGGAAAGCGTGCGAGGACGAACATGGACTTTGACATCAAGATGGACGGCGACGACAAGCTGCGGCAGGCGTACCGCACCCGCGTGCCCGGGCTCGACGTGCGCATCATCACCAAGGCCGGCCCCCAGGACTTCCCGGTGAGCGACATCAGCGCCACGGGCTTCGCCTTCACCGATAATCCTCGCAACTACAGCTCCGGAATGGTCTTTTCCTTCGATCTGCTGCTGGGCAAAAAGCTCTTTCTGGGTGATTTGAAGGGCAAGGTCATGCGCGTGCTGGACAAGGGCATCATCGGCTGCAACTTCGAGAGCATGGAACGCCGCCAGGAAATCAAGCTGGACAAGCTGGTGCTCGAGGTCCAGAAACGGCTTATCGAGCTGCGCAAAGCCAAGCGCGAAGCCGAATAATCAAAGGCAGCAGTGGCGCCACACCGCATCCTCATCGCCAACCGCGGCGAAATCGCCATGCGCATCATCCGGGCCTGCGCAGGCCTCGGGCATGACTTTGTCTGCGTACATACCGCCGCCGATGCGGCCTCCGGGCACGTGCGTCTGGCGCGGGAATTGGGTGGTTCGCAGAGCCTGTGCCGCATCCGCTCCTACCAGGACGCGAATGAACTCTTCGCCGTGGCCGATGCCTGTGGGGCCACCGCCGTGCACCCCGGCTATGGCTTCTTCGCCGAGGACTTCCGTTTCGCCCGCAGGGCCGAGAAACGCGACCGTCCGCTCATCTTCATCGGCCCTTCCTGGGGCGTCATCCGCGACCTGGGCGACAAGATCAACACCAAGCGCATCGCGCGCTCCCTCTCCGTGCCCACCATTCCGGGGTCGGACCGCCCCATCTTCGACGAGATGGAGGCCGTGGACCTGGCCGAGGCCATCTTCGCCTTCCAGGCCGACCAGGGCATCACCGAGGGCTGCGTGCTGGTGAAGGCCAGCGCGGGTGGCGGCGGCATGGGCATTGAGGATGTCTACGACCTGGACACCTTCCGCTCCGTGTACCGGCGCATCCGCAACTATGCCAAAAGAAATCTTTCCGACGAGGGCGTGCTCATCGAGCAGCGCATCTTCGACTTCAACCACCTGGAAGTGCAGGTGGCGGCGGAGCGCGGCGGAAAAAACGCCGTGCATTTCGGTACGCGCAACTGCTCGGTGCAGAGCCTGGGCAGGCAGAAGCGCATCGAGGTGGCGCCGGGTTTCGACCCCGCGAGCCTTTCCTACGCCTTTGACGCAGCCGGCGTGCTGGGCGCCATCACCAGCCATTCCGTAAACATGTCCAAGGCCGTGGGCTATGACAACGTGGGCACCTGGGAGTGGATCGTCACGCCCAAGGGCGACCCCTTCCTCATGGAAGTCAACACGCGCATCCAGGTGGAGAACGGCGTTTCCGGCGTTATTTCCCGCTTGCGCGGCAGGCCGGAGACGGACCGCGGCGTGGACATCATCTCCGAGCAGATCCGCCTGGCCCTGGGTGAGCCCCTGGGCTATACTCAGGATGACGTGCGCTTTGAGGGCGTGGGCATAGAATACCGCATCATCGCCGAGGACCCGGCCGAGCGCTTCACCCCCTGCCTGGGCCGCATAGAGCGCTTCGCCTGGAAGCCGGAGCCTTGGCTCACGGTGTACACCCAGGTGCCAACGGCCGCCGGGGGCGAGGCCTACGAAATACCCATGGACTTCGACCCCAACCTGGCCCTGGCCATCGTCTGGGGCGCGGACTTGGCCCAGGCGCGCGAGCGCGGCGAGGCGTTCCTGCAGAATCTATCGCTCGGCGGCACGGACACCACCGGAGCGCCCCTGCGCACCAACCTGGCCTTTTTGCTGGCCAGAACCCAGACCATCCTGCACTTCTAGGCCAAGGCGCACAGAGTGGACATCGATAAACGCACGCAGCAGCTGGCCGGACGCCTGGCCTACATCCGAGACATCTTCGGCCCGCGCGAGAATGCCTCCGTGGCCATGCTCAAGCATCGGCTGGAGGAATTTCTGGCTCATGCGTCGGGCTACGGCATGCGCGAGCTCCAGGTCCAGGTCTCGCGCCTGGAGGAGCTGTTCTCGCTGCTTGAGGGCAAGCTCGAGAGCGAGCTCTGCCCCATGGACCGCGTGCGCATCGTGCGGCATCCGCAGCGCATCAGCCTCAAGGACATCCTGGAGAATGTTTACGACAATTATACGGAGATCGGCGGCCAGGACGAGTGGAGCATAGACCCCGGCATCATCATCGCCCGGGCCACCATCGCCCGGCGCATGGGCAAGAAGACCGTGCATCAGCCGGTCATGGTCATCGGCCAGGAAAAGGGCCACGGCCAGGAGTTCCGCAACGGCGGGTCCATCAAGCCCTGGGGCAACGCCAACGCGTTGTATTACATGCGCGTGGCCGAGGTGGAGAACATCCCCATTCACACCTATGTGTTCACGCCCGGCGCCTACCCGGTGGAGGACTACCCCGGTGCGGCCCAGCAGATCGCCAAGAATCTCTACGTCATGGCCGGGCTCAAGGTGCCGGTGGTGGCCGTGTTCTCCGAGGGCGGCAGCGGCGGGGCCGAGGCCATCGCCCTGGCCGACAAGCGGCTCATGCTCTCGCACGGCTACTATTCCGTCATATCGCCCGAGGGCGCGGCGGCCATCGAGGGCGGCCTGAAGCAGAAGGCCACGCCGGAGCTCATCGAGCGCTGCGCCGATCGCCTTAAAATTACGGCCGAGGACAACCTGCGCCTTGGCTTCATCGACCGCGTCATCCAGGAGCCTGCCCTTGGCGCGCGGCCGGAACACTACGACTTCTTCCGCCAGCTCCGGCGCGAGGTCATCCGCGCCACGGACGAGGTGGTGCACCAGGCCCAAAGCCTCGGCCCCCTGCGCGCCTTGGCCATGCGCCGCCAGCAGCGCAGTTCCGATCCCCAGGACATCTTCGTGCGCTGGCAGCTGCGGCCCAGCGCGCGCAACGCTCTGGTGCAGCGCCGCTACGACAAGTTCCGGGCCATGAGCCGCACGGCCTTCCGCGACAACCGCAGCCTGGGCGTGCGCCTCACCACGGCCCTGGCGCGCGGCCTGTGGAGCGTGCACAGCCTGCTGACCCACGACTTTCTGGCGCGTTACAAGCGCCGCTTCTCCGGCCTGCTGGAGCAGATCGAGGCCGAGATGCGCGCCCTGGGCCAGGGCATGGGCGGGCCCTTCGCCCGGTTCTCCGGCGCGGGCCGGGGCGGCGTGCCGCCTGAGGCGCTTGAGCGCCTGACCACCTTGTCCTGCCCGGAGGAGGGCGCCTGCCGCATCGAGGACGTCTGGGTCTACGTGAGCCCCAAAAGCCGCGAGGACCGCACCCTTACCTGCCCGAACACCGCAAGCCACGGCTGCCAGGACCTCTGGGCGCCGGATCTTTTCAATGAATTCGCGGGCGTGTGCTCCCACTGCGGGCACCACTTTCCCATGGAATTCCAGTGGTACCTGTACAACGTGTTCAATTTCGCCCAGGCGTATGAGTTCAATGCGGCGCTGGAAGCCGCCAATCCGCTGGAGTACGAGGGCTTCGACCTCAAGCTGGCCGAGGCCAAGCGCGCCACGGGCCTCGGCAGTTCCTGCATCACCTTCGAGACGCGGCTGGAAGGCATCGCCACCGTGGTGGCCGTGCTGGCCAGCCCTTTCCGGGGCGGCACCGTGGGCGCGGCGGAGGGTGAGAAACTCATCCGCGCGGCCGAGCGCGCGCGCATCAAGCGCATGCCCTTCATCTTGTACTCCCACGGCACTGCAGGCATCCGCATCCAGGAAGGCACCTGCGGGGTCATCCAGATGCCGCGCGTGACCATGGCCGTGCGCCGCTACATCGACGCGGGCGGCCTGTATCTGGTGCTCTACGACACCAATTCCTACGCCGGGCCCGTGGCCAGCTTCCTGGGCTGTTCGCCCTACCAGTTCGCCGTGCGCTCCTCGAACATCGGCTTCGCCGGGCCGGGGGTCATCAAGGAAACCACAGGCGTGGAGGTTCCCCCCAAATATCACAGGGCCTTCTCGGCCTTGTCGCGCGGGCATATTCAGGGTATCTGGGACCGGCGCGACCTGAAGAAGAACCTGCACCAGGCCCTGTTGACCATGGGCGGCAGGAACCTCTATTACCGCTGAAAAACAAGAGCATGAGGAACCGACTTTGCTGAACGTCAAGGAAATGCTTGAGGAACTGAAGGCCTCCCCCTACGAGGAGATCGAAGTCCGCACCCCGCACACCGGCGTGGTCCAGTTCGTTGGATTGAAGGCGGGCGACCGCGTTCTCGGCCCTACGGGCAAATGGAACGAGAAGCCGGGCACGCTTCTGGCCAACCTCACCCGCGAGAAGAACAAGAAACCCATCTGCGCCACGCAGAAGGGCGCGGTGACGGATATCGCCATGGATCTGGAAGGCAAGTTCGTGGAGGCCGGGGAGCGCCTGCTCACCATCCGCCACTTCCTGTCTAAGGAAGAAGTCATCGCCCGCATTCTGAAAAAGGCGCTGCACCTGTTTTGCGCCCCGGAACGCGCCAAGTACTATTTCGTTCCCGAGATCGACGCCAAGATCAAGGCCGGCGGCGAGCAGAGCGTGAAGCCCCGCGACGGCATGGAAATGTTCATCGTCTCGCGCATGAAGCGCGAAACGCCCCTGGCCTACACCGGGCCGGAAGGCATCATCTACGCCGTGTACTTTCAGCAGGGCGACAACGTCGACGGCGGCCAGCCGCTCATCGGCGTGTGCCAGGAATCCCAGCTTTCCCTCATCCAGGATGTGGTCAGCCGCGTCCAGGGCGAGTGGGAAGAGCAGGATTAGCCGTGGGCCGCACCCTGCAGATCCGCGTCTCGGCCTGGACCTTTGATCCGGCCGAGGTGGAGAAGCGCTGGCCGCGCCTGGTGGCGCTGGGCTTCAGCCCGCCGGTGCTCTTGAAGCAGGAGCGCGGGGTGCTGGAGCTGGTAGACAATCTGGTGGACCGGCTGGGCATGGGCGTGCTGCCCGAACCAGCCGGAAAGCTCTTGGCCGAGCCCCTGCGCCGCGCCGCCGATGCGCGCGAACGCCTGACCGCCGCCCTGGCCGAATGGAAGGCCCGCGAGGCCAACACCGAGACCGATGCCATCGAAGAAGCCCTGGACGAGGCCGAGCAGCAGGCGCGCGCGCTCAAAAGCGTGCCTGGACTGGACTAGCCGCCTCGTGTTATAGACCAACCGCAGAACGCCGAATCCCCTTAAGGAGCGCCATCATGGCTGGAAGCCTCAATAAAGTCATACTTGTCGGCCATCTGGGCCAGGATCCGAAGATTTCCTACACCCAGTCCGGACAGCCCGTGGCCAACCTGCGCATGGCCACCAGCGAACGCTTCAAGGACAAGTCCGGCCAGTGGACCGACCGCACCGAATGGCACAGCGTGGTGGCCTGGGGCAAAGACGCCGAGTTCTGCAGCAACTACCTGGCCAAGGGCGCGCTGGTCATGATCGAAGGCCGCCTGCAGACCCGCAAATGGCAGGACAAGGACGGACAGGACCGCTATTCCACCGAGGTTGTGGCCAACCGCGTGCAGTCCTTGGGCGGACGCGGGCAGGGCGGCGAAGGCGGCGGCATGGGCGCTGGCAGCAGCGGCATGCGGCCCCAGGGCGGCATGGCTCCTCAGGGCGGGCAGGGCGGACGCGGCCAGCAGCCCCAGCAGGGCGGCGGCAAGCCTCCGTTCCACGACGACGAAGACCTCGGCCCGGCGTTCCCGTCCGAGGCCAGCGGCATGGACGACGTTCCGTTCTAGGGAGAGAACCAGGGGCGCTGCCCCTGGAACCCCGCCAAAGGGCATTCGCCCTCTGGACTCCCCGTGGCATGAAGGCCCCTTCCGGCGAAACCGCCGGAAGGGGCCTTCATGCTGTGGCGGCAGGGGGACATGCCGTTTCTGCTCGCCGCTCACAACCTCTTCCAGCGCTTGAGGCCTAGGGCCTCAAGCGCTGGCCTGCGGGTCCAGGGGGTGCATACCCCCTGGCCTGCGGAGCATATTCTCTTCTCCCTACCCCCGTCCGTCCTGCTCCAGCTTCTCAATGAGCCGCTTGAGCATCTGCGACTGCTCGGCCAGATCGCTGACGGCCTTGGAGGCCTCGCCCATGGCCTGGGAGGTTTCGGCGGAGATGATGTTCACCTGCTCGATGGAGCGGTTGATTTCCTCGCTGGCGGCGGACTGCTGCTCGCTTGCGGTGGCGATGGACCGCACCTGGTCCGAGGCCGCGTCGACCAAGTTGACGATTTCGCCCAGGGCGTTGCCGGAGTCTTGGGCCAGGGTGGTGGCGGTCTCGATGAGCCGCACGGAGCGGTCCACGTTGTCCACATTGAGGCGTGTGCTTTGCTGGATGACGCCGATGGCCTCGCCCACTTCCTTGGTGGCGGCCATGGTCTTTTCCGCCAGCTTGCGCACTTCGTCGGCCACCACGGCGAAGCCGCGCCCGGCATCGCCTGCGCGTGCGGCCTCGATGGCGGCATTGAGCGCCAGCAGGTTGGTCTGGTCGGCTATGTCGGTGATGACGGTCATAATGCGGCCGATGTCCTCGGCCTGCTTGCCGAGCTTGGCCATGTCGTCTTTCAGCCGGTTGGACTGCACCTGTACGTCGCTCATGCTGGACACGACCTTGCTGACGATTTGCGCGCCGTCCTGAGCCTTGGAGCGGGCGTCACCGGCGGTTTCCGCAGCCTGCCCGGCGTTTCTGGCCACCTCAATGACGGTGGCGGTCATCTCCTCCATGGCGGTGGCGGTCTCGCTCACGCGGGCGGCCTGGGTCTCCGCGCCGCGGCTTGATTCCTCAATCTGGGAAGAGAGTTCAGAGGAGGCAGAGGTGACGACCTCGACGATGCTTTCCAGTTGCTGGGCTGCGTGCAGCATGCCCGCGCGCTTGGCCTGTTCTGCCTCGGCCTTGGCCTGCTGGGCTTCCTCCGTGGCCTTGTGGGCCAGTTCGGTCTGCTGCTCGGCTTCAGCGGTCTTCTGCTTGGCGGTGTCGAGCATTTCGCGCAGGCTGGTGATCATCTTGCACAGAGAATCAGCCAAGCGGCCCAGTTCGTCGCTGCGGCGCACATCCATGCAGCTGTCCATGTTGCCCCTGGCGATGTCCTCTGCAAAAGACACGCAGTACCCCAGGGCCTTGAGCATGTTGCCCAGGATGAGGGTGATGGCCGCGCTGACCAGGAGGATGCCCAGGGCGCCGAAGAGCATGCTGGCGTTTCGCACGCTGCCGGAGGCCTTTGCGATGTCGAGATTGCTGACGGTGATGACGGCTGTCCAACCGGTAGTCTTGTCGCGGGCGAAAACAGCCGTGCGCTCCACGCCGCCCTCAACGTAGTTGATGGAACCAGCATCCTGGGCCATGAGCTTCTTGCCCCAGTCGCTTTCGCTCAGCTTCAGCTTGAGCAGCTGGCTCTTGTCCGGGTGGCTGAACACCACTCCCGTCTTGCTGACCATGTAGGCATAGCCGCTTTGCCCAACCTTCACGGGGTCCACCACGTCTTCGGAGAAGCTGGTGAGGTCAACGCGGGCGTACAGCACGCCGACGATCTTGCCCTCATGCGAGAGAGGGGCTGCGGCGATGAACACGGGCTTGCCAGTGACGCGGCTCACAAAAGGCTCGGAGATATTGGGCTCGCCCTTGATGGCCTTCTGGAAGTAGGGCCTGTCCGCGAAGTTGCCTTTGGCGGCGGGATCGGAGCTGACGACGGTTTCGCCCTTGATGTCCAGCACGTTGGTGGCCTGAAGGGACGGGTCGAAGTGGGTCAGGTCGGCCAGGGCAGTGCGTGCGCCCTTGATGCTTTCGGCCGAGCCGTCGGTGATGGCCTTCTTTATCTTGTCGCGGTTGGACTCGAGCACGACCGCGCCGAGCACGTCACCGGCGAAGGAGCCTGCGCCGCTGGCCAGGTTTTTCGAGAGGATGTGCGAGGAATTGATCAACTCGGCCCAGAGCTCGTCGGACGCCTTCTTGGAGGAAAAGTAGCTGGCCATGGCCATGCAGAGCACAACGGCGCTTATGGTGGGGATGAGGAGCTTGGAACGCAACCCGAGTTTCATGGTGCCTCCGGAAAAGCAGATTCCATACTTGGCCACGATGCGCCGGGAATGGCGCGGCAAGCGAAACTGGGGGGAATTAATACTTAACATGCGCGTGACGTTGAAGCAATACCATTTCTGGAAGACGTGCTTCAAACTGCTCCGGGCGGAGCATTCGTTCATGGTTGAGGAGGCGAGGTGGAAGACGGAAGGCGATGATTCTGGGAGGGGCTCAGCTCTTGCTGCTCAGGGCGATGCGCTCCAGGTCGAGTTCAGTCAAGAGGTCCATAAGCTCCCATTGCTCGGAGGTGGGCGTGAGGGTGGCCCAGTTCTGCTGCGGCAGGCCAAGGTGCTTCCAGGCGGCCATGAAGGTGGAGAGTTCCTTCTCGGTTACGCCGGAGAGCACGATGGCGCGCGGCAGGGGGCTGTCCTCACCGCGGCCGTGTCCTGCGGGCAGGCCGAGCAGTTCGCCCACGGGCTTGTCCATGTCCGCTCCGGTGGCGAAGATGGCCGCAAGGTCCGTCAGGCGGAAGCGTTCCATCATGGCCAGCAGAGTATCCTGCTCAGCCGAGGAGTACCCGCACACGAGGGCCGCGCGCGGGCCGTACAGGCGTTTTTTGGGGCTTGCGCCTACTTTCGAGAAGCCGGAAGGGGACATGGCGCACCTGCTGCGGGTTGGGTGGTCAGCGCATAGAAGCGGTTGGAGGCGTAGGTGAGGGCCACGGCGAAGACCATGGCGCCCACGCCCATGATGACCGAGAGGATGGTGTCGGCCGTCAGGGCCATGCGGATGAACAGCGTGGACAGCGCGAAGCCGGAGTTGCGGAATATGGCGTGGAATTCCGGCATGTAGCGCTGGGCGATGAGCACGATGAGGATGTCCGTGAAGATGAGCAGCGTATAGAAGTCGTGGAAGATGTCGAAGGTCGGCTGCCCGCTCAGCAGCAGGTAGGCGTCAAAGGCGCCCATGCCGATGAAGGCGCCCAGAACCAGCAGGGCCACCAGCTTCTTGGCGGTGATGAACTTGGCCAGGATGTCCGGGGCCCAGTGGCGCGGCGCGCAACGCTGGGCGTACTTATAGGCTCCCAGCAGCACGAACACGGCCAGCGCTCCCGCTCCGTTCAGACCCAGGCGGATGAGCACGTCCGTGTGGCCGATGACCTCGATGGGCACGGGCAGGTGGGTGAGTTCCTTGAAGGCGTTGCGCAGAAGGATGAGCGCCAGGATCTCGAACTGTTTGCCCACGGAGCGCGAGGTGGACTTGGGCAGGGAGAACACGAGTTCCACCACCTCAAGCACCAGCACCAGGGTGAAGGTTTGCGTCACCGCGTGGAAGCGGTTCATGGACACGTGCGAGGCCAGGAAATCGGGCAGAAGCCCCAGGCTGTTCAGCTCGATGAGCGTGAGCGAGGCCAGGAAAAAGAGGATGAGCCCTTTGCCCACGCGCCTGCGCGTGACCTCGGCCTCGGCAAAGGCCTGCACGCGGTCAAAGAGCCGCACGAGGGGGTACGAGAGCCTGTTCATGCAGCCGGGCCGATCCCTTGGACTGGGCTAGACCTCAAACAGCATCTCCAGATCATCCCGGGTGAGGGACTTGAAGGCGGACTGGCCGGGGATGATGGCCTCGGCGACATCCTTCTTCATTTCCTGCAACTTCAGGATCTTCTCCTCAACCGTGTTCTGGCAGATCATCTTGTAGGCGAACACCTGACGCTTCTGGCCGATGCGGTGGGTGCGGTCCGTGGCCTGATTCTCCACGGCCGGGTTCCACCAGGGGTCATAATGAATGACATAGTCGGCCGACGTCAAGTTGAGGCCGGTGCCGCCCGCCTTGAGCGAGATCAGGAAGATCGGGATCTCCGGGGTGTCGTTGAACTTGTCCACCTGCTCGAAGCGGTCCTTGCTGGAGCCGTCGAGGTAGGCGAAGGGCACTTCGCGGATCTGCAGCCAGGAGCGGATGATGTGCAGCATTTGCACGAACTGCGAGAACACCAGCACCTTGTGCCCGCCGTCCACGATGTCCGTCACCAGATCCTTGAAGGCGTCGAACTTGCCGGAGGGCAGGTTGGTGTTGATGCCCGGGATGTCGAGCTTCAAGAGGCGCGGGTGGCAGCAGATCTGGCGCAGCTTGAGGAGCGCGTCCAGGATGGACATCTGGCTCTTGGCCAGGCCCTTCTCGTCCACGTCGCGCAGCACCTGCTCCTTCAGCTTGGCGGCCAGCGCGCCGTACAGGTCGCGCTGCTCGTCGGCCAGTTCGCAGTAATGCGTGGTCTCGATCTTGGGCGGCAGGTCCTTGGCCACCTCGTTCTTGGTGCGCCGCAGGATGAAGGGCTTCACGCGGGAGCGCAGGTAGTTGAGGGTCTCCTCGTCGGCGTCCTTGATGGGCTTCACAATGCCGCGCTGGAAGGCGTGCTGCGAGCCCAGGAAGCCGGGCATGAGGAACTCGAACAGGCTCCACAGCTCGAAAAGATTGTTTTCAATGGGCGTGCCGGAAAGGCACAGGCGCATGTCCGCGTCGAGCCGGCGCACGCTGCGCGCCGTGATTGTGTTGGGGTTCTTGATGTTCTGGGCCTCGTCCAGAATCACCACCATGTACTTGTACTTGGTCAGCTCCTCCAGGTCGCGGCGGAGCAGCGCGTACGTGGTGATGATGATGTCCGAGTCCTTGATGCGCGCGAAAAGATCGTCGCGCTTGGCCCCGTAGATGGTCAGGCGGCGCACGGAGGGCACGAATTTCGCGGCCTCGCGCTCCCAGTTGGGCAGAACGCTGGTCGGCACCACGATAAGGCAGGGGCCGTGGGCGCCGCGTTCGATGAGCGAGAGCACGAAGGACAGGGTCTGCACGGTCTTGCCCAGGCCCATCTCGTCGGCCAGGATGCCGCCGAAGCCGTACTCGCGCAGGAAGTTCAAGTAGGACAGGCCCAGCAC
>NZ_DATMYK010000189.1:0-7933 GCF_035560995.1 Humidesulfovibrio sp. | reverse complement strand
CCGCCACCCTGGCCGGGCACATCCGCTACGGTTGCGGCGCGGCCAAAGTGGACGCCGAGGCCAAGACCGTCACCACGGACGCGGGCGAGGTCATCAGCTACGGCGCGCTTTTGAACACCGGCCCGCTGGACCTGCTGATTACGAATCAGCTGTCCTCGCCCCAGGACTCCCTGGTGCGGGCGGCCAAGCTGCTCAAGCACAACGGCGTGCATGTCTCCGGCGTGGGCGCGCGCGGCCGGGCCCGGTTCCAGGGCGCGGAGGACGACCGCTGCTGGATGTACTTCCCGGACAGCGACTGCCCCTTCTACCGGGTGACGAACTTCCATAACTATGCGCCCGCCAACGTGCCGGGCAGCGACCCGAACCGCGCGGCCCTCATGTGCGAGACCAGCTACTCCGAGCACAAGCCCGAGGACCTCTCGAGGCTCCTGGACCGCACCGTGGCCGGGCTTGAGACCGTGGGCCTGCTGGCCAAGGAAGCCGAGGTGGAGAGCCGCTTCGAGCTGAACGTGGACTACGGCTACCCCGTGCCTTGCCTGGAGCGCGACCTGGCCCTGCGCACCATCCAGCCCTGGCTGGAGGCGCACGGCATCTACTCGCGCGGGCGCTTCGGCGGCTGGAAGTACGAGGTGGCCAACATGGACCACAGCCTCATGCAGGGCGTGGAATGGGCCGAGCGCATGATCGAAAAAACACCGGAGAAGACCTACTCGTGGAACTGACCGATCCCGCGATCTTCGCAGCCAGGCGCGAGCGCCTGCGCGCCGTCATGGCCGAGCAGAAGCTGCCCGCGCTCTTGGTGACCTTTGCCGCCAACCGCTACTACCTCTCCGGCTTCGAGCTGTTCGACTCCCAGTGCAATGAGAGCGTGGGCTGGCTGGTGATTCTACCCAACGGCCGCGATCTGCTCATGACCGACGCCCGCTTCACCGACGCCGCCAAGCGGCTGTGGCCCGTGGAAGACACCCTCATCTACGGCGCGGGCAAGCACGCGGCCATGGCCGATGTGCTGAAAGGGTGCGGCGTGCGCGCCCTGGGCTTCGATCCCAGGGCCGTGAACGTGTTCGATTACGACGCCCTGCGCGCGCACTTCGAGCTCATCCCGGCCAGCGGCTTGGTGGAAGAGCTGCGCCGCATCAAGGAGCCCGCCGAGATCGAACTGCTGCGCGCGGCCTGCGGGCTGAACCACCGTGTCATGCGCGCCCTGCCCGATGTGCTGACCCCGGGCATCAGCGAATACGAGGCCGCCTGGCAGATCGAGCGCCTGTTCCGCGAAGCCGGGGCCGAGGGCCTGTCCTTCCCGTCCATCGTTGGCGTGAACCAGAACGCCGCCTTGCCCCACGCCATCCCCGGAGAGACGAAGATCCCGCGCGAGGGCCTGGTGCTGGTGGACGCGGGCTGCCGCCTGCACGCCTACTGCTCCGACCAGACGCGCACCTTCTGGGTCGGGCGCGAGCCCACGGAGCGCTTCCAGGAGACCAAGCGTCTGGTCATTGCCGCGCAAAAGGCCGGCATGCAGGCCATCCGCCCGGGCGCGAAAATCGCCGACGCCTACCACGCCGCCCGCAAGGTCTTCGAGGACGCGGGCTGCGCGAGCCAGTTCACCCATTCCCTCGGCCACGGCATCGGCCTGGAGACCCACGAGGGCCCGAGCCTCGCCCCCCGCACCGAGGGCGTGTTCCAGCCCGGCATGGTCGTCACCGTGGAGCCCGGCCTGTACGACGCCTCCTGGGGCGGCATCCGCTGGGAATACATGGTCGTCGTCACCGATGACGGCTGCATCGCACTCTAACCCAAGGATTTTATGACCACGCACCGCTTCGGACACGTGGCCCTGATGGGCCCGCCCAACGCAGGCAAAAGCACGCTTCTGAACCGCCTCATGGGGCAGAAGCTGGCCATCGTCTCGCCCAAGCCGCAAACCACGCGCAACGCCATCAGCGGCATCCACAGCACGGACGACGCCCAGATCGTGTTCCTCGACACCCCCGGCGTGCACCGCATGGCCGGACGCATGAACCGCCTGCTGCTGGAGGCTGCCTGGGGCGCCCTGCACCAGGCCGACGCCGTGGTCATCATCCTGGACGTGAGCCTGTACGCCAAGAGGCCGCAGCTCTTCGACAGCGAGATCCGTCCCCTCACCGACCCCGTGGGCCGCGTGGGCAAGCCCGTGTTCATCGCCGCCAACAAGGTGGACCAGATCAAGCCCAAGGAGAAGATGCTGCCGCTTCTGCTGCGCATCGGCCAGGCCTTCCCCCAGGCCGAGGTGTTCCCCATCTCCGCCGCCACGGGCGAGGGCGTGGACGACCTGCTGGCCGCGCTGACCAGGCTTTTGCCCGAAGGCCCCGCCCAGTACCCCGAGGACCAGCTCTCCACCGCATCCATCCGCTTCATGGCCGCGGAGACCATCCGCGAGAAGCTCTTCCTCCAGCTTGAAGAAGAGCTGCCCTACAACACCATCGTCGAGATCGAGCAGTGGGAGGAGCCCGAGGAAGGCCAGGCGCGCATCAACGCCTGCATCCACGTGGCGCGCAACAACCACAAGGGCATGGTCATCGGCAAGGGCGGGCAGATGCTGAAGAAGATCGGCAGCGCCGCGCGCATCGAGCTGGAAGCCTTGCTGGAGCGGCCCGTGCACCTGGAGCTGTGGGTCAAGGTGCGCGAGGACTGGACCGAGGACACGTCCTTCCTGCGCGAGATGGGGCTGGGCGAGTAGCAAGCACGCCCCCGCCGCCGGAAAGGCCACACTGCGGACAATCCGCCGCCACAGGCCGGGGATTCCTCCCGGCCTGCAACCAGCCAGCCTTCAGCATACCCTGTCAACAGGGCAAGGGCTATTCCGGCGCGCCGGGCCATGTGAACATCCCCGGCAGCCAGGGGATAAAGGATCTGGGTGTCATTCCCGAAGGCACTTGGACCATCGGCGAGGTCACCTGGAACAAGAATGACACTCGCGGTAAGGGCGAGAACCTCATCCACCTCGTACCGGATGCGGCCACGGCCGAGCGCGTGCGGGCCATGGGCCGCGACCCGAACACGTTCTACATCCATGCGGGGAAAATTAATGGCGAGCGGACGGCTTCTCAAGGCTGCATCATCATTCCCGGCAAAAGCGAACGCATGGCCATCCGCGAACTGCAAGGAGCGAAAATACGTGTGGTGGGCTAACCGAATGTTGTTGTTGGGTTGTGCGCTGCTTATCAGCCCAAACTTGGCGTGGTCAGGGATATCCGAACGCGGCTCGAAGGCGGAGATGCTGGAATTTTCCGCTAGATACTTCGCCTTTGATGCCGACCACGCGTTGATAGGCGGTAAGAGAGTGTATGATTACAGGACGCCCATGTCTGATGAAATAACTGACCGCATCTACGACGAGGCGCACGACCGCTTCGTCGGCTTCGGGCCGGAGGGCAACGCCACGCTCACCGTGGACGAAAGCCTGCGCGCCGACGTGGAGGGGACCCTCGGCACAACCACGCGCCTGAACGTGGGCGGCTACGAGGAGCGCGTGCTCTGCTACGCGTCCTCCCGCCCGGGCGACGACACGGTGGCCCTGTTCACGCTGTCCAAATGCCCGGAGAACTGCCAGAGAGTCAGCGAGATCCAGGTGCGCGCCCGCAAGCGCGAGGTGCGCGTGCTGTCCAAATGCGCGCAAGTGCCGGGCGTGCACGCGGGCCTCGCAACGCAGTCCGGCCTGCATCTCGGCATGACGGCTGCCGAGGCGGAGGCGGTGCTGGGCGCGCCGCAACACATCCAGAAGGGCCTGCAAGGGACCATGTGGTTCTACGGCGCCAGCGTGAGCGTGGCCATGAGCCGCGAGGAGGCGACGCGCCGGGGCTTTCCGGGAGTGGAGCATAAGCCCATTCCCGGCACCGACTATGCGCCCACGCCCGGCTTCGACAAGTTCATCGTGCTCTGGCTGCGCGAAGGCCGCGTGAGCGCCTGGCGCGTGTGGCTGGACTGGGGCCTGTAGCCGCCCTGGCGCACGTTTCCCGGGGAGCGCCCCTCTTCGCCACCATGCCGCGCCGGGTCCCCTCGTTCTCTTCCCCCCGGCTCTTGCCCTCATCCTTCCGCCCGCGTAGAAAGCGCCCATGATCAAGAAACGCAGCGACAACCCCTACGCTCCGGCCCCGGGCGAAGTCTCCGGCGAGGCCAGGCGCGCGGGCTTCAAGCTTGACGCACAGCAGGCCGAGGCCCTTTCGCGCTACCTCACGCTTCTGCTCAAGTGGAACAGGGCCATGAACCTGGTGGGCCGGGCGGACTGGCCGGGCGTGTTCCGCGACCTGGCGGCGGACAGCCTGCACCTGGCGGAGTTCCTGAAGGAGCTGCCGCTGCCGGAAGTCCCGCTGACCCTTGATCTGGGCGCGGGCGCGGGCCTGCCGGGCATTCCCCTGCGCGTGCTGTGGCCGCGGGGCGACTATGTGCTGGTGGAGCTGCGCGAGAAGCGGGCGATATTCCTGACGCAGGCCGTGGGCGCGCTCAAGCTGCCGCGCACCTTTGTGCTGCATGGCCGGGCCGAGGCCTCGCTGGCGGCCTTGCCGGGCTTCAAGCTGGAGCGGGAGCGCGCGGACGTGGTGCTCAGCCGGGCGTTCATGCCCTGGCCGCAGCTGCTGCCGCTGGCTGCGGAACTGCTGGCCCCGGGCGGCACGCTGGTGATTCTGGCCAACGAGGCCGCTCCGGTGGAGCAGGGGGCGGACATGGGCGCGGGCTTCCGGCTCTCCGGGGTGCGCGAATACCCGGCCGATGGCCGCAGCCGCTATTTCTGGTCGCTCGTGCTGGCCAGCGCCTGAAGCATGCCGCCTTTGAAGATGAGCTTGGTGGCCAGTTCGTCGGCCTGATCGGCCAGGTCCATGAGCTTTTCCAGATACTCCAGAATCGCCTGACGGCGCTCCTCGTCCCCGTGTTCGAAGTCAAAGGCCAGGTCGCCGGAAGCGAAGTATTCCGCGAGCTTGTCCAGGTAGGCGCTGTCGAGCATATGCGTGTCCTTGTGCGTGGTGCTGGCTGAGAGTCCTGAGCGTGGTCGTGATGCCCTAGTCGTGGTGATACGGCAGGCCCTTGTTGATGCTTGCGGCGCGGTAGAGCTGTTCGAGCAGCACCACGCGGGCCAGCTCGTGCGGCAGGGTGATGCGCCCGAGGGAGAACATGGCCCCGCCACTTTTGGCGCGTTCGCGCACCTCGTCGGAAAGTCCGTAGGCCCCGCCCACCATGAACCAGGGGGAGCGCGCCGCGTCCTCCCAGGCCTTGATTTTTGCGGCCAGCTCGCGGCTGGACCAGGTCTCGCCGCGTTCGTCCAGGATGACCGGCACCGCGCCGGGCGGCAGCTTGGCAAGCAGGTCGCGGCCCTCGCGCAGGGATTTCTCGGCCGGGGGGCAGGCGGCGGGCGCGTCCTTCACGGTGAGCACCTCGCAGCGGGCCAGACGGGAGAGTTTGAGGGCGTAGAGGTCCGCAGCTTCGCGCAAGGAGGCCTCGCGGCACTTGCCCACGAACAGGCAGCCGATTCCTGCGGCCACTAGATGCGTCCCAGCCGGGCGGAGAGGACGCCGTTCTCCAGGTCCACGCGGGCGAAGCCGCCATCGGCGAGCAGGCCGGGATTCAGCACCTGGCAGCGGCCCAGGCGCTCTTCGCCCTGGCCCTCGTGGATGTGCCCGCAGACGCAGATGTCCGGCTGGGCGGCGTCGAGGAAGGCGCGCACGGCGGTGCTGCCCACGCTCATGCCGTTCGGCAGGCGGTCCAGGCTGGTGCCGTGGGGCGCGTTGTGGATCACGGCCAGGATGCGGCCGCCCCCATCGCCTGTAGGGCCAACCAGGGCCTTGGCCTTGGCGTGGGTCTCGTCCAGCCAGGCGGCCATGTCGGCCTCTGTGGCCTCGCTGGGTGTGCCAAAGGGCGTGATGGTGGAGTAGCCCACGCCCATGAGGGCCAGGCCAGGGGCCAGCAGCAGGGCCTCGCGGTGGATGTTCAGCCCCTTGGCCGCAAGATGCCCGGTGACGCTGGGCTCGTCCATGTTGCCCACCTGGGCCAGCACGCGGGGGTTGGCGCGCTGCGCCGCCTCGATGACGTGGTCGGCCTGGGCCGGGCCGCCCCGGTTGGTCAGGTCGCCGGAGAGGATCAATGCCTCGGCTCCGGCCACGCCGGGGATGCGTTCGAACAGGTCCGTGCTCTCGTGCACATCGCCAACCACGATCCAGTACATTCGCCAGCTCCCTGCATTGCGTGAAGTCTTGGGCTATACCCCTATCCCCATTGGGGAATGCCGCAGTCCCCGCCCTTAGGGGGCGGATATTTCCGCTTCCAATCAAGGCGGTCATAGCATACACAAAATCACGGCGCAAAGGGTGCGGGGGTGCCCGGAAACCGGCCTTTCAGGGGGGGATCATGACCGACGCGAGCCAGGAAAAAGACAAGCTTCGCAAGATGTTGGTTGAGCAGCGCATGGCGCTCTCACCGGAGGAGGTCCAGCGAGCCAGCTTGGCCGTGGCCGAGCGTTTGCGCACGCTGACCGAGTGGAAGAACGCCTGGTCCGTGCTGCTATACTGGCCCATCAAGAACGAGGTGGACACCCGCCCGCTTCTGGCGGAGCTGTGGGAACGCGGGGCCATCGCCCTTTTGCCGCGCTGCCGGCCGGAGCAGCCCGGCTTCATGGATCTGTGCGCCTGCACCTGCGAGGAGGACCTGACCGAGGGCTCCTTCAACATCATGGAGCCCGCCCCGTGCTGCGCCACGCGCGAGGACTCCGGTGAACCCTTCGTGCCCGACCTGGTGCTGGTGCCCGCAGTGGCCTTCGACGCCCACGGCTATCGCCTGGGTTTTGGCGGCGGCTACTACGACCGCCTGCTGGCCAAGCCGGAGATGGACGAGGCCGTCACCATCGGCCTGTGCTATGATTTCCAGCGCCTGCCGGTGCTGCCGACTAACGCCTGGGATGAGCCCGTGCAGGCCGTGTGCACCGAACGCGAGCTCAAATGGTTCCGGTAGGGGGCGCCCCCCTGGTGGAAGCGCCCATCGGCGCTGTCCCGTTTGCTTTTCCGGGTCTGAGCGGAATCTCCTGCGCCTTCACCACCCGCACGGGCGGCGCAAGCGTAGCCCCCTTTGACGGGGCCAACCTGTCCTTCGATGTGGGTGACGACCCTGCCGCCGTGGCGCAGAACCGTCGCGCCCTGGCCGCACAGCTGGGCTTGTCGCACTGGTGCGAGCTGAAGCAGGTGCATGGCGACGCGCTGCACCTGGAGCCCGCGCCGGTTTCTCTGGATGTCTTCGCCAGCGCCGGGGCCGCGCTTGAGGGCGACGCCCTGGCCACCTCCGCGCCTGGCGTCGGGCTGTGCATCAAGACGGCGGACTGCCAACCCATCCTCATTGCGCACGAATCCGGCCGCTTCGTGGCCGCCCTGCACGCGGGCTGGCGCGGCAACGTGCTGAACCTGCCGGGCAGCGCCGTGGCGCGCTTGTGCGCGCATTACGGCTGCGCCGCCAGCGAGCTTTACGCCGTGCGCGGGCCGAGCCTGGGCCCGGCCAAGGCCCAGTTCGTCCACTTCGCCCAGGAGTTCGGCCAGGAGTTCCTGCCCTTTTTCAACCGCAAGGCCGACACAGTGGACCTCTGGCGGCTCACGCGGCATCAGCTGGAAACGGCGGGGCTCAAGCCCGAGCGCATCTTCGGCGTGGATTTGTGCACGCAGTCCAACCCGCAGGAGTTCTTCTCCTACCGGGCCGCCCGGGTGACGGGACGCATGCTGTCGGTCATCTGGCTGAAAGGAACTACGGAATAATCGTCCGTCAGGCTTCCCTCGTCCGCAGTTCTTGGCTATGGTTGAGGAAACCTTCAGCGAGCGAGGTCCCCTCATGCTTCTCGGAATCTACCACGTGACCTTCCAGTCCAGCCTGGCTACCATGGGAGAGGGAATCGCCGTGTTCGACGCCTGTGGCGTGCACGGGGCCAACG
>NZ_DATMYK010000188.1:0-4498 GCF_035560995.1 Humidesulfovibrio sp. | reverse complement strand
AGCTAAAAGTGGAGGATTGTATTACTATGAGGTTGTTGCAACAGTTAAGCCTGCATTTTGGATAGTCAAGAATGAGCGGCCTAAGGCCAGTGGTTGGCTATATTATAAAGAGGAAGTAGTTTCTGAGAGCGTGCCACAAGTCATCAATATCATAAATCAACTCCCGGCATCTTGATGTCTAGGGTGTATTGAAGGCAAATTTAATGTTTGCAATGTCCATAGGAGTTCGCGGCGCTTAGTCCCTCTCCCTCCCCTTTACATTCGCCTCCGCCGGGGGGAATATGGGAACATGAGGAAGGTCCCTGCAACACTCCCCGGAGGCCCCATGAACGCTACGTCATCCCTGACCAAGCATGAGAACGATTTGTCGCGCGCCCTGCGCCAGCGCGTGAACAGCGCCGAGAGCATTCTGGACGTGCAGAACGCCTTTGCCGAGTTCCTGCGCGAGATTCTGAGCCGCGCCACGGGCGCGGAAGTGGTGCTCGACGAAGGCGACGTGCGCGTGGACCCCAAGGTGGAGGATGGCTTTCTCCTTGGGCCGGGCATCACCGCGAACCCGGATTACGCCGGATTCCTGGAGCATTCGGACCTGCTGCCCATCCTGCGCCGCCAGGCCATCGACGCCGTGAACCGCATCAACCACCTGGACAGGCACACCGTGCGGGCCGAGGCCAAGATCTTCCCGCGCCCGGACCGCAAGTATTGAGGAGCGCGTCCGTTTTCACGCTTGTCGTGCGTTTATTTCCGGTTTGACATCCGCCCGCCCGAATCGTGCGCCTCAGCCCGGCCTGCGGGGGGCGTACGCCGCGCCAAAAGGCCTTGGCTTGGGCGCACCCGGCCCCCGCGGTGTGTGGAAGACACTGACGCCGCGAGCGCTTTTGCGCATTAATTATTTATTTCGGATGAATACGGTAATGTGTTGTGGTGGAGAACGTGTTCATCTCGGCAAGTGGATCAGCTTATTACGCAGTATTGCAATGGGATGCAGAATCCGCCACAGGGAGCGCGAGTGTTGCTTTGCGGTTGTTTGTGGCGGGATATATTCAACAGGTTTTTCCCCATCCCAACGTCGAAAGCCTTGGTGGCGAATGAATTCATGCCAATCCTGTGTGGTGATGAGCACGGCGTTGTGTGGGATTTTTACGTGGATAACTGGTGTGTAGAAGCCTTTCGGGAGCCCTTGGTCGTCGAAAAGCGCGTAGATTTTCATCGACATTCTCCTGGGGGGAAGCATGGATACTGCTCGCAGGTAGAATTGATGCCCGGAGTTGTCAACATACTTCTGGTATGTGTCAACAGCCTTTTGTAAAGGCCGGTGAGCACGTGCCCCCCTTGCGCGGCCAGGTCCGGGCTTTTATACCCGCCCCATGAAACAGCTGCGTAGCCTCCTTTCGTTTCTGGGCCTGCCGTTTTTGGCCCTTTTGCTGCTGCCTGCCCTGTGCCTCGCGGCGGATTCCGTGCGACCCGACCTTGCCCGGCTGGCCCGGCTCTTCGACGAGCGCGGCCTGGACGGCTGCTTCGTGGCGCAAACGCCGCAGGGGATGGTGCGCGTGAATCCGCAGCGCGCGTCCTTGCGCCTGCGCCCCGCGTCCACCTTCAAGGTCGTCAATGCGCTGGTGGCCCTGGAATCGGGCGTGGCCCCGGACACGGCCTTTTTGCTGCGCTGGGACGGCGTGCACCGCGACTTTCCCGGCTGGGACAGCGACCTGACGCTGGAACAGGCCTTCCGTGTGTCCTGCGTGTGGTACTTTGTGGAGCTGGGCCGCCTGAACGGGCGCGAGCGCCTGGGCGCGGCCATGCGGACCCTGTCCTACGGCAACGCCGACGCAGGCGGCTCCGACCAGTTCTGGCTCGACGGGGGCTTGCGCATCAGCGCGGACGAGCAGGTGCGCTACCTGGACCGGCTGGCGCGCGGCGACGTGCCGTTTTCCCCGCGCAGCCTGGGCCTGCTGCGGCAGATCATGCTGCTGGACCAGGGAACGGATCAAGGGTCCGGCCAGGAGCCCGGCCAGAAAAAGCGCGCGCGCGGCCAATGGAAGCTATACGCCAAGAGCGGCATGGCCGTGCACGGCGGTGTGCCGGGCGACACAAGTGACCGGACGCCCGTGGGCTGGCTGGTGGGCTACGTGGAACGCGGCGGCGAGACCTATGCCTTTGCCCTGAACCTGAGCCCCAGGCCCGGCGACGCGCGCACCTGGCGTGACCTGATGCCCCTGCGCCTGGAGCTGGCGCGGGCCATGCTGGCGGAAGTGGGCATTCTTCCCGCGAAATAAGACCTGAACGCGAAACGGCCCGGCCGCCCCCACAGGAAGCGGGAGCGCCGGGCCGCTGTGCGTGTGGTTCCGGTCTAGCGGAACTGCTTCTCGCGCTCGCGGATGGCCTCGGCCCCGATGAAGCGGTAATACTCTTCAAAATTCATCATGTTCTGCGGGGTGGCAAAGCCCTCGGTGCTGCCCTTGGCCTTCAGGGTGTTGGCCCAGGTCTGCAGGGCGCGCGCGGCCGTGAACACCGAGGCGCACGGATAGGCCGCCGCCGCGTAGCCAAGGTCCTGCAACTCGGCGGCGCTCAGGAAGGGGCTTTTGCCGCCCTCGATCATGTTGGCCATGCTGGGCGCGGGCACGGCCGCGTTGACCCTGGCCATGTCCTCGCGCGTGGTCACGGCCTCCACGAAGACCATGTCCGCCCCGGCCTCGGCATACAGCCGCGCCCGGCGGATGGCCTCGTCCAGGCCATGGACGGCGGCGGCGTCGGTGCGGGCCATGATGACGAAGTCCGGGTCGCTGCGGGCGGCCAGGGCGGCCTTCAGTTTGGGCAGGTACTCGTCCACGTTGACCACGCTCTTGCCCGCCATGTGGCCGCAGCGTTTGGGGTAGGTCTGATCCTCTATGAACAGGGCGGCCGCGCCCATGCGCTCCACCAGGCGCACCGTGCGCATGACGTTGTTCACGTCGCCGAAGCCGGTGTCGATGTCCACCAGCACCGGGATGTCCACGCGGTCGATGAGGTTGGCGTAGTGCGTCAGCATCTCGGTGGAGCTGATGAGCCCGATGTCCGGCAGGCCGAGCACGCTGCCCGAGGTGCCGTAGCCCGCCATGGCCATGGCGGAGAAGCCCGCCTGCTGGATGGCCAGGGCCGAGAGGCCGTCGTGGGCCACGGGGAGCATGAGCAGCTCCGGGGCGTTCACCAGACTGCGGAAGCGGGTGGTCATCTTCATGGGGGCTCCGTTGGTGTCGGGGTGGGGACGGGCGGTTGCGCCGCATAGACGATCTGTACTCCGGGGCGCGCGCCTCATCAATATGGGCCTGGGGGCGAATGAACGCGAAACGGCCCGGCCATCCCAAAGGACAGCCGGGCCGCGAAGGCATGATGTGATGCGGGGGCTACAGGGCCATGAGGGCGTCCATGTTGCCCGCGCCCTGGGCGATGGCGTCGTCCTTGCCCTCAAGGTTCTGGCCCACCAGCTTGGCCAGCACACCCTTGGGGCCCACCTCGACGAAGCGCCGCGCGCCCATGGCGTACAGGCTCTGCATGGTGGTGGTCCACAGGACGGAGGAGGTCATCTGCGCGGCCAGCAGGGTCTTCAGGATGCCGGGGTCGCTTTCGGGCTGGCCGGTGACGTTCATGCACACCGGGAACGCGGCGCGCTGCCAGCGCAGATCCTCCAGCACCTTGGCGAAGGCGTTGGCCGGCTCGCTCATGAGCGGGCTGTGGAACGCGCCGGAAACGGCCAGGGGTACGGCGCGGCCCTTGGCTTCCTTCACCAGCGTTGCGGCCAGTTCCAGGGCGGGCTTTTCGCCGCTTATCACGAACTGCGCGGGCGAATTGTGGTTGGCGATGCGCAGGAAGGCTCCGCTCTGCTTGGCGGCCTTGTCCACGGCCTGCTCCACTGCTTCCAGGGGCAGTTTGAGCACGGCGGCCATGCCGTGGCCTTCCTTGCCCGCATTCGCCATGAGCTTGCCACGTTCGCACACGGCCTTCACCGCGTCCTCCACGCCAAGCACGCCGGCGGCGGTGAGGGCGGCGAACTCGCCCAGGCTGTGCCCGGCCGCAGCCACGGGGTTCTGCGCCGCGGGCTTGTCCTTCAGGGCCAGCCACAGGCTCACGTTGACCACTGTGAGGGCGGGCTGCAGGGCGCGGGTGTCGCTCATCTCCGGGGCCGGGGCGGCGCCCTCGGCTCCCCAGTAAATTTCGCGCAGCTTGAGGCCGGAGTGCTTCTCGGCCAGAATCCAGAGGTCCATGGCCGAAGCCTGGGCCTCGGCCACGTCGCGGCCCATGTTCAGCTCTTGCGAGCCCTGGCCGGGAAAGAGGAAGGCGGTGGGCAGCATCATCGTCTCCTTGTGGATGTGGGATGAATCTGGACGGCTCAGTTCTGGGCCTTGCCGAACAGGGCGCGGCGCAGGTCGTCCAGGGTTTTGCAGGTGCCGGAATGCAGCAAGGGGCCATAGCCCAGGCGCGAGGCCTGTTTGAGGCGCGTCTCGTGCCCGGCCACGGGGCGCAC
>NZ_DATMYK010000187.1:0-4058 GCF_035560995.1 Humidesulfovibrio sp. | reverse complement strand
CGCCGTGCTTACCCTCAAAGATCAGGCCTTCCACCATTCCAACCTTGCCGACGAACTGTTGGAAGGCCTCACTTTAAGCGGCACCGACCTCTCGCGCTGCCGCTTCTCCGGCGTGGTTTTCCGCCGCGTGCGCGTAAGCGGCGCGCTGCTCGCCCAGTGCGATTTCGAGAACTGCACCTTCCAGAGCTGCGTCTTCTCCGGCGCGGATCTCTCCCACAGCCGCTTCCGGGGCTGCCGCTTCTCCGGCGTGAGCTTCGAGAGCTGCGACCTTTCCCGCGCGGTCTTCGAGGCCTGCGCCCTTGGGGCCTGCTCCTTCGCGGAATCCAGCCTGGCCGGAGCGGGACTGCTCAAGAACCGCCTGGATTCCCTGAGCCTGCGCGCCTGCGCGCTTTCCGGCCTGCACGCCCAGGAATGCGCCCTGGCCCGGCTGGCCCTTGCACGCTGCGACCTTTCGGGCTCCCTGCTGGAAAGATGCGTCTGGCGCGACTCGGAGCTCATGGCCTGCCAGTTCGGAGATGCGCGGGTGCTCGGCTGCGAATGCCTGAACCTGCGGCTCACGCGCTCGCCCGCGCCCGGTCTGGCCGTGCTGGGCGGCCATACGGACAGTCCCCGCCTGTCCCAGGCCGAGGCCGCAACCCGCGCCCGCTGCCTGGACACCAGCTGCCGCGAAACCCAGGAGCTGCACCCGGCCCTGCAAAGCGGCCCCGGCGCGGCCTTTGTGCGCGCCTGCCTGGAGGCCTTCCTGCGCGTGGACGAGGCCCGGCGGACCTTGTCGGCCATGCGCGGCCAGGACCAGCGCCGCCGCGAACTGGCCCTGGAGCGCCTGACCGAACCCCAGGGGCAGTTGCTGCGCCTCTTGCCCGCGCTTCTGACCACCAGCGTGTTCGAGGCCAGCCAAGGCGTCGCGGGCGTGCCGCCCTGCGCCATCGCCGGGCACGTCCGGCCCGCCGCGCCCGCGGGCGAGGACCGCGCCCAGCTGGAGCGCCTGTTTCCCGGCCAGGCCCTGCCCAGAACGGCCAGCGCCCTGCCCGAACCGGCCCTGATCCTGGAGGCCGTGTACGCCATCGGCTCCTTGGGATCGGTTGCGCAGAAGCCCAGCTCCGACGTGGACTGCTGGGTCTGCGTGAACCCCGGCCCGGCCTTGCGCGACGGTCAGGCGGGCTTCGAGACCGCGCGCGCGGGCCTGGCGCGCAAACTCCAGGCCCTGGAAGCCTGGGCCTGGGAGCAATACGGCCTGGAGCTGCATTTCTTCCCCATGGCCATGGAGGACGTGCGCCAGAACAACTTCGGCATGAGCGACAAGGAAAGCTCCGGCTCGGCCCAGGCGGCCCTCTTGAAGGAGGAGTTCTACCGCACGGCCCTGAAGCTCGCCGGGCGCGACCTCCTGTGGTGGGCGGCGCCGCCCACGGCCTCCCAGGCCGAGGCCGAAGCCCTGCTGGCCGAGCTTTCCCGCCTGGCCCCGCGCACCGCCCAGGAACTGGTGGACCTGGGGCAGCCCCGGGCCATCCCGCCGCAGGAATATTTCGGGGCCTGCCTGTGGCAGATAGTGAAAGCCCTGCACAGCCCGTACAAGTCCGTGATGAAGCTGGGACTTTTGGAAAAGTACGCGGGCCAGGGCAAGGACATGCGCCTCCTGTGCGACCGCATCAAGGAGGCGGTGCTGCGCGGCCGCAGGCTGGCCGAGGACGTGGACCCGTATCTCTCGCTCTTCACGTCCATCCGCAAGCACTACCGGCAGCTGGAAGACCTCGGCAGCCTGACCCTCATGGGCGAGTGCCTGCGGCTGAAGGCCGATGTGGCCCCGGAGGACCTGCCAGCGGAGTTCGAGGCCAACGGCCTGCCGCCCGCCGCGCAGGCCGCCGCGTCCTCCGCCGCGCAAGCTGGCGCGCAAGGCGATGCTGGGGCCTTCGCCGGGGCCTTGCGCCTGGGCGCAATGGTCAACCAGTTCATGATCTCGGCCTACCGGCGCATCCAGTCGGGCATACAAGCGGGCATCCGCGCGGGCGACACGGCCGCCCAGATCAGTCCGGAGGACCTGACCCGGCTGGGCAGGCGCATCGCCGCCAACTTCGCCCAGCACCCGCACAAGGTGGGGCTGGTGCCCTTCCTGTCCGACGGCCTGACCTTCACCGAACTGTTCTTCTACGCCGAGAAGGCCCCGGGCAAGCGCACCATCTGGGGCGTGAAGGGCAAGGACAAGGACGCGGGCAAGGCGGCGGTGGAATCGCTGGCGCCCCTGCGGCGCGATGTGGACGTGGTGCGCCTGCTGGCCTGGCTGTTGTTCAACGGCCTGTACGACCCCAGGCAGGCCGTGCACGCGGAGCGCAGCCTCGCGCCCATCGCCCTGCTGGATTTGCAAGCCTTGCTGGCGGACCTGGCGGGCTTTTTCCCCCGGCGCGAAACCCTGGAGCCCGACCTGGACGAATACCTGCAGGCCGAGCGCGTGACGCGGGCCTACGTCATCGCCAACCTGCCCGTGCCCACGGACAAGAACAAGATCCTCACCGTGAGCGTGCTTTACGCCACCAACTGGGGAGAGGTGTTCTGCCAAAGCTTCGACAATCCGTCCCTGACCCTGCAGAAGGCCCCGCTGGCCTTCCTGCGCGAGAGCCTGGCCAGGCCCATCGACACTTTGACCCAGCTGCGCGTGTTCATGCCCAAGAAGTCCACGGCGCCCCGGCTCAAAATGGGCTAGCAGGAGCGGGTGGACAAGACGCCCGGCTCCGGGTAGGGGGTCCAAGCGCCGCCGGGAAACCGCGCGCGGGCCGGCGTGGGCGCACGCCGTGCAGACAACGCAGCATTTCGGAGGAATGACAATGAAAAACGCCTACAGAAAGAAGCTTGACCGGGCCGCGACCCTGATCCGCGAAGTGTTCTCCGACCTGGAGAGCGAGGAATCCGCCGATTTCGACGCCTTCGGCACCCGCCTGGACGATCTGGCCGGGGAAATCGAGGACATCCTGCTTGAGGACGAGGACAAGACCGACGACGATGACGACGACGACGACGGCCGCGACGACGACGAATAGAACCACAGGCTGCCCGGCGAAACGCGCGGGCGGCGCCCTCGACTGACATTTTTTCGGCATGCGCCGCTGGCTTCGGCTGGCGGCGCTTTTTTTGCGCCCCGGCATGGGCGCGCCCTGTGTTGGCCAGACGTGCGAAGGACTATTGATGACATTGCCGCGGCAGCGGCTTTTGCGAAGCCGGCGCGGAAGCGCCCGTGCGGGCCTTTAGCGGCCTAGGCGCGCGGTCTGGGGGGAGGGTCGGCCTGCGGGCTTGGGAATGACGGCCGTGGCCACCCAGTCGAGCACCAGGGCCACCGGGGCCGTGGGCTGGGTGAGGGCCTCCTGGGCCTGGGCCAGCACCAGGTCGAGCCTGCGCAGGCCGGAGGGTCCGAGCCGCGCCAGACGTTTGGCCGTGGGGCTGCCCTGGCCGCCCTGGCCGTCAACGCCCAGAGCCAGGGCCTGGGCCAGTTCCCCGGCCAGGCCGGAGAGGATGCGCAAGGCCAGGGAGCGGTCCGCCGCGCCCTTGGTGCCCGTGCGTTCGAACCAGCCTTGGCCCGTGTCCCAAAAATTCAGCAGCGCGGCGATCCACTCGGCAGCGTCCGGTTCCGGCGTCTTGGCCTCGGGCCAGGGCAGGGTGAGCACAAAGCTGCGCGAGACAAGGGTCTGCAACAAGCGCTCCCGCTGGGGGGCCAAAAGCACGAAGACATTGCCGGGGCGGGGTTCCTCCAGCGTCTTGAGCAGCAGGTTGGCCACGGAGGGGTGCAGGTCCTGGGCCTCGACGAAGATGGTCACGCGGCTGCCCGCGCCCTGGGGCGGCTGGCCCCACACCGGCAGCAGGCGGCGCATGGCGTCTGTGCCGGAAAGGCTCTCCTGCTGCTTGGCTTCCTCGAAGAAGCGTTTGTCCACCACGATGAGGTCGCGGAACACGCGCTCGTCGATCTGCCGGCAGGCCGCGCAGGTTCCGCAGCCGCCGCCGAGGGCGTCCACGCAGTTGAGCGCCTTGGCCCAGGCCAGGGCCGCGGCTTCGCGGTCGGGCGCGCCGCCGCCCTC
>NZ_DATMYK010000186.1:0-58106 GCF_035560995.1 Humidesulfovibrio sp. | reverse complement strand
CACCAGGGTAGCACGCCCGCCTGGCCGAGCCAAGTCCGCCTGACCGGACTCGCGGACCGGTCGAAACCGGAACAGGGGCCGGCCCCCTCCCGGCCTTGCGGCGGGGAAGGGGCCAGCCCGGTCCGGCCCAGCTGGGACTAGGCTTCCAGGATCCTTTTGGCGGTTTCGTCCTGCACGTCGGTGATGAAGCCGATGCCCGTCTCGCGTGCGGTTTCGCGGTTGGCGGCGGCGATGTCGTTGCGGCAGAGCTCGGCCAGCTTGAAGCGCCGCGCACCGGCCAGGAGCTGCTGCAGGCCCGCGGAGAGCTTGTCGGCCAGGGTGCAGAAGGCGATGGCTCCGTAGGGGATGTTCTTCATCTCCTTGGCCCCGACCTTCTTCTTCACGTCCTCGTAGCAGGCGAAGATCTGCTCCGGCGAGTCGCCCAGGTCGCTGACGGTCTTGGGCAGCTTGTCCCAGTTGCCGAAGACCTTTGCGCGGCGCTCCGGGTGCAGGGCCCCTTCGATGTTCGCGCCCAGGAAGCCGGGGATCATGATGGCGCGGCCCATGCAGATGAGCTTCACGAAGGGCGCGCCCAGGGCCATGGCCTTGAACACGTGGTCCTCCCGGGCGAAGCCGCCGGCGAAGGACATGTCCACCACCTTGGTGCCGCGCGCGGCCAGCAGCGCCGCGTACTCGCGCGCCTTGGCGTGCAGCAGGATGCTCGGCACGCCCCAGGTCTCCATCATGTTCCAGGGGCTCATGCCCGTGCCGCCGCCGGAGCCGTCGATGGTCAGGAGGTCGAGCCCGGCGTCGCTGGCGTACTTGATGCTCATGGCCAGCGCCTCCATGCCGTAGGAGCCGGTCTTGAGGGAGATGCGCTTGAAGCCCAGCTTGCGCAGGTAGGCCACGGAGTCCATGAAGCTCTCGCGCACCTGGGCCTCGGTGGAGAGGTCGGTATAGCCCAGGCGGCTGTGCCGGGCGAAGCCGTGGATGGCTCCGCTCTTGAAGGCCTCCTGGACCTTCTTGTCCTCCGGGTCCGGGTCCACCAGGTAGCCGCGCTTTTTCAGAAACAGCGCGTAATCCAGGCTGGTGACCTCGATTTCGCCGCCGATGTTCTTGGCGCCCTGGCCCCACTTGAGCTCCAGGCAGACCTTGTCGCCGTACTTGTCGATGACGTACTCGGCCACGCCGTTGCGCGTGTCCTCCACGTTCATCTGCACGATGATGGCGCCGTAGCCGTCGTTGTAGCGCAGGTAGGTCTCCACGCGGCGGTCCAGCTCCGGGGCCTTGGTGATTTTTTTGGCCGTGAGCTTGCTCTCGCGGTCCACGCCGACGACGTTTTCGCCCACCACAACGGGAATGCCCACGAGCGACCCGCCGATGGCGAAGGAGTCCCAGTACTTGGCGGCGATGAAGGTGGAGCCGAGCGCCCCGGTCATCAGCGGCAGGCGGCACTTCACGGGGTCGGCGTTGCCGAAGCTCGTCTCCAGGTCCACCTTGGTGAACAGGCAGTTGTCCGGCGAGGAGGACACGCCTTTGGCCAGGCCCTCGGCCCCGTAGTTGTAGCCCTGGATGCGCAGGGAATTGTAGCTGACGCCCACGTGGCAGGTGTTGGCGCTGCCGGCGGTGACGGCGCCGAAATCGCGCGGGTAGAGCAGGCTTCTGCCCTTGAGGCTGGAGGACCAGGTTTCGCACTTGCCGGAGCAGTCGGCCCGGCACAGGGTGCACAGGCCGGATTCGCACGGGTTGCCCCGGTTCATGGTGTTCAGGACGTCATTGCTTTTGGACCACTGAGACATGTTCCCTCCCGATCAAATGTTAGCCGAAATATCTTCCGCCCGCCCTTGGGCGCGGCCTGCCGCGGCCTCGCCCGGCCTGACGCCTAGGAGAAGCCGCGCGGGTTCTCCACCACGACCTTGCGCCGGGAAATCTCATGGGTAAGGCGGGCGACCTTGTCCTCAAGGGCCTTTACCTTCCTGCGCAACGCGCCGACTTCCTGCCGCAGCTGTTCCTTCTCCGCCTGCTCGTCCGCCTGGGCTCGAAACTGCCGCCGCGCGTATTCCGAGTTGCTTGGCATACCCCCTCCACAGTTCAGAAATTCGCCCCGGGGCGCTGCCTTGCACGGCCTGTGGCCGCCGGGAAAGACTCCTGTCCGCGAGTTTGATATCCTCCTGGGGTGGCAGGGGAAATAGGTGAATGCTCTATTTGCCGAAGGTGAAAAGCGGAGTTGTGGCAGGATTTTTTCCCATTGTCGGGACAGAGTCCCGCTTGGCCGGCCTTTGGCGGGCGGGGGCGCCGAACAATTTTCGGGGCAAGCCGGTCCAGGCGGCTCTATATCCCTTGCCCGCACACGCCCGCCGTGGCATATGCAAAATGCGCAAACACATCAGGCCGCTGGCTCGGCCCTGCCCGGGGGCTTGCGGCACATTCTGGAGGAATAGCATGACGAAGCGCCTCAGCTCCGCCTTCTTGTTTTCCCCGGTATTGACGCCTGCGCTCCAACTTCTGCTGGCCGTTTCGTTGGCCGCCGGATTCGCCATTGGGCTTGTCGGCTGCGGCAAAGGCGACGACAAGGCCGGGCAGGATTCCAAACCAGTGGCGGTCTCCACCGTGGTGCTCCAGGCCAAAACCGTGCCGCTTTCCGGAGAGTTCACCGGCCGCACGGATTCCGAGTCCACCGTGGAACTACGCGCGCGCATCAACGGCTTCCTCAAGAAAATCAACTTCAGGGAAGGCTCCCTGGTCAAGGCCGGGGATCTGCTCTTTGTCATCGACCCGGTGGAGCAGGAAAACACCCTGGCGCGCACCAGCGCCGACGTGGCCCAGGGCAAGGCCCAGCTGGAGTACGCCAAGAAGGAGCGCATGCGCTTCGAGGCCCTGGTGAAGCAGGGCGCGGTGAGCCAGCAGGAATACGACGCCAAGGTGACCAACGAGCGCCAGCTGGCCGCCAGCGTGGCCTCGGCCTCGGCCACGGCCAGCGAGGCCCGCACCAATCTGGGCTACACCAAGGTGCTGGCCCCCCAGGCCGGGCGCATCGGCAAAAGCAACTTCAAGGTGGGCGACCTGGTGGGCCCCGGCCAGAACAGCCTGCTGGCCACCATCTCCGCCACGGACACCTTCACCGTGACCTTCAACATCAGCGAGCGCGACTACCTGGCCGTGGCCAGGGAATATGTGGAGGCCAAGGCCAGGGGCGAGAGCCTGAAGCCCCTCATCTGCAACGTCATCCTGGCCGACGAGACCGTGTATCCCCAGCCGGGCCGCATCGACATGGCCGACCGCGCCGTGGACCCCTCCACCGGCACCCTGCCCGTGCGCGCGGTGTTCCCCAACCCTGACGGCGTCATCAAGCCCGGCCTGTTCGCCAAGGTGCGCGTGGAGTTCGGCGCCGTGGACAACGCCACCGTGGTGCCGGAGCAGGCCGTGAGCGACGTGCAGGGCGCGAAGTTCGTGTTCGTGGTGGACAAGGACGGCAAGGCCGAGAGCCGCCCGGTGACCCTGGGCGCGCGCACGGCCGGCGGCTACATCGTGCAGAAGGGCCTGAGCGCGGGCGATGCGGTCATCGTGGACGGCTGGCAGAAGGTGCGCACGGGAACGCCCGTGGCGCCCGCGCCTGCACCCGCGCCCGCCGCAGCGCCAGCCAAGCCCTAGAGCGCCAGAGCATTCCGGCCGGGGGAGGGCAGCGCCCCAAGCCCCCGGTCGTCGTTCCTCCCGCATTCACCGCGCGCACGCGCCGACGCAAGGGAGCCCAGGCATGGTCAATTTCTTCATCCAGCGTCCCATCTTCTCCGCCGTCATCTCCATCATCATCACCATCGTGGGCGCGCTGTGCATAGCGGTGCTGCCGGTTTCGCAGTTCCCCAGCCGCATCTCCCCCTCCACCGTGCAGGTGGTGGCCAGCTACAACGGCGCCAGCGCCCAGGTGGTGGAGGAGACCGTGGCCGCGCCCATCGAGCAGCAGGTGAACGGCGCCCAGGACATGCTGTACATGAACTCCGTCAGCAGCAACGACGGCCGCATGGTGCTGAACATCTCGTTCGCGGCCGACCGCGACCTGGAGCTGGCCACGGTGGACGTGCAGAACCGCGTGCAGCTGGCCGAGGCCACCCTGCCCGCCGACGTCACCCGCGCGGGCGTGTCGGTGATGAAGCAGTCGCCCGACATGGTGCTGGTGGTGAACCTGACCTCGCCCAAGGGCATGTACGACTCGCTGTTTTTGGAGAACTACGCGCGCATCAACATCGTCGACGCCATCAGCCGCATTCCCGGCGTGGGCAACGTGACGCTGGCCGCCAACCTGACCTACGGCATGCGCGTGTGGCTTGATCCGAACAAGCTTTCCCAGACCGGGCTTACGGCCGTGGACGTGGCCAACGCCCTGACCGAGCAGAACGTGCAGGCCCCCGGCGGCCAACTGGGCCAGCAGCCCGCGCCGGACAACGTGCCCTTCCAGATCACCGTGCAGGTGAAGGGACGCCTGGCCGACCCCGCGGAGTTCGGGAACATCATCCTGCGCGCGGGCCAGGGCGGCAACATCGTGCGCCTGCGGGACGTGGGCCGCGTGGAGCTGGGCAGCGAGAGCTACCGGGGCTACACGAGGCTGAACGCCCAGCCCACCTCCACCATCTGCATCTACCAGCTGCCCGGGGCCAACGCCATCGACCTGGCCAACAAGGTGCGCGCCGTCATGGCCGACCGCTCCAAGGCCTTTCCCGAGGGCATGGAGTACAAGATTCCCTTCGACACCACGCGCTTCGTGCGCGCCTCCATCGAAAGCGTGCTGCACACGCTGTTCGAGGCCGTCATCCTGGTGCTCATCGTGGTGTTCATCTTTTTGCAGGACTGGCGCGCCACGCTCATCCCCATGATCACCGTGCCCGTGGCGCTCATCGGCACCTTCGCGGCCTTTCCCCTGCTCGGCTTCTCCATCAACACCATCACGCTCTTCGCCATGGTGCTGGCCATCGGCATCGTGGTGGACGACGCCATCGTGGTGGTGGAGGCCGTGCAGCACAAGATCGACCACGACAAGCTGCCGCCGCTTGAGGCCACCAAGCGCGCCATGGCCGAGGTGGCCGGGCCCATCGTGGCCATTTCCCTCGTGCTCATGAGCGTGTTTCTGCCCTCGGCCTTCATGAGCGGCACCACGGGCCGCCTGTACCAGCAGTTCGCCGTCACCGTGGCGGTTTCGGTGGGCATTTCCGCCTTGAACGCCCTGACCCTGAGCCCGGCCCTGTGCTCCATTCTGCTGCGGCCCGCCACGGAAAAGACCGGCCTGCTGGCGCGCTTCTTTGCGGCCTTCAACCGCGGCTTCGAGGCCTTCACGCGCGGTTACGGGGCGCTGGTCAAGAAGGGCATCCGCATGTCGGCCATTGTGCTCCTGGGACTGGTCGGCCTGGTCATCGGCACCGGCGGCGTGCTCAAGGTGCTGCCCACGGGCTTCGTGCCCAGTGAGGACATGGGCTATTACATCGTTTCCGTGAACCTGCCCGAGGCGTCTTCCCTCACCCGCAACAACGCCCTGGTGAAGAAGATGGAGGACGTGCTGCTGAAGGACCCGGCCGTGTCCGACACCATCGTGCTGGGCGGCCTGAATATCCTCACCGGCGGGTACAGCTCGTACACCTCCTGCGTGTTCGTGGTGCTGAAGCCCTGGGACGAGCGCCAGACCAGGGAGCTTTCCTTGGCCGCGGCCATCCGCCGGGCCCAGGCCGCCTTCGCCCAGATGCCCGAGGGCCGCATCATCTGCATTCCGCCGCCCACGGTGCCCGGCATGGGCAGCACCGGCGGCTATCAGTTCGAAATGCAGGACCGCTCCAGCAAGTCCATAGCCGAGCTGGGCAAGAACATGGGCCTCTTGTGGAAGGCCACGGGCGAGAACAAGGCCGTGGCCGGCCTGTTCACGGATTTCAGCGTGGGCGTGCCGCAGTACTTCTTCGATGTGGACCGCGAAAAGGTGAAGAGCCAGGGCGTTGTGCTGAACGACGTGTTCAGCACCCTGCAGATCATGCTCGGCGGAAAGTATGTGAACGACTTCAACAAGTATGGCCGCACCTACAAGGTCATGCTCCAGGCCGATCCGCAATACCGCGCCACGGAGGAGGACATCGCGCGCTACTTCGTGCGCAACTCCGCCGGGGCCATGGTGCCCCTGAACACCCTGGGCACGGGCACGCACATCAAGGGACCGGAGTACATCCGCCGCTACAATCTGTACCGCTCGGTGGAGTTCACCTCCGGCGCGGCGCCGGGACACAGCACGGGCGAGCTCATGGCGGCGGTGGAGCAGAGCGTGCGGAAGACCCTGCCCCAGGGCTACGGCATGGAGTGGACGGGCATCGCCTTCCAGGAAAAGCAGGCGGGCTCCCAGGCCATGGTGGCCTTCGGCATGGGCCTCTTGATGGTCTTCCTGGTGCTGGCCGCGCAGTACGAGTCCTGGACCATCCCCTTCGCCGTCATCCTGTCCATTCCCACCAGCGTGTTCGGGGCCATGGCGGCCCAGATGCTGCGGGGCTTCGACAACAACGTGTATGCCCAGATCGGCCTGGTGGTGCTCATCGGCCTGGCGGCCAAGAACGCCATCCTCATCGTGGAGTTCGCCAAGATGCGCCGGGAGGCCGGGCTGCCCACGGCCGAGGCCGCGGTGGAAGGTGCCCTGGCGCGCTTCCGGCCCATCCTCATGACCAGCTTCGCCTTCATCCTGGGCGTTGTGCCCCTGGCCCTGGCCAGCGGGGCGGGCGCGGCCGCGCGCAACACCATGGGCACGGCGGTGTTCGGCGGCATGCTCTGCGCCGCGGCCATCGGCGTGCTGCTCATCCCGGTGCTGTACAGCTCCATCCAGGGCTTCACGGAGCGCCTCGGCAAGAAGGGGGCCGCTCCGGCGAATGCCGACGGCACGGGCGAAGAAGGGCCCCACGTTCAATAAGGGCGCAGCCGCCCCGGGGAAGAAGGAGATTCGCGGCATGACCGTTGTTCAACCCTCGCGCAAGAGGCTTGTGGCCTCGCTGCACCGCCTGCTCGTCTGGAGGCTTCTGGGCATGACGGCGTTGATCTGCGCGCTGTTCGCCGGGGCGACGTATGTTCAGCTCTACGCGAACTACGACGAGGCCATCCTTGAAAGCTCCATGAGCGGGGCGGAGGACTTCCGCGAGCTCATCCTGCCGCAGCTGGACGCGCCGGGAAGGCTGGACGCCAAGGCGGTGCAGGCCGCGCTGGACTCGCTCAGCGGCGGCTTGCGCCGGCCGTCGCTCGGCTTCACCGCGTCTGCGCGCATTCTGGACGCGGACTCCAAGGTGGTGGCCCAGCGCTCCGCCACCAGTTACGCCCTGGCCGCCCAGGTGGCCCAGTACCTGAGCGCGCACGGCTATGTCTTCCGTCCGGGGCAGGCCGTGCAAAGCCGGTCCCTGGTGCTCATCGGCGGCAAGCCCCACGTGCACCTGGCCGTTTCCCTGGTCAACAGCCGGGGCCAGGTGGCCGCCTACGGCGAGAGCGTGTACGCCGTGTCCCAGCTGGTGCAGGACAACATCCGCAAGAGCATGCTCGGCACCGTGGGCCTGGTGGTTCTGGTGGTGCTGGCCACCTCGCTTCTGCTCTATCCCGTCATCATCCGGCTTCTGCGGCGCGTCACGCGGCTTTCCGTGCATTTGCAGGAGGCCAACCTGGAGACCCTGCGCGTGCTGGGCAGCGCCATCGCCAAGCGCGACAGCGACACCGACCGCCACAACTACCGCGTCACCATCTACACCGTGCGGCTGGCCGAGGCCCTGGAACTGCCTGGCGCGGCCATCCGTTCCCTGGTCAAGGGCGGCATGCTGCACGACGTGGGCAAGATCGGCATCCGCGACGCGGTGCTGCTGAAGCCCGGCGGACTCACCGACGGCGAATACCGCGTGATGCAGACCCACGTGCAGCACGGCCGCGACATCGTGGCCCAGGCCAGTTGGCTGTCCGACGCGCTTCCGGTCATCAGCGGCCACCACGAGCGCTACGACGGCAACGGCTATGATCACGGCCTCGCCGGGACGGACATCCCCCTTGGGGCGCGCGTGTTCGCCTTGGCCGACGTGTTCGACGCCCTGACCTCGCGCAGGCCCTACAAGGAGCCCTACGCCTTTGAGGAGGCCATGCGCCTGCTGGAGCTGGAGCGCGGCACCCACTTCGATCCGGCGGTGTTCGACGTCTTCCGGCGCATCGCGCGCGGGCTGTACGACTCCGTGGCGGGCTGCGGGGACGACGAACTGCACGAGACCCTGCGCCAGATCTTTCAGACCTACTTCATCGGCGACATCGAGACCATGATGGAAGGCATGGAGGAACTGGTCTCCGGCCGCAAGGCAGGGGCGGAGACTCCGGCCAAGCCTTCCTGAGCATTCTGTCCGGTTCTTCCGGCCTGCTCGAAGCAGCTTGGGCCGCAGCGGCCACCCCTGGTTTCGGTGCACATTTTTCTGCCCGCGCGTACGGCAACGAATCTCCTTGCCGGGGCTTGACGTTCCTGTGTCTGCGTATTAATTCATTCGAACGAATGAATTGCAGTCTGGGGACGGCGCGCGCGCCAATGGAGGACTAATGAAGCGTCAACCACCCAAGAACGCGGACAAAGAAACGCGCAAGAAGCTCATCGAGGCCGGGACGAAGCTCTTCGGCCTGCATGGTTTCGACGCCACCAGCACCCGCGCCCTGGCCCAGGAGGCCGGGGTGAACCTGTCCGGCATCCTGTACCACTTCGGCGGCAAGGAAGGCCTGTACAGGGCCGTCATGGAGCAGGGCATAGAAGCCAAGCTCACGGAGATCGGGCCGGGCATGCTCTGCGTCGTGGCCACCTGCGGCAATCCCTCCTCCACGCGGGAGGAACTGCTGGAGTCCATGCGCTTCCTGGTGCGCACCCTGGTCTCGGTGATGCTCGGCAGCCCGGAATCGCGTTCCTTCAGCCAGATCATGATGCAGGAGCAGATAGCGCCCACGGCGGCCTTCACCCTGTTTCACGACGGCTTTTTCGCCAAGGTGCACGGGGTGTGGACCACCCTTCTGGGCAGGCTGCTGAACCGCCAGGATTCTTTGGAACTGCGGCTGCGCGCCCTGTCGGTAATGGGCCAGCTGGTGATTTTCCGGGTGGGCATGAGCGGAATTTTGCGGGTAGTGGGCGGCGACAGACTGACCGATGAGCATTTGGAGTGCATCACCAGGCTGTGCATAGAGCAGGTTGAGGCCATCGTGGCGGGCTGCGCGCCTGAAACGGGCCAGGCGGAGGGCGGCAGATGAACAGAAAGCGAATTGTGATCGGGCTGGCGGTGCTGGCGGCCGTCGGCATCGTCTTGGGCGTGCTGCGCCTGCGCGGCGGCGGGGACCGGGAGCTGAAGCTTTACGGCAACGTGGACATCCGCGAGGTGGAGCTTTCGTTCCGGGTGCCGGGGCGCCTGGCCGAGGTGCGCGTGGACGAGGGCGACGCGGTGAAGGCGGGCGACGTGCTGGCCGTGCTGGACGCCCAGCGCTACCGCGACGCCCTGGCCAAGGCCGCGGGCGACCGCGACGTGGCCGCCGCCAACATGGCCAAGTTCCACGCGGGCTACCGCTCGGAGGAAGTGGCCCAGGCCCGGGCCATGGTGGCGCAGATGGAGGCCCAGGTGGAGAACGCCGCGCGCGTGGCCCGCAGACGCGAGGAGCTGTTGAAGAGCGGAGCCATCTCCGCCCAGGAGCGCGACGACGCCGTGGCCAGCCGCGATTCCCTGCTGGCCCAGTTGCAGAGCGCCCGCAAGGGCCTGCAACTCCAGGCCTCCGGCTTCCGCAGCGAGGAAGTGGCCGGGGCCGAGGCAACCCTGCGCGCCGCAGAGGCCAGCATGGCCGCGGCCATGACCGATCTGGCGGACACGGAGATCATCGCCCCCAGCGACGGCCGCGTGCTGTCCCGCGTGCGTGAGCCCGGCGCCATGGCCTCGGCCGGGGCCGTGGTGCTCGTGGTCTCGCTCAACAAGCCCGTGTGGGTGCGAGCCTACGTGCCGGAGCCCGCGCTGGGCAAGATTCATCTCGGCATGCCGGTCAGGATCTACACCGACAGCCGCCCGGACAAGCCCTATTCCGGCACCATCGGCTTCATTTCCCCGGTGGCGGAGTTCACGCCCAAGAACGTGGAGACCGAGGCCCTGCGCACGGACTTGGTGTACCGCCTGCGCATCGTGGTGGACGACCCGGACGAGTGCATCCGCCAGGGTATGCCCGTGACGGTGAAGGCCGCGCCAGCCGGTGCGGCCAAGGCCCCGGCCCCTGCGGCGGCAAGCGCTCCCGACACTACTGTAAGCAATGCGGCGGGCAATGCCACAGCCAACGCAGCGGCCAATGCGGCAGCGGCAAAGGGCAGCGCCCAATGAACGCCGCTTCCGGCAGCGCCGGGCAGGCCGCTTCGGCGGGCCTGACTGCTTGGGCGGAAGTCCGGGCCCTCATCAAGGCCCAGGACCTCGTCATGCGCTACGCCGGGGCAAGCAAGGACGCCCCGCCAGCCCTGGACGGCGTCAGCGCCAGCGTGCGGCCGGGCTGCATCACCGGTCTTGTGGGGCCGGACGGCGCGGGCAAGACCACCTTCATCCGTCTCATGGCCGGGCTGCTCGACGCCACGCAGGGCGCACTCTCGGTGCTGGGCCTCGACCCGGCCGCGCAGGCGCGGGAGCTGCACGAGCGCATCGGCTACATGCCCCAGAAGTTCGGCCTGTACGAGGACCTCTCCGTGGCCGAGAACCTGCGCCTGTACGCCGAGGTGCGCGGCCTGCCCGGGGCGGAGCGCGCGGCGACCTTTGACCGCCTGCTGGGCTTCACCGGCCTGGCCCCCTTCACCAAGCGGCTGGCCGGGCGGCTTTCCGGCGGCATGAAACAGAAACTGGGCCTGGCCTGCGCTATGATCAAGCGGCCGGAGCTGCTGCTCCTCGACGAGCCCAGCGTGGGCGTGGACCCCATTTCCCGGCGCGAGCTGTGGCGCATGGTGCGCGAACTGGCCGACGACGGCATCGGCGTGGTCTGGAGCACCTCGTACCTGGACGAGGCCGAGGGCTGCGACGAGGTGCTGCTGCTGTCCGGCGGGCGGCTGCTGTTCTCCGGCAAGCCTGCGGAGCTGACGGGCCGCGTGGCCGGGCGCGTGGTGCAGGTGCGCGGGCTGAGCTTTGATGGGGCTTCGGGCACGGCGGACGGCGCGGCGCCGGGGGCAGTGAACGCGGCAGCCGGTGCGGGCGCCGAGCACGAGGGCCGGGGGCGGCGCGGCGTGCTGCGCCGGGCCCTGGGCCTGCCGGGAATCATCGACGGCGTGATCCAGGGCCGCTACGTGCGCCTGGTGCTGGGCCCGGGCGCGGCCCAGCCGGACCTTGCCGCCATGCGCGCCGGGGAGCAGGCCGAACTCGTCACCGTGCCGCCGCGCTTCGAAGACGCCTTTCTGGACATCCTGGGCGGCGGGCCGGGAGGCGTGTCCCCCCTGGCAGCGCGCATGCGGAACAAGCCGGCCAACGCGGGCAGCGTGGTGGAGGCGCGGGGCCTGACCAAGCGCTTCGGCGACTTCACCGCCGCGCAGGACATCACCTTCGCCATCCGCCAGGGCGAGATCTTCGGCCTGCTGGGCCCGAACGGCGCGGGCAAGTCCACCACCTTCAAGATGATGTGCGGGCTGCTGAAGCCCACGGCCGGGCAGGCCCTGGTGGACGGGCTGGTGCTGGGCAAGAGCCGTGGCGCCGCGCGCGAGCGCATCGGCTACATGGCGCAGAAGTTCTCCCTCTACGGCACCCTTTCCGTGCGGCAGAACCTGGATTTCTTCTCCGGCGTGTACGGGCTGGAAGGGGCCGTGCGCAAGAACGCCGTGGAGGGCATGATCGAGACCTTCGGGCTTTCGCCGCACCTGTCCGCCTCGGCCGACGAGCTGCCGCTGGGCTTCAAGCAGCGGCTGGCCCTGGCCTGCGCGGTGATGCACGAGCCCGCCGTGCTCTTCCTCGACGAGCCCACCAGCGGCGTGGACCCCATCACCCGGCGCGAGTTCTGGACGCACATCAACGGCATGGTGGAGCGCGGCGTGACGGTGATGGTGACCACGCACTTCATGGACGAGGCCGAGTACTGCGACCGCATCGCCCTTGTGTACCGGGGGCGCGTCATCGCCCTCGGCTCGCCCGACGACCTGAAGGACGGGGTGCGCACGGACGCGCTTGCCGATCCGACCCTGGAGGACGCCTTCGTGACCCTGGTGGAGAAGGACGACGAGGCCACTGCAGCGGCCAATGCGGCGATTTCGGGCGCGGCGATTTCGGGCGCGGCGGAAAAGGGGAGGGCGGCATGAGTTCCCCGGCGGCGCGGCGGCTTGTGGCCATCATGGTCAAGGAGGGCCTGCAGATCGTGCGCGATCCGTCCTCCATCCTCATCGGCTTCATCTTGCCGATTTTCCTGACGCTTCTTTCGGGCTACTCCACCAACCTGGACATCGACCACGTGCGCATCGGCCTGGTGCTGGAGGACGGCTCCCCGGAGGCCCAGGACCTGGCGGCCTCGTTCATGGCCACCAAGTATTTCGAGGTCCGCGTGGGCCACGACCGGCGCGAGTTCGCCGACGCCATGACCTCGGGCCGCGTGCGCGGCATCGTGGTCATTCCGCAGACCTTCAGCCGCGACCTGGCCCGCGCCAGCGAGAGCGTGCCCTTCCAGGTCATTGCCGACGGCTCCGAGCCCAACACCGCGCAGTTCCTGCAAAACTACGCGCAGGGCGTGTGGCTTTCCTGGATGGCCGTGCGCGCCGAAGGCAAGGGCGCGGAGTTCCAGCAGCCCGTAACGCTCATCCCCCGCACCTGGTTCAATCAGGAGCTGGTGAGCCTGAACAGCCTGCTGCCCGGCGGCATGGCCATCAACCTCACGCTCATCGGCGCGCTTTTGACCGCGCTGGTGGTGGCCCGCGAATGGGAGCGCGGCACCATGGAGGCCATGCTGGCCACGCCCGTCAGCCCCTTTGAGATGCTGCTCGGCAAGCTGGTGCCGTATTTTCTGCTGGGTATGGCGGCCATGTTCATCTGCCTGGGCATCACCCTCCTGCTCTTCGGCGTGCCCTTCCGGGGCAGCATCCTGGCCTTGGTGGCCGTGTCCGCTGTGTTCCTGCTCTCGGCCCTGGGCCTCGGACTGTTCATCTCGTCCATAGCCCGCAACCAGTTCGTGGCCTCCCAGGCCTCCATCCTGGCGGCCTTTTTGCCCGCGTATTTCCTGTCCGGCTACGTGTTCGAGCCCTCGGGCATGCCCTGGCCCATCCAGATTCTGTCCCGCGCCATCGCCGCGCGCTATTACGTGTCCTGCCTCAAGACTTTGTTCCTGGCGGGCGACGCCTGGGCGCTGCTTCTGCCGAACATGGCGGGCATGGCGGTCATCGCGGCCGTGCTGCTGGGCCTTACCCTCAAGAACGCGGCGAGGAAGGTGGCATGAACGGCGCACGGGTGAAGGCCCTTGTCATCAAGGAACTGCTGGCCGTGCTGCGCGACCGCAAGAGCCGCACGGTGCTCATCCTGCCGCCGCTGTTGCAGCTGACCATCTTTGCCTTCGCGGCCACGCTGGAGGTCAAGAACATCGAGCTGGCCCTGCTGGACAAGGACGGCGGCAAGGCGGCGGTGGAGCTGGCCCAGCGCTTCCGGGGCTCGCCCTCGTTCACCCGGGTGTTTCCCCTGCGTGGGCAGGAGGACGTGGCCCCGGTGCTGGAGGACGAGAAGGCCATGGCCGTGCTGGTCATCGACGAGAGCTTCTCCCGCAATGTGGCCGCGGGCCGCCCGGCCAGCGCGCAGCTGTTGCTCGACGGCCGCCGCAGCAACGCCGCGCAGATCGTGCAGGGCTATGCCCAGCGGATAGTTGAGCAGTACAACCGCGACCTGGTGGCGCACTACGGCATGGACCCGCCCCCGGCCACCCTGGTGGCGCGCAACTGGTTCAACCCGAACCTGGACTATCTGTGGTTCACGGTGCCGAATCTCATCGGCATGCTGACCATGGTGGTGGCGCTCATCGTCACCGCGCTTTCCGTGGCGCGGGAGCGGGAGCTGGGCACCTTCGACCAGCTGCTGGTCTCGCCCCTTTCGCCGGGGGAGATATTGGCGGGCAAGACGCTTCCGGCCATGATCCTTGGCGTGGTGGAGAGCGTGCTCATCGTCACCGTGGCCATCCTGGCCTTCGGCATTCCCTGCGTGGGCTCGCTGTGGGTGCTGGCCCTGACCATGGTGCTCTATCTGTTCTCCGTGGTGGGCTTCGGCCTGTTCATCTCGTCCCTGTGCAACACGCAGCAGCAGGCCATTCTGGGCACCTTCACCTTCATGATGCCCGCCACGCTCCTGTCCGGCTTCGCCACGCCCATCGAGACCATGCCGAAGCTGTTGCAGATCCTGTCCCTGGCCAATCCCCTGCGGCACTTTCTGGTGGCCGTGCGCGGCATCATGCTCAAGGGCATGCCGCTTTTGACGGTGCTCGACACCATCTGGCCGCTTCTGGCCATCGCCGTCGTGACCCTGGCCCTGGCGGGCTGGTTCTTCCGCAAGGGCCTGGGCTAGGGGGCCGTTTTCGCCGCAGGGGCCGCGCCCGCCGCGCCCGCCGCATTTGGCGCGTTGGGCAGGGGCACGCGTACGGTCACCGGCTCCACCACATGGAAGGACAGGGCCGACTGGCGCATGCGCTGGATGGCCGGGGCGGTGATCTCCGTGCCCTTGGCCAAAAGCAGCAGCCCCTGCTCGGACACGATGCCTTCCTCCAGCACCATGCCCTCGGCCAGTTCGTCGAGCATCACCCGGCGCAGGGCGTAGTCCGACTCCTGGCCCACCGACTGCGCCAGGGCCTGGAACAGCACCGGATCGTAGCAGCTGGCGTCGGCGGCCATGCTGTTCAGAATGTCCGCCGGAGCCATGCCCCGGCTCTCCAAAAGGTCGTAGTCCGTGGCCAGCTTGAGCATGCGCGCCGCGCGGTGCTTGCCCGGGCAGGCGCAGTCGTCGTGGCGCTCGTGCTGGCGGCCGATGATTTCGGCCACGCGCTCCAGGCGGGGAATGTGCTCCAGAAGCCCCGCGCCCACCGTGGGATGGCTGTCGTACAGGGCGCGTTCCTCCGGCGTCAGGTCCTGGCCGCTGGCGATCTTCTCCAGCACGGTGCGCGGCAGGGCCATGCAGCCGATGTGCGAGAGCATGGCCGCAAGGTCCAGCTCCCAGGTGACGGGAATATCCGCCGCCTTGGCCAGCCTGCGGGTGAGGAGCTTGATGCGGTTGGCCCGGCCGTATGCTTCCGGGTTGGCCAGGCTGAGGGCCTCGGTGAGGACCTGGATGCTGCCGCGCAGGGTGCCGCGCAGCAGTTCACGCTCGGCCAGAACCAAGCGGTGCTGCTCCAGCCCGGCCTCCAGGGCCTTGCTCATGGTCTCCTGGCTGCAGGGCTTGGTGAGGAAGCGGAACACCTGGCCCTCGTTTACCGCGCTCATGGCCACCTCCACGTCGGCGAAGCCGGTGAGCATGATGCGCACCGTGTCCGGCGAGAGTTCGCGCACGCGGCCCAGGAAGGTGATGCCGTCCATGCTGGGCATCTTGAGGTCGGAGACCACCACGGCGTAGCTGTCCGTGCTCTGGATGGCCTTGAGGCCCTGCACAGGGCCCAGGGCCGTGTACACGTCGAAATGTCTGCGCAGCATCACGCGGAAGCTGTCCAAAAGCGCGGCCTCGTCATCCACAAACAGAATCTTCTTGGTCATCGGCCCTCCTTGTCGCGGGCGATTTCACAGTGGCTGCGCCACTCGCGCAGCCGGGAGGCGTATTCCTCCCTGGTCAGGTTCGTCTGCATTTCGCCGCAGCCGTCGCGGCACAGCTCCGTCTGGGGCAGGCCATGGTCGAAGTGGTTGGCCACGGCCACGGCCGAGCGGACCGAAACACTGTCGCAGGCCAGGCTCTCCGGCTCGTGGTGCAGGCACACGGCCTCGGTGATGGAATCCTTGAAGCCCCAGAGGCTGAGCAGGTAGGCTCCGGCTTCCGCGTGGGTGGCGCCGAAGGCCTCGCGCTCCGCGAGGTGGACCGGGCGGTCCTGGCGCTGCGCCTCGGCCAGCACGGCCGCGTACTCCTGCCCCAGAACGCTGCCCAGCACCAGTTTGCCCAGGTCGTGCAGCAGCCCGGCGATGAAGCAGTCGTCGCGGGTGGCCGCGTCGGCGCGCTCTGCCTCGGCCATGGCCCGGCAGAAGCAGGCCGTGCGCAGGCTGTGGGCGCCCAGGCTCTCGCGCAGGGGCTGCGGCAGTGGAAGGCTGGCCGGGCTGGAAAAGAGCTCGATGGAGAGCACCAGCACGCGGATGGTCTCCATGCCGAGGAGCTTCACCGCGTGGTGCACGCTGGAGACGTGGGCGGCCAGGCCGAAGAAGGAGGAGTTGACCAGGCGCAGGAGGCTTGAGCTCATGCCTGTGTCCTGGCTGACGATGTCGCCCACGCGTTTGAGGGAGCCGTTGTCGCTGTTCAGCTCGCCCATGAGCTGCCGGTACAGGGGCGGCATGCTCGGCAGGGCATCGAGGCGGCAGATGAGCCGCTTGAGGCTGGCGCTGCCGATGAGCCCCCGCAGACTGAGGGCCTTGGCGATGGCGTCTTTGAGTTCCTCCTGCGGGCAGGGCTTGCTCAGGTACTGGTGCGCCAGGCGCACGGTGCGCATCACGCTGGCCTGCTCGGAATAGCCGGAAAGCACCATGCGCACGGCTTCCGGCCAGTCCTCCGCAACTTTGGCCAGCAGCTGGGCCCCGTCCACGCCGGGCATGCGCATGTCCGTCACCACCACGTCGAAGCCCCGCTTTTCCAGCAGGGTCAGGGCTGCCTGCCCGCCAAGCACGAAGGTCATGTCCCATTGCGCACGCTGCGGGCGCAGCAGCAGGCGCAGGCTGTCCAGCACGTGCTGTTCGTCGTCCACGAAAAGTATCTGCGGCTTGGTCATTTTGCGCCTTGTTCCGGGCTACCAGCCCAGGGGAAGGTGGATGTGGAAGGTGGTGCCGCGCCCGTGCTCGGTATCGAAGCTGATGCTGCCGCCGTGTTTGTTGACCACGATGTCGTAGGCCAGGGTGAGGCCCTGGCCGGTGCCCTTGCCCACCTCCTTGGTGGTGAAGAACGGATCGAAGATCTTGCCGCGCACGGCCTCCGGGATGCCCGCGCCCGTATCGGAGATGGAGATGCGCACGCCGCCTTCCTCCTGGGCCGTGGCGATGCGGATGACGCCTTTTCTTGCCGTGCCGCGCACGGCTTCCTCCACCGCGTGGGCCGCGTTGACCACGATGTTCAGAAACACCTGGTTCATCTCCGCGGGCAGGCAGATGACCTGGGGCAGCTGCGGATCCAGGTCGGTCTCCATGTCGGCCACGTATTTCCACTCGTTGCGCGAGACCGTGATGGTGTTCATGAGGGCCTCGTTCAGGTCCACGCCTTTTTTCTCGCCCTGGCCGGGGTGGGAGAAGCTGCGCATGGCCCGCACGATGCCGCTGACGCGTTGGATGCCGTCCTTGGCGCGGCTGAAGGAGAGCGGCATTTCCTCGCGCAGGAAGGGATACTCGATGTCCTCCAGCTTGTCGGCCAGGTCTTGCAGGGCTTCTGCCCCGCAGCCCGCATCGGGCGTGGCGGCAAGTTCCGCCACCCGGTCCATGACGGCCAGAATGTCCGCGTTGGCGTCGCGCAGGAAGCTGATGGTATCGCCCACGTACTGCGTGGGGGTGTTGATCTCGTGGGCGATGCCCGCCGCCAGCTGGCCGATGGACTCCAGCTTCTGGGCCTGGCTCAGCTGGGCCTCCAGCACCTTGAAGTCGGTGATGTCCGTGCCGAGGACGAGCACGCCCTTCAGCCCGCCGCCCTCGTCCAGGATGGGGCTCAGGCCCACGAAGAGGAAGCCTTCCTTGCCGTCGGCCCGTTCGTACCAGAGGTTGTTGATCTTCACGGTCTGGCGCTCCAGGCTGCACTGGGCCAGTCCTTCCAGCACGCGGTCCCATTCCCAGGGCAGGGGCAGGCTGGCGAACTCGCGCCCCAGGCTGTCCTCCTCGGCAAGCTGGAAGATCTCGCTGGCGGCCTGGTTCCACTTGCTCACGCGGCCCTGCATGTCGACCCCGACCAGCAGGGCGGACACGGCGGAGAGCACGAGGTTCGCCTCCCTGTGGGCCTGTTTACGTTCGGCTATCTCGGTCTGGAGCAGGGTGTTGGCGTAGGCCAGCTGCTCGGTGCGCTGCTCCACGCGCCGTTCCATCTCGGCGTAGGCGGCTTGCAGCTCGCGCTCCACGCGTTTCTTTTCGGTGATGTCGTAGCCCAGGCCGATGAGCCCTATGACCGCGCCCTCGGCGTTGTGCACGGCCACCTTGCGGGTCAGCACGTCCCGGAGGCCCTGGAGGCTCGGCACCTGATCCTCGGTCTCCAGCCGCTCCAGCCCGCCCTCGAGAATGCGCGCGTCGTCGGCCACGTATTTGTCCGCCAGCCCGGCGGGAAAAAGCTCATGGTCGGTCTTGCCGGAGAGTTCCTCGCGGGTCAGCCCCACCAGGGCGCACAGGCTGGCGTTGCCTGTTATGTAGCGGCCCTTGGCGTCCTTGAAAAAGGCGTCGCCGGGCAGGCTGTCCAGCAGCTGTTCCAGTTCGCTGGCCTTCTGGCGGATGGTGCGCTCGGCCTGGGTCTTTTCCTCCAGCCGGGCGCCGAGCACCAGCTGGGCGGAATTGGCCCGCCAGGCCAGCCACAAGGCGGCCAGAGTGAAGGCGCACAATAGTGCGGAAACGCCGGTGATGAGCCAGGGCGAGACCGCGCCCAGCAGCTCCCGCACGTTCACCAGGCTGAGCACCCGCAGCGGCGTTTGCGGCACGCTGGCCCAGATGGCCAGATGCTCGGCCTTCTCTCCATCGTCCATGGCGCGCACCCGCTGGCTGGAAACGGGCCTGCCCGGCCCGGGTTCGACCAGCCGCCCGGGCAGGGCGGGATCGAAGACGCCGTGAAGCGTTGCGGCCAGGCGGGGGCCCTCGGTGACGCAATACAGGTGCACGCCGGCCTCCGGCGAGCGCACCAGGAGCGGCAGCACCCGCTCAAGGGGAATGCGGGCGAGGATGTGTCCCACCACTTGTCCGCCCAGGTTCACGGGCTGGCGGAGCACGATGCCCGGTTGCTGCGCCTCGTAGTCGACGGCGAACAGCGGCTTATGCGGTTCGCTTTCGGGCAGGAATTTCCGCCAGGGGCTCTCTTTTGCGGTATGCGGCCCGGCGCGGCTTTCGCCGATGACGGCTCCCTCGCGGTCCACCAGGGCCAGGGCGGAATAGATGGGCTCGCCGCCGACGCGCCGGTCCTGGACCAGCTTGGCCAAGTGCTCCTCGATGGACAGGCGGCTGGCCAGCAGGCCGTACTCCTCGGACATGCCCAGGGCCTTGTTCTCGAAATAGGTCAGCAGCTGGCGGTTGTCGGAGGCGATGCGCATGTCGTTGTCGCGCTCGTAGAAAAAATAACCCAGGGTGGCGGCCGCGCCGCGCACGTCCTCCTCCATGCGCAGGGTCACCTCGCGCTCCCGCGCCACGGACGAGGCGTGGGCGGACCAGAGCATGGCCAGGATGAGGCAGGAGAGCAGCAGCCCCGCCGCCGGCAGCAGAAGCCGCGGCCGCAGGAACGTGGCGGCGCGTTGCTCGAATCCCGTGGCGTTCAAATGCGCTTCCCCCCGGCTCCGGCGTCTGGCGCCGTGCTACTTGCTGAAGTACTTCGGGAAATACGTGGTCACAAAGGGGTAGTAGCGTTTGATCATGCGGTCGTATTCGCCGCTTTGCTGCAGCGCGGCGAAGAAGCGGTCGAATTCCTCGCGCAGGCGGGGCGACTGCTTGGCGAAGGCCACGGCCATGTCCTGGGTGTCGCTCATGGGGCCGATGATCTTGATTTTGCCAGGGTACTTCTGCAGGGCCACCAGGGCGTCGGGCACGTCCAGCAGGGTGGCGTCGGTCTCGCCCTTGAGTATCAGCGCCGGAGCCAGGTCGTTCAGGCTGCCGGGGAAGAGCCGGGGTTTCGCGCCCGTGGGTTCCAGGTTGAACAGGGCCGGGTCGAGGCAGGTGCCGCTTTTGCACAGCAGCGAAAGCCCGCGCAGCTTGCCCCGCGTCAGGTCGATGTCCTTCTTTATGTCGCCGCTGGGGGCGATGGGCGTTACTTTGGATTCGGCCTTGACCACCAGCCACACCTGGGTGGGGAAGGTGGGCCGGGAGAAGTCCACCAGCTTCTGCCGCCAGGGCAGCACGGTAAGCCCGCTGGCGATGACGTCGCCCTTGACCGGGGCCTCGCCCAGCAGCTCCACGTCCGCGCCCTTGGTGCGGTGCTTCCGGCCCGTGAGGTCCGGGAACAGGGTGTCCCAGTCCGTGGGCACATACACATAATGCACGCCCAGGTGCCGGGCGAACAGCCGCATGAGGTCCACATCCAGGCCGTCGCCCTGGCCGGTGATGAAGTTTGCGTAGGCGATGCCCAGATGGCGCAGCACCCCGCTGGACTTCACTTCGGCCAGGTCGCGCGGGGAGGCGAAGGCCGCGCTGCCGCACAGGGCCAAGGCCAGGCACAGGACCAAGGCGGTCCGGGCACGTTTGACAGTCGCGGGCATCGCACACTCCTTCGGGCCGGCGTCGTGCCGCGCTGTCCGGCAGGACGGGCCCACGGGCACCCTTTGTATGGCACTGTAGCGCAACGAAGGAACACGGCGCAAGACCCTGCCTGCGGCATATGCATAAAAACTCTACGTAGCACTGCTTTGGCTCCGCGGCTTCACGCCAGCCCCTTGGAACCGGGGCGGGGAGGGGGCCGAAGAAGGGCTTGTCTCCGCCGAGCCAGGTGCGTTATGACAATTCGCCGTGGAAAGCGGCGGCCGCAGGCGGCGCGCCCGCTGTCAGGCCGATGCCAAGAACCATGCCCAATGTGCCGCTCGAGCGTGATGCTCGAATACGATGGAGGAGCCCCATGCGCTTGAATAAATCGTTCGCCTTCCTGTTGCCGCTGGCCGCCCTGGCCTGTCTCCTGCTCGCCGCCGGTGTGGCTCAGGCCGCCCCGGCCGGGGGCAAGAAGCTGCGCGTGGCCTTCGTCCTGCTCGAGACCATCAACGACCAGGGCTGGACCACCTCCCACCACGAGGGCATCGAGCACCTGAAGAAACAGCTGGGCGACCAGGTGGAGGTCTCCTACACCGAGAACGCCCTGTCCCCGGCCGATGCCGAGCGCATCATCCGCAACTACGCGCGCCAGGGCTACGACCTGATCTTCGGCACCACCTTCACCCACATGGAGCCCATGTACAAGGTGGCCGGAGAGTTCCCCAACGTGAAGTTCATGCACTGCGCGGGCTTCAAGACCCGGCCCAACATGGGCACCTACATGGTGCGCATTGAGCAGGGCGAGTATCTGGCGGGCTACGCGGCCGGGCTTATGGGCTATAAGAACGTGGGCACCGTGGCCACCCAGCCCATTCCGGAGGTGGTGCGCGGCATCAACGCCTTCACCCTGGGACTGAAGCGCGGGCTGGACGAGAGCAAGGCCAAGTACGACGCGGACAAGCTGAACACCATCGTCTGGCTCAAGGCCTGGCGCGACGCCGTGAACGAGACCACCCTGGCCGAGGTGCTGGCCGCCAAGAAGCACGACCTGATCCGCCAGATGGCCGACACCTCCGATTCCTCCAAGGCCGCCTGCGCCAAGGGCGTGCCCGCCGTGGGCTACGGCGTCAGCGCCGCAAAATACGGCGCGGCCTGCGTGCTCACCTCCACCACCTTCGAGTGGGGCGCGGTGTACGTGGACGTGGTGAAGAAGGTGCTGGCCGGAACCTGGAGGAACGACCAGATGTTCACCGGCTTCGAGGCCGGGAGCGTGGGCCTGGCGCCCTTCGGCAAGGCCGTGCCCAAGGCCGTGGCCGACAAGGTCCTGGCCCTCAAGGCCCGCATGGCCAAGGGCGAGGACATGAGCTTCGCCGGGCCCATCGTGGACCAGGCCGGGGCCGAGCGCGTCAGAAAGGGCGAGAAGGCCACGGACAAGGAACTTCTGTCCATGCGCTGGTTCGTCAAGGGCGTTTCCGGCAAGCTGCCGGAGTAGCCCCGCTGTTCCGAACAACCGTAAAGGGGGACCGGGGCGACCTGGTCCCCCGCTGTTTTGAGGATGCCAACGTGACCGCCGCACCTGAGCGCGAGACCTCCGCACCGCCCCTGCTTTCCTGCCGGGAGCTCAGCAAACGCTTTGCCGCGCCTTCGGGCGACGGGGGCTTCGTGCTGGCCAACGACGGCGTTGACCTGGACCTTTTCGCCGGGCGCGTGCACGCCCTGCTGGGCGAGAACGGCGCGGGCAAGAGCACCCTCATGTCCCTGCTCTCCGGCTGGCTGCGGCCTGATGCGGGCAGCCTCGCGCTCTCCGGCCGGCCGCTTGAGCTTGGCAGCCCGGCCGCGGCCATGCGCGCGGGCATCGGCATGGTGCACCAGCGTTTTTCCCTGGTGGAGGCCCTGACCGGGGCGGAGAATCTGGCCTTGGCGGATGGCGGCTCCGTGTCCGCGCGGCGCGCGGAGGAGCTGGCCGAGCGCCACGGCCTGGCCCTGGATTCGCGCAGGCGCGTGGCCGACATGAGCATGGGCGAACGCCAGCGGTTGGAAATTCTGAAGCTCCTCGCCCGCGACGCGCGCATCCTGATTTTGGACGAGCCCACCAGCGTGCTGGCCCCGGCGGAGATCGGCGCGCTGTACGCCAGCCTGCGCGCCCTGGCCGACCAGGGCCGGGCCGTTGTGCTCATCACCCACAAGCTTTCGGAGATCGCGGGCGCGGCGGACGAGGTGTCCGTTTTGCGCCGGGGCCGCATGATCGCCCGCAACATCCCCCGCGACCCCGCCCGGACCGACGGCTGGGACATGGCCGAACTTTCGCGGCTCATGGTGGGACGCGTGGTGCCCGCCCCGTCGCAAGGCGGGGCCGGGCGCGCTCTGCGCCAGAGAGGAGAACCCGTGCTCGTGGTGCGCGGGCTCACCGGCGCGGGCCAGCAGCCAGCCTTCACGGACGTGAGCTTCGAGGTGGCGCGGGGCGAGATCCTGGCCATCGTGGGCGTGGCGGGCAACGGGCAGGAGGCCTTGGCCGCGGTGCTGGGCGGGGTGGAGCGCCCGGCGGGCGGCGAACTCACCGTGCTTGGCCGCGCCATCGGGCCGCGCCAGGGACGGGAACTTGTGGCCTACGTGCCGGAGGACCGCCACGGCATGGCCACCGTGCCGGGCCTGACCCTGGCCGAGAACATGCTGCTTTCCACCACGGGCAGCCGGGGCGCGGTGTTCGCGCGCGGCGCGGGCCGGGCCTCCGCGCTGCGGGCCATGCAGGCCATGAACGTCGCAGCCTCCGGCGTCACCGCCCTGGCGCGGGAGCTTTCCGGCGGCAACCTGCAGAAGTTCATCCTGGCGCGGGAGCTTTCCAAGGCCGCGCCCCTGCTCATTGTGGAACAGCCCACGCAGGGCCTGGACGTTCTGGCCGTGGCCGACGTGCACGCGGCCATCCTGAGGGCCGCAGCGGGGGAAACGCCCGCCGCCGTGCTGCTCATCACCGGCGACCCGGCCGAGGCCCTGGCCCTGGCGGACCGCGTGGCCGTGCTGTACCGGGGCCGTGTGGCGGGCTTTGTGGACCCGGCTGAACCCGACGCCTTCGGGCGCATCGGGAGGCTCATGGCCGGGCTCGGAACTGAGTCGGACGGCGTGGCTGCCGCCGATGCCGGAGGCCGGGCATGACGGGCCTGCGTGTGATTTTCGAACCCCGGCACGCCTCCGGGGCCGGGCGCGCGGCCTTTTCCGTGCTGTGCGCCTTTGCGGCGGCGGGCATCTTCGGCTCCCTGGCCTTTGCCCTGGCCGGGGTGGCGCCTGCCGAGGCCTGGATGGCCATGGCTCAGGGCGCTCTGGGCAGCCCGTACAGCGTCAGCGAGATTCTGCTCAAGGCCGCGCCCCTGACCCTGACCGGGCTGGCCGTGGCCCTGTGCTGCCGCCTGAACCTGTGGAACATCGGAGCCGAAGGGCAGTTCGTAAGCGGGGCCGTTTGCGCCTGCTGGGCCGCGTTGTTCGCGCCCGCGTGGTGGCCCGTGCAGTTCGCCCTGCCGCTGGCCCTGGCCGCCGGAATGGCCGGAGGAGCGGCCTGGGCCCTGGCTCCGGCCCTGCTCAAGGCGCGCCTGGGCGTGAGCGAGATCCTGTCCACGCTGCTGCTCAACTATGTGGCCGTGCTGTTCATGGAGCACCTGTATTTCGGCCCCTGGCGCGACCCGGAGGGCATGGGCTTCCCCGGCACGGCGGAGCTGCCCGAGGCCGTCTGGCTGCCCGCGCTGCCGCACCTGCCGGAGCAATGGGGCACGCGCGTGCACTGGGGCCTGCCCTTGGCCCTGGTGCTGGCCGTGGGCCTGTGGTGGCTGCTTGGCCGCACGCGCTGGGGCTTCCGCGCGCGCGTCCTGGGCGAGAGCCCCAAAGCCGCGGCCTATGCGGGCTTCCGCGCCGGGCGCATCACGGTCGCGGCCATGTGCCTTTCCGGCGCGCTGGCCGGGCTGGCCGGAGCGGGCGAGCTCCTTGGCGTGCAGCATCGCCTGCAGGACGGGCTGTCCACGGGCCTGGGCTTCGCGGGCATCATCGTGGCCTTTCTGGCCCGGCTGAACGTGCTGGCGGTTCCCCTGGCGGCGCTGCTTTTGGGCGGGCTGCTTGTGGGCGCGGACCAGTTGCAGACCGAGCTGCGCCTTCCCGGCAGCACCATTCTGGCCCTGGAGGCCGCACTGCTCTTCGGCGCGCTGCTGGGCGAGTTCCTGGCGGGCAGGCGCTTGCGCCTGAAGCGCGCGCCGGTGGACCCCACAGGGCCGGAGCACGACGTGACAGCTCGCGAAAAGCCAGGGGAGGGCGGCCATGCTGCCTAGCCTGGACCTGGAGAACCTGGCCCTGCTGGGGCAGATCGCGGTGAAGTCCTCCACCGCGGTGCTCTTGGCCAGCCTGGGCGAGATCGTGGCCGAGCGTTCCGGGGTGCTGAACCTGGGCCTGGAGGGCATGCTGCTTCTGGGCGCGCTGGCTGGCTTCGCCGCCGGGGCGGCCACGGGCGACCCTGCGACGGCCCTGGGGGCGGCCGCCCTGGCCGGAGCCGCCGCCGCGCTGCTCCACGGCTTTTTCGCCATCAGCCTGGGGGCCAGCCAGGTGCTTTCCGGGCTGGCGCTTTCGCTTTTGGGCGCTGGCCTCGCCGGCGTGCTGGGGCGCGACCTGCTGGGCGCGCCGGGCCTGGTGCTGGGCTCCCAGCCCATTCCCGGCCTGGCGGAGCTGCCCGTGCTGGGCCCGGCCCTGTTCAATCAGCCGCTGCTCACCTATCTGGCGCTCCTGCTGGCGCCGCTGCTGTGGTGGGGGCTTGGGCGCACGCGCGCGGGCCTGCTGGTCCGCGCCTGCGGCGAGAACGCCTCCGCCGCCTATGCCTGCGGCGTGCCCGTGGCCCTGGTGCGCTACTGCTGCACCTGCTTCGGCGGGGCGCTCTGCGGTCTGGGCGGGGCCTTTCTGTCCCTTTCCTACACCCCGGGCTGGAAGGAGGGCATGAGCGCGGGCCAGGGCTGGATCGCCATCGCCATGGTCATCTTCGCCCTGTGGCGGCCCCTGCGCGCTTTGTGCGGCGGGCTCCTGTTCGGGGCGCTCATGGCCGCGCAGTTCAGCATGCAGACCGGCGGTTCGGACTGGGCCCCGGTGTGGTTGCTGCGCGCCCTGCCGTATCTGCTCACCCTGCTGGTGCTCAGCCTTGGGCAGAGTTTCTCGCGTCTGCGCAAAAACGCCAACCCGCCCGCGAACCTCGGCCAGTTCTTCCGCCCGCAGGGCTAGGGCTCGTCCCGGACTTCCAACCCTTTCACAGCAAAGGAAACGCCCACGTGACCAACGCGCCCACGTCCATCTCGCCTGCTCCGGCTCTTTCATCCGCTGGCTATCACGCGCGCATTGCCGGGGAGCTGTCCCTTTCCGCGCCCCAGGTGGCGGCCGTGGCCCGGCTGGTGGGGGAGGGGGCCACGGTGCCCTTCATGGCCCGCTACCGCAAGGAGGCCACAGGCTCCCTGGACGAGGTGGCCATCGCGGCCATCCGCGACCGCCTGGAGGAACTGGCCGAGCTGGACAAGCGGCGCGAGGCCATCCTGGCGTCGCTTGCCGAGCGGGACCTGCTGACGCCGGAATTGAAGGCCGCTGTCGAAGGCGCGCAGGACAAGGCCCGGCTGGAGGACATCTACCTGCCGCACCGGCCCAAGCGCCGCACCCGGGCCATGATGGCCCGCGAAAAAGGCCTGGAGCCCCTGGCCAAGGCCTTGATGCTCCAGCAGGGGCGCGACCCCAAGGCCCTGGCCAAGCCCTTTGTGGACGAGGCCAAGGGCGTGCCGGACATCGCCGCCGCCTTGGCCGGCGCGCGCGACATCCTGGCCGAAGCCATGGCCGAGGAGCCGCGCCTGCGGGCCGGCGCCCGCGATCTCTTCGCCCGCCGGGGCCGCTTTCAGTCCAAGGTGCAGAAGGGCAAGGAACAGGCCGGGGCCACCTACCGCGACTGGTTCGCCTGGGACGAGCCCCTGCGCTCCATTGCCGGGCACCGCGCCCTGGCCATGTTCCGGGGCGAGGCCGAGGGCTTCCTGTCCCTTTCCCTGCGCCCGGCGGAGGAAGAACTCTTCGAGCTGACGCGCCGGGCCTACGTGCGGGGCACGGGCGCTGATTCGCAGGAAGTGGCGGCCGCTCTGGCCGACGGCTGCAAGCGCCTGCTGGCGCCCTCGCTTGAGACCGAGCTGCGCGCGGAGGTCAAGGCCCGGGCCGACGCCGAGGCCATCCGCGTCTTTGCCGCCAACCTGCGCGGGCTTCTGCTCGCCCCGCCCCTGGGGCAGAAGCGTGTGCTGGCCCTGGACCCCGGTTTTCGCACCGGGGCCAAGCTGGTGGTGCTCGATGCCCAGGGCAATCTGTTGCAGCATACAACCATCTTCCCTACCACCTCCGCCGGGCAGCGCGAGGCCGCGGCCGCGACGCTCAAAGAACTGTGCGCCAAACACGCGGTCGAGGCCATCGGCATCGGCAACGGCACGGCCGGGCGGGAGACGGAAAGCTTCGTGCGCTCCCTTGAGCTGGGCATCCCCGTGGTGCTGGTGAACGAAGCCGGGGCGTCCATCTATTCGGCGTCCGAGGTGGCCCGGCGCGAGTTCCCGGACCTGGACCTCACCGTGCGCGGGGCCGTGAGCATCGGCCGCAGGCTCATGGACCCCCTGGCCGAGCTGGTGAAGCTGGACCCCAAGAGCATCGGCGTGGGCCAGTACCAGCACGACGTGGACCAGGCGGGCCTGCGCAAGGCCCTCGACGACGTGGTGGCCAGCTGCGTCAACGCCGTGGGCGTGGACCTGAACACCGCCAGCCAGGAGCTGCTCGCCCATGTTTCCGGCCTGGGGCCGGGCCTGGCCAAGAACATCGTGGAGCACCGGGCGGAAAATGGGCCTTTCGCCAGCCGCGAGGCCCTCAAAAAGGTCAAGCGCCTGGGCCCCAAAGCCTTTGAGCAGGCCGCGGGCTTTTTGCGCGTGCGCGGCAAGGAACCGCTGGACGCCAGCGCGGTGCACCCGGAGCGTTACGCCCTGGTGAAACGCATGGCGGCGGACGTGAAGTGCGCCGTGGCCGAGCTTTTGGCCGACGCCGAGGCCCGCGCCCGCGTACGCCTGGCGGACTATGTGGACGGAGACATCGGTTTGCCGACGCTCACCGACATCATGGCCGAGCTGGAGAAGCCGGGGCGCGACCCGCGCGCGGCCTTCAGCGCCTTCGCCTTCGCCGAGGGCGTCAACAGCCCGGACGACCTGGAGCCCGGCATGGAGCTGCCCGGCATCGTCACCAACGTGACCAAGTTCGGGGCCTTTGTGGACATCGGCGTGCACCGCGACGGCATGGTGCACATCAGCCAGCTTTCGGAGCGCTACGTGTCCGACCCGGCCCAGGTGGTGCGCGTGGGCCAGGAGGTGCTGGTGCGCGTGGTCGAGGTGGACCGCCAGCGCGCTCGCATAGGGCTTTCCATGAAGGGCTTGGCCATGAAGGGCCTGGACGCGAAGGGCTAGAGCCTCCCCGCGCGGGCGGGCGGGCCCATAGACCGCCCTTGTGGAGGGAAAGCTTTTTCTGCTATGTTGGCGCGCAAGTTGCGAACGCTTGCGTGGCAGAAGCCCATGCCAGCGTGGCAGTGAACCTCATCACAGGTTGAATCCGCACGTCATGACCGATATCCCCGGCTCCTCCTCACCGGCCCCCAAGCGCGAGAGCTTCTTGCGCCAGGTGAAGCGCCTGGCCGGCCCCTACTGGCACTGCGAGCGCAAGGCCAAGGTGCGCGGGGCCATCCTGCTGCTGCTGCTTTTGACCATGTGCCAGGTGGGGCTTTCCGTGTGGGGCAACTACTGGCAGCGCGGCCTGTACGACGCCCTGGAACTGCACTCCGTGCGCAAGGTGCTGGTGCAGGTGGGCGTGTTCGGGATCATCCTCTCCCTTTCCCTGACCGTCACCGCCGCGCACCTCATGGTCAAGCGCTGGCTGCAGATAGACTGGCGCGCCTGGCTCACCGAGCGGCTGACAAGCCGCTGGCTGGACGAGGCCCGGCACTACCGCCTGGGCTTCACCCCCGGCGAGCACGACAACCCGGACCAGCGCATCGCCGAGGACATCCGTATCGCCACGGAAAGCGCCATCGGCCTGGCGCATTCTCTGACCTTCAGCCTGCTGACGCTCGGCATGTTCGTGAACATCCTCTGGGACGTTTCCGGCGGCATAGACGTGCCCGGCACCAGCGTGCACGTGCCCGGCTACATGGTGCCCCTGGCCTTTCTGTACGCCGCCCTGGGCAGTTCCTTCGGCTGGGTGGTGGGCCGCCCGCTGGTGCGCACCACCAACGCCCTGCAAACGGCGGAGGCCACCTTCCGCTTCGGCCTTTCCCGCGTGCGCGAGCACAGCGAGGCCATCGCCCTCATGCGCGGCGAACCCCTTGAGCGGGCGGGCTCCGGCACACGCTTCCGGCAGGTCATGCGCGACTGGAACCGGCAGTCTCTGGCCTACCTGGGGCTCGTGTCCTTCGGCACGGCCTACGGCTCGCTGCTGCCCATCCTGCCCATCCTGGTGGCCGCGCCCCAGTACATCAGCGGGGCCATGACCCTGGGCGCGCTGATGCAGGCCGCGCAGGCCTTCCAGCAGCTCACGTCCTCTCTTTCCTGGCCGGTGGACAACATCGGCGAGATAGCGCGCTGCCGGGCCTCGGCCGAGCGCGTGCTCTCGCTGCACGAGGACATGCAGGAGATGGACGGCTACGCCCAGGCCCAGTCCGGACCGCACATCGCCCTGGAGCGCGTGCCGGGCGACGGCCTGGCAGCGGAGGACCTGTGCATCGCCGAGCCCTCGGGCCGGGTGCTCATCGAGGGCTTGAGCCTGCGCATCGAACGGGGCGAACGGGTGCTCATCAATGGTGACCCCGGCGTGACGGGCAGCCTGTTCAAGGTGCTTGGGGGCCTGTGGCCCTGGGGCAGCGGCTGCGTGCGCCTGCCGGGAGTGGAGGAGATGTTCTTCGTGGCCCAGCGGCCCTTCCTGCCGGAGGGCACCCTGCGCGAGGTCATCTGCTACCCGCGCATGCAGGGCGCCTGCGGCGACGACATCATCATCCGCGCCATGGAGAGCGTGGGCCTTTCGCGGCTCACCGCGCGGCTGGACGAGTACGACAACTGGGAGCAGGTGCTGCCGCAGCGCGTGCAGCAGCAACTGGGCTTCGTGCGCGTGCTGCTGCACCAGCCGCCGTGGATCTTCCTGGAAGAAGCCACGGACGCCTTTGATCCCGAAGGCGAGCGGCAGATTCTGGACACGCTCTTCCAGCAGCTGCCCGGCTCCACGGTGCTGAACATCAGCTTCCACCCGGACCTGAGCGTGCTGCACGGCCGCACCGTGACGCTCAACCGTTCCACCGAGACCAAGGTGCTCTTCGGCATGCGCCGCGGCCAGAATGGCAACGGCCAGAACGGAAACGGCCAGAACGGAAACGGCCAGAACGGCGGCTAGGCCTAGCCGCGCGTTCCGGCCCTTTGCCCGGCGCCTGCGCTTGAAAGAGCCCGGCTCCCCGCCCGGCCCAAATACTCCGTCCTAGAACTTGGCCGGCAGCCAGCCGCGCTCCACGCACTGGCGGAAGCACCACTCCGGCGTGGTTTCCGTGCGGTAGCTCCAGAAGAACCAGCCCCGGCACTGCTCAAAGGCCAAGAGCTGCGCGGCCGCGTAGGCCCGGTAGGACAGGTCGCGCTGGAAGTCGCCCATGCCGGTCAGCGCATAGTCATACGGCCCCTCGGCCCACAGCGACACCACCTCAAGGTTCAGCCCCAGGCTCCACTCGCCCACGATCGTCGGCAGCGTGAGCTCCTCGCGGATGTCGCGCAGCTCCTGGCCCCATTCGACCCCGGCCTTGCGCAGGTGGCCGTGGATGTCCATGTCCAGGTCCTCGCGGCTGAAGCACTGGTAGCGATGGATGTCGTAGATGACGTTCTCGTGCTGCGGAGCTTGCAGGAAGCCCAGGTATTCCCGGTGGGTGCGGAAGCCGTCGTGGAACACCACAGCCACCCGGTCCGCGGGGCAGTGGGCGCGCACGGCCGCCTCGGCGCGCAGGTAGAAGCCCTTCAGCAGGTCCGTGGGCACGTCCCAGCGGGGTTCGTTCAGAAGTTCGATGCCGTAGAGGGCGGGTTCGGCGCGGTAGCGCTCGGCCAGCCTGCCCAGCACGTCCACGGAGTGCGCCAGGTATTCCTCCTTGGTGTGCCACTCCACAACGCCCATGATGCCGCCGTTGTCGAAGCCGTTCTGGCAGCCGGGCGCGGCGTGCAGATCCACGATGACGCGCAGGCCGAACTCCGCAGCCCACTTGAAGGCGCGGTCCAGCACGTCGATGCCGCCCGTGACGAAGGGGTGCGGGTGCGCGCCGTATTTTTCGTGGTGCGGGTACGGCGGGCCGAAGATCCAGTGCCCCACGGGGATGCGCACGGCGTTGACGTCCACCCCGGCCAGCCAGGCGAAGTCCTCCCGCGTGATGAAGCTGTTCCAGTGCGCGCGCAGGCGCTCCGGGGCCTTGTCCCCCAGCTCCGCGCACCAGGTGGTCTCGTCCGTGGCCTCCAGGCCCTCGAAGAGGCTGGGGGTCATCCATTTTTCAAGCACCAGCCAGCCGCCGAGGTTGACGCCGCGCAGGTGGTCCGGGTGCTTCGGCTGGCCCTGGGGGGAGGAAAGGGGAGCGGTCATTGCGTCTTCTCGCAGTTCCATCGGCGCGTTTCAGGAGTGGGCCGGCCTTGCCGATGGATGAAGGCCCGCCCATTCATCCCAGTATACGAGCCGGTTGGGATTGGCAATCGCCATCCTTGGCGGGGCCTGCCCGCACAACGGTCCTGGCGCTTTTCGTGCCAGCCGTGCTATGCGGAGGTTGACGGCCGGTTCCCGGCGTCGTGCATCGAACGGAAAGGCACAGGAGGCGCACATGGCCAAGACGGATGTTCAGGACCGCGCGGCAGGGGCGATCATGGGGGCCTTCGTGGGCGACGCCCTGGGCGTTGGCCCGCACTGGTACTACAGCCTGCGGGAGCTGCGCCGCGACTACGGCGAGTGGATCGACGGCTACACCGACCCCAAGCCGGGCCGCTACCACGACGGGCTCAAGGCCGGGCAGCTGTCCCAGGCCGGGCACATCCTGCGGCTGACGCTCGAATCGCTGGTGGAGCGCGGCGGGTATGACGAGGCGGACTTCTGCAGGCGCATGGACACGGAGCTGTTTCCGCAGCTGGACGGCACCCCGGTGAGCGGGCCGGGGCTGTACACCAGCCAGTCCATCCGCGAGGCCTGGCGCCGCCGTGTGCAGCAGGGCCTGCCCTGGGGGCGGACCGGCGGCAACGCGGACACCACCGAGGCCATCGAACGCACCCTGGCCATTGCCGTGCGCTATGCGCGCCAGCCCAGCCGGCTGGCAGCCGCAGTGGCGTCCAACACCGTCCTGACCCAGGCGGACGACCTGGTGGTCTCCCTCACCGTGGCCTATGGCGCGGTGCTCGGCATGCTTGTGCGGGGCTTTGCGCTGGACCGCAACCTCTCGGCCAAGCTCATGAACCAGGTGCACACGGGCGAGCTGCCCTTCCACGCCGTGACGCGCGACAACCTGCAGCCGCCGCAGCCCGGCGACCCGGACCCGCCGCGCGCCGGGCGCTTCTCCTCGCCGGACGCCCTGCTTTCGCCGTCCTACATGGCCCAGGCCGCGGCCGACCCGGACATCCGCATCGAGCCCGCCTGGAAGGTTTCGCTGGTGTACGGCATGCCCTGCGCCATCTACCACCAGCTGCCCGCGGCCTATTACCTGGCCGCCAGGTTCAGGGACGATTTCGAGTCCGCCGTGCTCCACGCCATCAACGGAGGCGGGCAGAACATGGCGCGGGCCATGCTGGCCGGGGCTCTGGTGGGCGCGCAGACCGGCCTGTCCGGCATTCCGCAGCGGTTCATCGAGGGTCTTGAGGACGCGGAGGCCCTGCTGGCGCTGGCCCGCGGCCTTGGGACCCGGGCGCAGGAAGAAGGCTGATTACGGATTCTGGACCAGGGCTTCGGCCTGCTGGCCAGGAAGGCCGCGTAGCCGCGCTCCAGGTGCCGCGTTGTGCAGAGGAACACGTCTCGCTTGGCGTGGTGGTGAAGGTGATGTCGCGGCACTGCGGAGCCTCGTCATGAATTGCAAAACGGGCATGTTCTGGTGCCGGATGCTGCTGGCGCAATCCTTGCGCATCGCTGTGCGCAGCTACGGGACAAGAGTGCTGCTGCTGTGCCCGCCCTGCTTTCACTGTGCGTTTGTTGTTTGAGTTGTCAGGACGTGTTGTGCTACGGTGCGGCAAGCCCACCCGGCGGGACAGGGGCGCACGCGTTGAGCGGGCGGCCGCGCCAATTGCGTGGGCTGGGGCGATGGGCAGCTCGCTGTTGTGGCGGCTTTTGAACGTCATGCCAACGCGCGGGCGGTTCTCAACACGGATGTATTGCAGGGAAGGGTAGCCCAATGGCCTCGCATCCCCTGAGCGACACCTTCTGGGACATGGCGTCCTTGGGCACTGGCTGGCTTTCCGGGCCAGCCTTTTTGCTTGGCCTCACCCTTGTGAGCAGTTGCATCGCCGTGGCCGCGCTCGTCACCCTGCTTGTGCAGAGAAAGCGTCATCAGCGGCAGCTGGCGGCGAAAGCGGAAGAACTGGAACACTGCCTAGGGCTGCAGCGGACCCTGCTCAAGCGCGATGCCGGGCTGCGCACCATTCTGGGACACACCAACACCATCTTTTTCATCCTCGACCGTGACAAAACGGTGCTGCTTTCCGAAGGGCAGGGCCTGAATCTGGTCAAGCGCCCGCCGGGCGGCAGCGTGGGCATGAAGTTCACCGACGCGTATCCCGACCGCACGGATCTGCGGGAGTACTTCGACCAGAGCATGCGCGGCCAGACAGTCCAGGCCTACGTCCCCTTTTCTGGCGGCACGTTCCAGCTGCTCGTCAGCCCCCTGCCGGAAACCGAAGGCGGCGAAGGCGGACTGGCGGGGATCCTGCTCGACGTCACCGAGCTTGAACAGGCGCGCGTCCGCATCATGGAAAGCGAGGCCATGTTTCGGTCGATTTTCGACAACGCCCCGTACTCCATGGTTGTCCAACGCGTTTCCGATGGCGTGTGCCTGGAGGCCAACAGCGCCTTCCTCAGCGGCATGGGCATCACCCGCGAGGAATTGGGCCGGTTTGACGCCAGCACCCTTACGGTGCTTTCCAATGAGGAAGCCCGCGCCCTGCGGCTGCGCATTGTTGCCCAAGGCGGCCTGCACGGGCAGGAGGCGGTTGCCCGGCGATCCGACGGCAGCACCAGACAGCTGCTCTATTCCTCGGTTCCCATCACCTACGCCGGCGAGTCAAGCCTGCTCAGCATGACCGTGGACATCACCGCGCAGAAGGAAGCCTCGCACGCCTTGATGGAAAGCGAGGAACGGCTCAGCGCGATCTTCAACAACGCCCCGCTCGGCATCTTTCTTTCCACGTTCGGCGGACACATTGAGGAGGTCAACCCGGAGCTGCTGCGCATGCTCGGCTACGACAGCCGCGACGAGCTCCTCGGCGCAGATCCGCACTCTCTGTATGCGGAAGAGGGCATGCGCGGCAAGGTGCTGGCCGAGCTGCTGGCCTCTCCCAACGGGGTGCGCAGGGAATTGCTGCTCCGCCGCAAGGACGGCAGCACGCTGCCCGCCGTTCTCAGCTCCTCGCTGGCGTTCGACGCCGAGGGGCGGCCCGCCAGCGTGCACGGCATGCTGGAGGATCTGAGCAGGCGCGAGGAGCACGAACGGGAGCTCCGCTTCTGGACGCAGCGCTTCGAGATCGTGAACGCGGCGGCGCAGCACATCTTCTACGACTACGACCTTCGGGCCGGCAGCATGGAGTGGATAGGGGCCGTGCGCGATGTGCTCGGCTTCGAACGGCACGAGTTGGACGGCCCGATACAGATTTGGGAAGGGCTGCTGCACCCGGACGACGCGTCGGAGGTTTTGCCTTGGCTGGCCGTGGTTTGCGAAAGCGGCGAGAAATTCGACATGGAATATCGCCTGCGGCACAAAGACGGCCACTATGTCTACGTGCATGACAGCGGCATCTTCGAATCCGGCGACGACGGCCGGCCGGTGCAGATGCTGGGCATCATCCAGAACATCAGCGCCCGCAAGCAGGCGGAGCTGGCCCTGGCCGCCAGGGAGAAGATGTACCGCACGCTCTTCGAATCCGCCCAGGACACCATCCTGGTGATGGACGGACCGACCATCGTGGACTGCAACCCAAGCGCGCCCGCACTCCTCGGCTGCACGCGGGAAGAGCTGATCGGCCGGACTCCCGCGGATTTCTCCCCGTCCGTGCAGGCCAACGGAGAAGACACCACGGCGATGATGCTGCGCATGCTTGCCCAGGCCGAGGCCGGGGAGTCGCCCCGTTTCGAATGGCTGTGCCGTAAGGGCGACGGCGGCATTACACAGGTTGAGACCGCGCTTGCGCCGATGCGCCTGGACGATGTCCTGTATCTTCTGGCTTTTACGCGCGATATTTCCGAGCGCAAGGCGGCCGAGGACAATCTGCGTCTTTCCGAAGAGAAATTCTCCAGAATCTTCAACTTGGCGCCCTACAGCATCTCCATAGCCCGCCTGAGCGACAGCACCATTCTGGACGTGAACGACGCCTTTGAACCGCTCACCGGATACTCGCGGGCCGAGGTGGTCGGATGTAACGGCGACAGTCTGGGCCTGTGGGACGACCTCGAAAGCCGGGCGGACTTTTTAAGACAGTTGCGCCTGTATGGATCGGTGACGGACTACGAGTTCATGATGCGCCGCAAGGACGGCAGTCTGCGCAACGCCCTGAATTCATGCCAAGGCATAGAGATCAATGGTGAGCACTGTTCCCTGAACATGGTGCGCGACATCACGGAGACAAAGCTGGTGCAGCAGGCCATGGTGCAGACGGAGAAGATGATGTCCCTTGGCGGATTGGCTGCCGGCATGGCGCACGAGATCAACAACCCGCTGGGGATCATATCCCAGTCGGTGCAGGGGGTGCAGCGCCGTTTTGACCCCGCGCTGCCAGCCAACCAGAAAGAGGCCCAGGCGCTTGGTCTGGAGCTGGAAACGGTCCAGGAATTCATGCACCGGCGCAATATCGCCCGCTACCTGGAGGGCATCGCCGAGGCCGGCCAACGCGCAGCGGCCATCGTGCGGCACATGCTGAACTTCAGCCGCCGCAGCGACTCAGGCATCATGGATCAGGACGTGTCCGCATTGGTGCGCCAAGCCTTGTCCCTGGCGGAGAAGGACTACGACCTCAAGAAGAAGTACGACTTCCGGCAGATTGACGTGCGTCTTGAGCTCTCGGATGAGCTGCCCCTTATTCCCTGTGTTCCGTCCGAAATCGAGCAGGTGCTTCTGAACCTTCTGCGCAACGCGGCCCAGGCCATGGCCGGCGCAGGCGTCTTGCATCCGGTCATCACCGTGCGCACGGCCAAGGCAGGGCGCGAGGCGCTGCTTGAAGTGGGGGACAACGGCCCCGGCATCCCGGCGGACCAGCTCAACCGCGTCTTCGAACCATTCTACACCACGAAGGCGGTTGGCGAGGGCACGGGGCTGGGGCTGTCCGTGTCCTACTTCATCGTCACCAGCACCCACCGGGGCCGCATGAGCGTAACGAGCGCCCCGGGGCAGGGCACGTGCTTCAGCATCCGCCTGCCCCTGGAACGCCCTGCCGCCAGCACGCGGGCCTGAAACGCAAAACCCCCGCCAGACCAAGATCCGGCGGGGGCTGAAGCCGCATCTCCGCGCCAGTCCTAGGCGCCGCTCTTCATCTTTTCGATGAGCGCGCGCAAGGTTTGCGCCTGGCTGGCAAGCTCACCCACGGCCTGCGCCGACTGGTTCATGGCGCTGGCGGTTTCGCCGGAGATGCGATTGATGTCCTCGATGCTGCGGTTGATCTCCTCGCTGGCGGCGGACTGCTGCTCGCTGGCGGCGGCGATGGAGCGCACCTGGTCGGTGGACACCTCCACCAGCGTCACGATCTCCTCCAGTGCCGCGCCGGACTGGTTGGCCAGACTGGTGGCCTGCTCGATGGTGCCCACGGAGTGCTCCACGTTTTCCAGGTTCTTGCGCGCGCCCTGCTGGATGCCGCCGATGGCCTCGCCCACTTCCTTGGTTGCGGCCATGGTCTTTTCCGCCAGCTTGCGCACCTCGTCGGCCACCACGGCAAAGCCCCGGCCGGCGTCGCCCGCGCGGGCGGCCTCGATGGCCGCGTTCAGCGCCAGCAGGTTGGTCTGGTCGGCAATGTCGGAAATGACGTTCATGATCTGGCCGATGCCCTCGGCCTGCTTGCCCAGCACGGCCATGTCCTCCTTGAGGATCACGGACTTCTGCTGCACGGCGGTGATGCTCTCCACGGCCTTCTCCACCACCTTGGCGCCCTCGGCGGCCTTGCTCCTGGCGTTGCCGGAGGACTCGGCGGCCTGGGAGGCGTTCTTGGCCACCTCGATGACCGTGGCGTTCATTTCTTCCATGGCGGTGGCTGTTTCGGCCACGCGCTGTGACTGGATCTCGGTGCCGCGGCTGGATTGTTCGATCTGCGCGGAGAGTTCCTCGCTGGCGGAGCTGACGATTTCGACGATCTTCTCCAGCTGCTGGGCGGCGGCGATCATGCCTTCGGCCTTGGCGCGCTCGGCCTTGGCCTTGGCCTCGTTGGCCTCGTCCGTGGCGATCTGCGCCAGCCTGGCCTGTTCGGCGGCCTCGGCGGTCTTCTGTTCGGCTTCGGCGATCTTGCCCTTCATGGTCTTCACCATGTCCTGCATGACGGCGTAGACGCCGCCCTGCCGCTTCTGGGCGCGGAAGGCCACGTCCAGGTCGCCGCCGGCGATTTTGCCCGCCACCTCGCCCAGGTAGCCGGGATCCTCGCCGAGCTGGGCGGAAACGTTGGCGGTGAGCAGAAGGCCCAGGCCGATGGAGGCGATGAAGGACAGGGCCATGACGACGAGCATCATGGTCGTGGCCGCGTTGGCGGTGGCGGTGTTGCCGTCCGAGGTGCGCTTGGCCTGGGCGACGTTCTCGTTCATGAGTTTGTCGATGCCGTCCTGATAGTCGCGCGCGGCAAGCCGGGCTTCCTTGGAGAGCAGTTCCGCCGCCTCCTCTTTTTTGCCTTCCTCGGCCAGACGCAAGACCTTGTCGAGAGATTCGGCGTACTTCTTCCTGGCTTCCAGGGTTTGGGCGAAGATTGCCTTCTCTGTTTCAAGCGTCATGAACTTCTCGAACTTGTCCAAGTTGACGTTGATGGCCGCCCGGAATTTCTTGATGCGTTCCAGGCACGCCTCGTAAGCCGCCTTGTCTTTCGTGTGCACGGCTTCCATGGCGTTGGCGCGCACGCGCTGGAAATTGGTGCCGACTTCGCCGATCAGGCCTATGGGCACGGTGTTCTGTTCGTAGAGCATGGTGTCGTTGTCGTCGATCTGGTGCAGTTTGATGCTGCCGTATGTCCCCACCGCAAGGGTGAGCAGGGCGACGGTGAGAAAGCTGGCGAGCAGCTTGGTGCGGAGTTTCAGGTTGCGCAGGGCGTTCATGTGGGCCTCCTCTGGCTGGGATTATGCGGTGTGGGAGCGCCGACGATGCCCGGCGCGGCTGGTTTTGCGCTATTGGACGCTTGCCGCCTGCCCGTGCAGGTTTTCCAGTTCTTCCATGGTGAGCACCTGGTCGGAGTCGAGCAGGATGAGCAGGCGGCCGTCGCGCTCGCCTCCCAGGCGGCCCACTCCACGGATGTACTTGGAGTCCATGCCGGAAACCACGGCGGGCGCGGCGTCCACCATGGAAGAAGGCAGGCGCAGCACCTCGGATACGGAATCCACCAGGCAGCCGATGACGCCGCTTTCCAGGGCGAAGACCACGATGCGCGTGTGGGAGTCGGGCTCCTTGGAAGCGAGGCCGAAACGCTTGCGCATGTCGATGATGGGAATGACCTTGCCGCGCAGGTTCAGGATGCCCTCCACAAAGGCCGGTGCGCTGGGCACCTTGGTTATGCCCGTGTGGCGGATGATCTCTTGCACGGAGAGGATGTCCACTCCGAATTCCTCCTCGGCCACCTTGAAGGTGACGAGTTGGAGCAGGGAGTCCGTGGTGCCAACTGTGACCGCTTCGTTCATGCCGCCTCCTCCCGGGCCAGCAGGCCCTGGTCGACTATCAGTTGCAGGGCTGGGATGCTGGCGTCGAGATATGTGCGGAAGCCAACGCCCGCCCCGCTGCCGTTCTCCCTGGCCACCGCGCGGGGCACATCCCCGCTGGGGGCATTCCCCGGTGCTTTGTCCGCTTTCGGCTGGCAGCGTTGGCCAGAGCGGAGCGGACTGCCCGCCTTGGCGCACTTCATGTTTTCTTCCCTCATGCTTTTGACCTCGAAATGACCAGCTTGAAGGCGTCCACGCACTGCGGGCAAAAGTGCTTGCCCGCGTTTTTGAAAATGTAGTCGGCGGCATCGTTCTGGCCGAGCCCGGCCCGGTACGGGCGGTCCGAGCACAGGGCCTCGTAGACGTCCGCCACGGCCAGGATCCGCGCCTCCAGAAGGATGGACTCGCCGGCAAGGCCATCGGGATAGCCGGTGCCGTCGTAACGTTCATGGTGCTGGAGCACCGCCTCGGCGACCGGGCCTTCGAAGGGAATCTCGCCCAGAATGCGGTAGCCGCCGGTGACATGGCTGCGGATCTGCACGATCTCGTCAGGATTCAGGAAACTGCGCTTGTTCAGGATGTTCTGGGGAACGCCGATTTTGCCGATGTCGTGCAGGCGGCCGGCCAGCATGAGCGTGTCCTGCGCCTTGTCTCCAAGGCCCATGGCGTTCCCTATGTCCACGGCGATGCTGGCGACGCGTTCGTTGTGCCCGGCCGTGTAGGGGTCCTTTTCGCGCAGGGCGAGGTTGAGGGAGCTGATGCTCGTCTTGAGCGCCGCTTCCAGGCGCAGCACGGTGTCCTGGTGGCCGTTGATCCAGTCGTGCAGCTCGCGCTCCAACGTGTAGGTCCTGCTCTCCAGAGACAGCAGGTACTGGTTTGCATCCCTGCGCTCGCTCGCCTTGGTGAGCATCCTCTGCACGGTCTGCCCCAGCAGGTCCATGTCGTGCAGAGGCTTTGTGAGATAATCCCAGGCGCCCAGGCGCAGGGTCTTTACGGCTTCGTCCAGGCTGCCCGTGCCGGAGATTATGACGACCGGCGTCTCGGGGGCTTCTTCGGCCATATGGGCCACAACAAGGAAGCCGTCGCCGCCGGGCATCCGCAGATCGGAGAAGACGATGTCCGGCCGCTGGCGGCGGAACAGGGCAATTCCTTCGGCCCCGCTGGCGGCCTCGAACACCTCGTGCCCCATGTCCATCAGGTAGTCCCTGGTGGACATGCGTATGATGGGCTCGTCGTCGATGCACAGAATTCTTGCCATCCGGGAACCTCCTCTGCAGGGGTAATGTCCGGGACTACTCAAGAGTCGTGCCAGTACGAAATTTTTGTTTGAAACTTAGTTGTTCCGGCGTGTTATGCGCGAATGCGCATTCTGCGTAGTTTGAAGGCGCTCAGGAAATCTTGAGCTGATGCGCTGCGTGTGGTGGGATTGCCCTGTGGGGGCGGGCGGTTATGCTGGTATCAGGGAATCCTGAAGGGATCAGGAAAACTTGATTGTGGTCTTAGCGCCGTTTCAAGCGTTCGTTCAAGGCCTGGGGGCTGATGCCCAGGAGGGCAGCGGCTGCCTTTTGCACGCCTCCGGCGCGGTGCATGGCCTCCGCGACCAGGGCGGAGGCCGCGGCGCGAAGGCTGGGCAAGACCGGCAGGTCGGTGAAGGGATTCTGCGGCACGGGGCCAACCGCCTCCGTCTCAGAAATTTCCGCCAGTGCGCGGAAGGCCTCCGGTCCCAGTTGGCCGGCAGGGCAGCGACCAAGGGTGTCGTGGGCCATGGCCTTCAGCTCGCGCACGTTGCCCGGAAAGGAATAGGCCTTGAGCCGGGCAAGCAGGGCAGGCGGACAGTCCGGCACGGGCCGTCCCAGAGGGGTGCAGGCCTCGATCAGAAAATGCTGCATGAGTAAGGGGATGTCCTCGGGGCGTTCCCGCAGGGGGGGCAGGGTCACTGCATGGGTGGCCAGCCGGTAGAAAAAATCGCTGCGGAAGCCATGGTCACCGCGCAGTTCATCAATACGTCTGTTGGTGGCGGCGAGGATTCTCGCCCGCAGAGGTCTCAGGACGTCGCTGCCAAGGGGGTGGTATTCGCGTTCCTGCAGCACGCGCAGCAGGCGCACCTGAGCTTGCTGCCCCAGGTCGCCCACCTCGTCCAGAAAGAGCGTGCCCCCGGCCGCCTGTTCCATGAGACCTTCGCGGGCGCGGTCCGCCCCGGTGAAGGCGCCGCGCACATGACCGAAAAGCGTGTCCGAAAAGGCCTGGTCATCCAGCCCGGCGACGTTCACCGCCACGAAAGGGCCGGTGCGTCGGCTGGAAGTGTGCAGGGCCCGGGCCAGCAGTTCCTTGCCCACACCCGTCTCGCCGGTGATGAGCACGGGCTCTGGGCTTTGGGCCACGGCCTCGCAATAGCGGAAGATGTCACGCATGCGCGTGCTGGTGGTGATGAGTTGCGCGAAATCCTCGGGCCGCTGCGGGCCATCGGCCAGGAAGGAGCGGGAAAGGCTTGCGTTGCCGAGCCTGAGCGCGCGGCGTTCCAGAGCGCGGTCAACGGCGTGGTCCAGGATGGCCATGTCATAAATGGGCTTCTGAAGGTAGTCGAACGCTCCGGCACGCAGGGCCAGGATGACGTCATCCATCTGCCCTTGTCCGGAGACGATGATGACTGGGACGTCGCGGTCTTCCTGGCGGATTGCCGCCAGGACCGCATGTCCGTCCATGGGGGCCATGCGCAAGTCCAGGGTGACAAGGCAGGGGGAGTGCGTGCGGAAGAGGGCGAGACCTGCCTCGCCGTCGGCGGCCTCGAACACCTCGAAGCCCCTGTCGCGCAGGTGGTCTCCCAGGGTGAGCCTCAGCATTGGCTCATCCTCGATGACAAGGACGCTGGCCGGGTTCAGGACGTTCATCTCGCCCGCCCCATGCGTTCCAGAATGTCCGAAAAATCTTGCAGCCGATTCAAGGGCTTGATGAGCACGGCCTCGATCCGGTCGTCCTCGCCGTGTCTCAGGCCGCCGTTTGCGAAGTCGAGGGAACCTGTATGGATGATGTACCGCAGTTCAGGCCTGATGTGGCTGGCCCGCTCGATGAAGGCGTACCCGCCCGTGTCGGGCAGACGGATGTCGACGATGGCTGTGGTGAAGTTGTGCGCGCCCAAAGCATCCATGGCGGCTGTTACATCCTGGTAGGCAAAGACAATGTGCCCACAGTCGACAAGGTAGTCCACCAGGGTTTCACAGATTCTCGCCTCGTCATCGAGGATAAGGATGGTGTGCTGCATGAAGCCAACTCCGTACGCTGGGAGTGTGATATTGCTTCTTGTAGAGATGTCAATATTAAACTGAGCTGCTGTCGCAACTCTCGTCGTTGTCGCCCAGTATGACGGTCGGAACACATGGCCCGGGCGTTTGGCGCCGCCATGATGAGGCTGTTATACCTTCTGGTATTGCTGCCAGGGCGCTGAGTATGGTCCGGCGTGCATCGAGCTCCCGCTTGCAATGCGTAGCGGAATATTTCCCCGCTCTTCAGCAAGTCGAGATGCGCGATTTTCACCGTACCTTGGCTCTCAATGCGGCGGCTGGCGCAAGGGGGGGCGGGGTGAGCTGAATCGGCGCGGTGGAGTAAGGAGGATGGCTTTTCAAGCGGTTGATGAAGACGGGGGTCTGTCTCGGTGTGGCGAGCCTGCTGACGCCCCCCTTCTAGGGTAAGCCAGAGCTACCTCCGGTGTCGCGCTCCAAGGTCTTCAGGATCAGCTTTGGGCAGACGCGCCAACCTCATTTACCGTGCAGCTGGAGCCCGACACGTTCACCCCGAGGCGGTCCGGAGTGAAGCCTTCAGGAGTCCCTCAAGGGCGGTGAGCGTTTTGGTGCCTCAGGTGCGGTGGATTCGGTGCCTGAATTGGGATCACAGCGGAAACGAGTCTTCGCTAGCGGGTGTACTGCTCCGCTCGGCGAGGCGCGTTGTAACGGCGGGGGCGACAGTTATATCGGTGCTGTCATTGGGCTTGAAACGGCACCCCGCTCACTGCTGCCTAATGCCATTCAACGAACATGATGTTGTCAATGGACGCAAGAAATCAGCCCTGGACGCTATTCTGGGCTTGTTGTAGCAATTTTATTTACCTTTTTTACTTATTTGGATTCGGCTGGATTACCAAGTGGCGGAGAGGGTGTCAGTCGAATAGCGCGAGATATCGCAAGAGCTGCAAAGATTAACGCCGATATGGAAAATGATGTGATACCAAAAGTGATACCAACAATTTCCTGGCTGTCGCTGGACGAAGGTGGACGACCAGGAAGCACATTCCCGTTTGTGGATCGCCACGGAAAGATGAAATAGCCTTCGTCCTGGAGTACGTCGCACTCAGGTCAGGTGCTTGCCTCTCCGCTCTTTCCTCGCAAGGACTCATACAGCTGGCCAGGCCCAAGAAGCACGTCCTTTAGCCCCGCTCTCACTCGTTCCGAATTAATCGCCTGGGTGCTCATGTTTGTGTGCGCCGCCAGCGCGTCCATGATGGCATTCATAATTTCCTTGGCCAAGTCGGGGGAGTTCGCGAACTGCTCCTTGGTGTTGCTCTTGGCCTGCTGTTCGAGCATCTCGGATTCTAGGAGTTTGCCCTTGAGCACGTTGTTCACATAAATAAGCTGGTCATCGTCCGTGAGTTCGCCTTCAAAGAGGTCGTTGACCTTGGCGATGATCTCCGCGAGCAGCGCCTTCTCTTTTTCTTGAACGGAACCGTCACCCGATTCGGTCATAGGCTTGATTTTGGGAGCCTCCCCATCGTTCAGCGGAAGAGCGACTTTCCCATGAGACTTGAGGTTGTGGTGGGTCAGCACCACCTTGCTCAGGTCGATGCCATCTCGCTCGCGTCCAAATTCCAGCAAGGGCAGTAGCCGTTTATAAAAGATGGCCTTCTTCTCCACGTCCGTGTCGCCGTAATCGAAAATTTGCGAGAGAAACGCATACATGCGCAGGTAGCTCATGAGGTCGCGCTTGAAGAGGGTGAGCGCATTCATGGTGTCGCGGGCTTCGCCTGCGGCAGTGTCATCTTTTACGGCCTGGGCCGCCGTCAGGGCCTCCTTTGCGGCCTTGAAGCGCTTCAGCAAACGGTCGGCCACGGGGGTGATTGCGGCTGTCAGATCGCCCTGCTTGGCCTTCGGGTTGAGTTCAACGGTGACCACTCTCTCCACTTCCGGGGTGTCATAATGGCCGGAAGCATCGAGCTTGGCCCGAAGGTTGAGGACCAAGTTCGGGTCGGTGACATCCTCAAGCTCCGCTGTGGTGTGGTAGGTTTTGAAAGCGGCCAGCACCTCGGCGGGTTCATTGCGGAAGTCCAGCACGTAGACATTGTCCTTGCCGGGATAGGCGCGGTTGAGGCGGGAAAGCGTCTGAACGGCCTGGATGTTGGCAAGGCGCTTGTCCACGTACATGCCGCACAGCAGGGGTTGGTCAAAGCCGGTTTGGAATTTATTGGCCGCGACCATGATGGAAAATTCGTCCGTGGCGAAGGCTTTGCGGATGTCTCTGCCCTTCAGCATTGGATTGAGCGTTTTGCTGTGTTCGGAGAACGGCTCCGGCCCGGAGTCCTTGTCATTCACTTCACCAGAGAAGGCTACAAGCGTGCCGAGCTTGTAGCCCTGGCTCTTGATGTAGGAGTCCATGGCGATCTTCCAGCGCACGGCTTCCAGGCGGCTGCTGACCACGGCCATAGCTTTGCCACGGCCCCCCAGAAGAGGCTGTACGGTTTTCAGGAAGTGCTCCACCACCATCTGGACCTTCTGGCTTATGTTGTAGGGGTGCAGCTGCACCCAGCGCAGAATGCCTTTGAGGGCCTCGCTGCGCTCGACCTGCGTCTCGTCATACTCCTCACCCTTGTAGGCCAGCCGGAAGGCGGTCTTGAACGGCGTGTAGTTTCTGAGCACGTCGAGGATGAAGCCTTCTTCGATGGCCTGGCGCATGGAGTAGACATGGAACGGCTCAGGTAGATTGCCCGGCCCAACCGGTTGATCGGGGTGCGGGCGCTGGCCGAAAAGTTCCAGTGTCTTGTGCTTGGGCGTTGCCGTGAAGGCCACGTAGGTGATGCCTTTTTTGGCTGCCCGCGCGGCCATCTCAGCGGCCAAGACATCTTCGGTGGAGACCTCGCCGCCGTCCTCAAGCTCCGCCAGTTCGTCCGCGTTGAGCACGGCCTTAAGCTTTGCTGCGGCATCACCGGTTTGGGAGGAATGGGCCTCGTCGGCGATGACGGCGAAACGCTTGCCTTGGGTCGCGGCCAGCTTCTGCACGGTTTCCAGGGCAAAGGGGAATGTCTGGATGGTGCAGATGACTATCTTTTTATTGCCGGAGAGCGCATCCGCCAGGGCTTTGCTCTTGCTGCTGGTTTCGTTGGTGATGGCGGCCACCACGCCCGTAGTGCGCTCGAAGCTGAAGATGGCTTCCTGCAACTGCTCATCGAGCACGGTTCGGTCAGACACGACGAGCACGGTGTCGAAGAGCTTTTTGTCTGAGGCGTCGTGCAGATCGGCCAGGAAATGGGCCGTCCAGGCGATGGAGTAGGTTTTTCCAGAGCCTGCCGAATGCTGGATGAGGTACTTGCCGCTGACGTCTTGCCCCAGTGACTCCTTCAAGATCGCTGCCTGGAGCTTCCGCGTGGCGTCAAGCTGGTGGTAGCGGGGGAATATGAGCGCCTTGATCTGCTTCTTGCTGTCACGCTCGGTCACGAGGTAGCGGCCAAGAATCTCCAGCCAGCTTTCACGTTCCCAGACCTCTTCCCAGAGGTAGGCCGTGGTGTGTCCTTTGGGGTTGGGCGGGTTGCCCGCGCCACCGTCCCGTCCCTTGTTGAAGGGCAGGAAGCGGGTCTTGACCCCTTTGAGCCTCGTTGTCATGCGCACTTCGCTGTTGCTCACTGCGAAATGCACGAGCGCACCGCTGGGGAAGGCGAGCAACGGCTCGGCAGGCTTGCCCTTGGGCTGTGGGTCGCGGTCAAAGCGGTACTGGTCCACCGCGTCCTGCACGGACTGCGTGAAGTCACTCTTGAGTTCCGCCGTAGCCACGGGGATGCCGTTCAGAAAGAGCACAAGGTCGAAGGCGTTTTCATTTTGCAGAGAGTAACGCACCTGCCGCACCACGCGCAGGCGGTTCGCAGCGTAGCGGGCCAGTGCATCTGGGTTCATGGCCAGGGCAGGCCGGAACTGCGCCAGGGGGAGGGTCTGCTTAAGCCCGACCATGTCCACTCCGTGGCGTAGCACCTCCAGGGTGCCCCTCTGGTCCAACACCTGCCGGATACGCTGTGAAAGGGCCGCCCCGGCGCTTGCGCCATGATTCTTGACCAGCGCCTCCCAGGCCTTGGGCTGTGTCTCCTGCACCCAGGAGATCACATCCGTTGGAAACAGGGCGAGCCCTCGGTCGTAGGCCTTGGCGTCGTCCTCGGCGTACAGCCAGCCGTGCACTGCTAAGTGGTCGCAGATTTCCGCTTCGAGGTGGATTTCTTTGTGGAGGGTGCTCATTATTATCCTTGCGCCAGCAAACGAGTGGACTATCGCTTAAACGTTGTGTTTTCGCAGAAATTTACCCACATGTCGCATAGTGCAAACACAAACATGAATAGATCGTCGACAGTGAGTTCCAGCAGCCATTCAGTAGGATTCCGTGGTAGCCGACATGAACCGCCGAATTCGACAGACGCAATCTCCCCGTCCCTCCCAGGTCGAAAGGCGAAATCTCCATGGGCTATCGAGTGCCTCATGCAATAGAGAAAGACGCCCAAGCTGGGGAAAGGAGGAGAAAGGTTGATGATTGCTTCCGGCCAACGATCTCTTGAAAGTCTTTCAAGGGCTGTATTAAGTGGGGGATCAAGTTTAAGGGCTTCAGGAAGCACGATCAAGCTTAATAATGAATTGAACACCTCAGTGACCTCGAATACATCATGCCTGAAGCGTTCTTTCCCCGTTTTTATGTGGAGAATATTCTTCCGAGTTCTGGCTGCAAACTCTTGCATGATCCGATCTGGATTGACGTTTGCCATGCTTCATCCCCCCAAATTCCGCCAGATAATCAGCTAGTCCTAATTCTCCTGGTAGCTCAACTCAAAGAACCGCTGCGCCCGCGACAGGTCGTCTCGGTTGCGGATAGTGATCTCGAAGTCTCCCGTGCCAAAGTGACCGATATTGCTCAGGTCACGGGTGAATCCTTCAATAAGATTCTCCGGCGTCGCCGGGCATTTTACGTAGACGAGCAGACGCTGCTCTTTCACGCGGACTTCCACACAGGCGAAGTTCTTGATGCGTTTGAACGCGATGTAGCACTTGACGACCTTCTTCTCGACATCGTCGCCCAGGCCTTGGAGGGTATCCTCTAAGGCATGATAGAGTTCCTTCAGCGCCTCAGGGGCCTGGGCAAGGTGCTCTGAAACGCTCTTGTAGTGCTTCGCGGTGATTTCTTTCGGTCCCACTGGGATGGTCTCGGCGCTTACCGAATTTACCCGCTCCAGAATGAGGAAGCCATCCGGGAAATGGCGGTAGCGGATCAGCTCGATGTTGCGGTTCATCTGCCGCACGGCGTGCTCATCATAGCGGGTGAAGTCCCCGGCGATGCACAACAGGCGCGGGCCAGACCATTCAATGCCGTCCGCTTCTTTCTTGCCCAACTTGTCGAGCACGAGCAGCTTGAATTCGGCCTGATGGTCCATGAGCCAGTCCAGGTAGAACAGGCCCTGGCTGATGACATTCTCGTTTGTGGTGCGCTTGTATTCGATGATGACCGGGCAGCGGTTCTCGTCGATGCCGAGGGTGTCGATGCGCCCCTTGTGCTTGGCTCCGGTGGAGTACTCCGAGGCCAGGAACCGCACGCCGAGCAGTGTCTCCAGGTTCTTTTCCATGAGCGCCTGAAGCGACCGTTCCAGGGCCAGGGACTGACCTTTGAGTTCTGCCACGCCTTGCGGCCCAGTGCGGAACAGTTTGATGTCGCTCATGTGGCCTCCTTGTCTGCAAGTCCTCTCACGTCAATCTTGCCCGTCACTGCGGCGGAGATGAGCGCAGCGCGGCGTTCCTTGAGCAGTTCGACGGCGCGATTGGCCTCTTGAGTGAGGGTGTCGAGGTGGGCGGTTTGCTTGTCCAGGAACATGACTAGGTCACGTTGTTCTTGTTTGGAAGGGGGTGCTGCAAGAAATGTCGAGTTCACTTGCTCAAGGCCCAACCCTTGCTTTAGGCCGTAGCTGGCACACGCCAACTGCCGCTGTGCTCCTGTTGAGAAAAGCCCGTAAGCCAGAAAACGTCCAAGCACATCCTCTTGCGGCCGGAGAAGGCATACATGCTGGTTAATGTATGCCTCCTCAAGCTGTTCTGGAATATGGGCTACTGCGCCGGTTCTTCCGCCCGTTATGCAGAGTACAACATCATCGGCTTGCAGTCTCGCTCGTTCAGAATCTGTGTCGGTTGGCGGAATAAGCCGCTTGGGATCAATAAGGGCGACATCCATCGCAGAGCCGATGTGCTGGCTTTGGAAAAATGCTGCGCCTTCGTCACCAGTGAGATCAGACCAGCCTCGTGGCCCAGAAGTGATGTGAGTGGTGAGCCATTTTACGGGCACCACCTCCCAATGCTCCGGCACCTCGCCCAGCCACTCGATGCCCGAGTCCTTCATGGGCGCGTTGGGGTTCAAACCCTTGGTGACGGCGTGGGAGATGATGGCCTGGCGCTTTTCCGCCAGCAGAGTGATGAGCCGCTGCTGCTCGGCCACAAGGGCGTCGATCTTGGCGGTTTCGCGGTCGAGGAACGCCGCGATGGTTTGCTGCTCTGGGAGTGAGGGCAAGACTATCGGCATTCGGGAGTGGTACTGTGGGTCAATGTCCCACTGGTTCACTCGTATGCCCTTAGACAGCGACAGGTAGCCAGAAATATAGCGCAAGGAGCGCATTAGGTAGTGCAGGAAGCGCCCATTCGCTGAATGGGTGGCCGCATACACAAAATACGCGGGACTCACTATTCCCCGGTACTCTGAGATGGCTACAGACCCTTGCCACGCCTTCATCTTGTTGAGAACAAGATCCCCTGGCTCGACAAGCTGGTATGTGCCGAGATCATCAGAGGGGTTGTTAAAATTGTCGTCACGACTTGATTTTGGGATAACACCATAATCGCGATATACGGAGAGTAATTCCTCTTCAGAAAATCCAACCCGCTTGATGCGACGAAAATGCGTCCAGAGTGGCTGAAGCCCCCAATGCTCCGGCACCTCGCCCAGCCACTCCACCCCGGAGTCCTTGTACTTCTCGTAGCGCGGGAAGCTCATGCCTGAAGCCCCTCGATCATGGCCAGAATGCGGTCCGTGACCACCAGCAAGTCCGCGTCGATCTCGGCCAACGGACGCGGCGGCTCGAACACGTAGAAGTGCCGGTTGAAGGGAATCTCGTAGCCCGTTTTGGTCTTGTCATGGTCAATCCAGGCATCCGGCGCATGGGGTAGTACCTCGCGCTTGAAGTACGTGGCCACGTCCTCGGCCAGGGGCACGTTTTCGGTGTCGCGCAGGCTGCTGTCTGGCTGCGGCTTGCCCTTAAGCTTGCCCTTCTGGCCCAGCACGATCTTGCCCGCCTCGTCGCGTAGGGGGCGCTCCACTGTGATGGCGCGGTAGCCGAAATCCTGGGTCTTGAAGATGCGCGAGAGGGGCGCGAGTTTCACCTTGCCGCCTGCCGGGGCCTCGGGAGCGGCATCTCCGGGCAGGAGGATGTGCCGGGCCACTTCCTTGCCACCTTCGTCTAGCGCGGTGGCGAGCTTGGCCTCGGTGAAGTCGCGGAACAGCCGGGTAATGTCCGCGATATGCTGGTCGGAAAGCTCCTTGCGCTTGCTGCCCAGACTCTTGCGCATCTTCTGCCAGAAGCTGCTGGCGTCGATGAGCTGGACCTTGCCTTTGCGCTGGACGGGCTTGCGGTTGGAGAGAATCCAAACGTAGGTGGAGATGCCGGTGTTGTAGAACATGTCCGTGGGCAGGCCGATGATGGCTTCCACAAGATCATTTTCCAGAACATAGCGGCGTATTTCGCTCTCTCCGCTGCCCGCGCCGCCAGTGAACAGCGGCGAGCCATTGAGCACGATTCCAAAGCGGCAGCCGCCCTGATTCACGTGGCGCATCTTGCTACAGAGGTGCAGGAGAAAGAGAAGAGAGCCGTCAGAGACGCGCGGCAGGCCCGGCCCGAAGCGCCCGTCGTAGCCATGCTGTTCGTGCTCTTTGCGGACCTCGCGCTCGATCTTCTTCCACTCCACGCCAAAGGGCGGGTTGGAGAGCATATAGTCGAAGGTCTTGTGCGGGTGGCCGTCGTCGGAGAGGGTGTTGCCGGGCACGATGTTGGCAACGTCCTGGCCCTTGATGAGCATGTCCGCCTTGCAGATGGCGTAGGACTCGTCGTTGAGTTCCTGGCCGTGCATGGTGAGCCGGGCCTTGGGGTTGCGCTCGGCCAGGTACTCCCCGGCAACGGAGAGCATACCGCCCGTGCCCGCCGTGGGGTCGTAGATGGTGCGCACCGCGCTGGTGCCCGTCAATTCCTCTTCGTCCTCCACAAACAGCAGCGAGACCATGAGGCGGATGACCTCGCGCGGGGTGAAGTGCTCCCCAGCGGTCTCATTGGATGCTTCCGCAAATTTGCGGATGAGTTCTTCGAACACCAAGCCCATTTGAGCGTTGCTCACTTCAGTCGGGTGCAAGTCTATCTGCGCGAAGCGCTCGGCCACAAGGTAGAGGAGGTGACATTTTGCAAGCCGGTCAATCTGGCTGAAGAAGTCGAAGCGCTCGAAGATGTCCTCCACCTCGGGCGAGAAGGACTGCACGTACTTGGTCAGATTCTCGCGGATGTCGTCCGGCGCGCCCAGGAGCTTGACCATGTCCATTGGGGAGGTGTTGAAGAAATGCTGGCCGGATTTGCGGAGCAGGTAGGGGCCAGGGTTCACGCCAGCCGCCGTCTTGGCTTCGTACTCTGCAAGTACGGCGGGCTTGGTCTTCTCCAGGACGCAGTCCAGACGGCGGAGTACGGTGAAGGGCAGGATGACCCTGCCATACTCGGACTGCTTGTAGTCACCGCGCAGGAGGTCGGCAACGGACCAGATGAAGGCGGAAAGGGCGGGCTGATTCATGGGATGGGGGCTTCCTCGTGCTGAACGATTTACGACCCGCAGGGTGTCCGTGGCGCACATCTCTCCGGGTTGTCGATACGTTACAGAAAGGCGAGTGCTCTGGCTAGAGGGGAGTGTGTCTGCCGTCAGGGGGCTGCCTGGATTCGGGGCAGAGGGGTAAAGAGCGGATGGAGTAGCGGTGCGTTGGCTTCGCCTAGGGGGAGGGAGGAGAACAAAGGGAGACATAACTGCAACCCGACGTCTCCCCTCCCCCTTGCGTGAATGCCGATCCTGTGAAGCGTGCAAATTTGGCCTTCTGGAGGCTTCGGAGCAGCGAGGCAGAATGATCGCCCTCGGCTACTCCTCGGCTTTGTCCCGTGGAGCGAAGGTACCCCTTGAGCCGGGCTCTCTGCGCTGCGTATTTGCCTGAGACCTGCGCGCCTCCCGATACTCCCGTGTCACTTGGCGCTTTCCTGTCCTGTGCGTCCAGATCGCACACGCCGGGATATCCAAGAATGGCTTACGTGCCCGACAGGCACGGACCCCTTCAGATGTTCCGGCACAGTCGAGACAGCGAGCGCGGATGGCTCGGAGTGGAGTGGTGCCCACATTAGCAGGCACCAACGACATGCGAAATGGAAAGAGCGGACAGGACGGCACAGGGCACGTTTTCGGGCCTCCGCCGTTGCACTCGCGACAGTGGGTGCGGATAGCTTCACGGGGGGTGAGGCGCTTCCCTGTGAACGGGATTCGGTCAGTTGATTTGCTCATGTGCTCCCCTTTACTGGGGGCCAAAGCTGGCGATGAGGGACCGGACATCCTCTGCTCGCCAAGCCGACATGCGAGGCCCCAGCTTCACTGGCTTGGGGTAGCGGCCCGACTTGACCCCAGCCCACCAGGTCGAGCGAGCGACGGGAATGAGGTTAAGCACCGCCGGGAGGCGCAAAAAGCCTGTGGCCGGGAGCGTGTTTGTTGAAACGTCTTGCACGGATTATCTCCTATTGGTTTCGGTTGGTTGGAGCGCCTGAAAGGCAAGTGGCTGCCTCTGGCGGAACGCATCGATCGGATGGGGCGGCCGTGGTAAGAGCAAAAGAAAACGCCGCCTCCCTGTGCTGGGAAACGGCGTCTGGATGGCTCTGAGGTAGGGGGATGGTTTAAGTGGCCGGGGCGCTGGGCATGACTATTAACCTAGTCAGGAGGCCTGTTAAGCCCTTCTGACGGGCCTGACTCGGACTCGGCGCTTTGTGGGGCTGACAGTTTGGCCATCCTTCGCTTTTAGGCCTTGCGGCTTGATGGTGGGGGATTGATTTGATCCCTCAGGCTCAAGGGCATGCACAGCTTCAAGCAGGTTCCTTGGCGAGAGGTGGGCATAGCGCATGGTCGTTGTGATGTCCTTATGCCCCAGCCACTCCTGAACGACCTTCAGCGGTACTCCTCTCTGCACCAGCCTTGATGCGCAGGTATGACGCAAGGCGTGGGGCACGAATTGTTTATCCTCCCCTAGCCCCAGGATGTCGGCGGCACGATCCCAAACCTTTCGGAGCCATCCTTTGGGGTATGGGAAGAGCCGGTCCGTGGCGTTCGTCGTCAGAGCGATCCGTTTCTCGACCACCTCTCTGACGCGAGCAGTCATGGGCACTGAGCGTGGCAGATCGCCTTTGTTGACCCACACCGAAATCAGCCCCTGCTGTGTGTCGATGTCGCGCCGGGTGATGCTGGTGAACTCGCCATAGCGCATGCCGGTGTCGATCAGGACCACCACGGCGTCAGCTTCCTCGTCCCGGCTCCACCTGCGGAGCAAGCCAACGAGCGCAGCCTCCTCTCCTGCATCGAGGAACCGGACCCTCCCCTGATACTCTTTACGCTTTGGGACTTTGGGAATCACCGGGCAGCCGCCTCTGTCGTGAGCCACCTGCATCACTTTCCGCAGGCAGGACAGCTTGCGGTTGATGGTGGCATCCGAGTTGCCTTGCTCCATGCAGTGGGCGACGAATCGGTCTATCGCAACAGCATTGATCTTGGATAAGGGACAATTTGTCCCGAAGTAGTCCAGCAGAATCTGGCTATTCAACGCTGCCGTCAGTTCGCTCCGCATACCCGCCCAGTGCGACGAGCGGGTCACCTCAACGGCCTTGCCAAGGAGCCAGTATTTAGAGGCTATCACCTCCTTAACGGCCTTTGGTTTTCGATCGGTCCGACGCAGTTCTGCCCTGATCTCTTGCTGTCGAACCGTTGCTTCCTGAAGAGTATAGCATGTCGCCGTGACACGACGTCCTTTGTAACTCACATCCACCAAATAGCCCTGGTTGCGTCGCCTAATTCCTCTGGGGAGTTCCATCAAATCACCTCTCCGTTTGGGGTGCTGAAGGTCATCAATCAAGCAGGCAATGCGACCATCAAACTTACTCAAGATACGGCCCATTGGTCAACTATTTCAGGAGATTGTTCTACCATGTGAGAAGAATCCGACGGGAAAGGGCCGGAGGATCGCTCCCCCAGCCCCTTCCCAGTGCCAGTCGCGGCCCGGACCTACGGCCTGATGACCCCGCAGAATGAGGGACGGATATCCTCCGGGAGGCAGTCGCAGCCGATGCAGGGGATGTACGCTTCTGTCATCACCTGAAGGGCATCTTCCATCGCCCGGATGATCTTCATCTGCGCCTTGCAGCCATTCGTGTTGCAGGACACTTCCATGATCATGTCGAGCAGGTGCTTCACCTGATCCACAGCACTGCCACCGCCAAGGCTCATCAAGTCCACATGCTTCATGTTCTTCTTGCTCATAACTTCCTCTCGTCGTTACAGGTTCATCGCCCAGGATCGGGCGTACACAAGCCACAGCCATTCATGGAGCGGCTCCCTAGCGCTTCTTCTTGCCGCAGAACTGCTTCTTGATTGCGGCCTTGAGTCTCGCGGCCTTGGGCGTCCCCGTCAGATCGCAGAGCCTGAAGACCGCATCCATGGGGATCACCTCCAGAAGCTCCCCGTCCACCATCTCCCAGCGGACCTCGTAGCCCTCCCTTCTCAGCGTCTCCATCGCAGTGGCGTAGTCCAACATCATCTCGTTTCTCCTCACGGTTGCTGGTTCCTAAAAACACGAAGGCGGCCAGCTTTCGCCGACCGCCCTCGCGTGCCCCTGCCGAGCCTGCTTGCCGAATTGTGGATTGCAGGCACACTAGGATGCTACAATCTGCAATTTCAGCTTGGACCTAAAAGACAGGGGGAGACCAAAGGTCTACCACCTGGATCTGTGTGCAGCTAGAAGTCTCCCTCCTTTATGGTTTCAGTACGGGCATCCTTGGCTCGGCCAAAGGCGGTCCCCCACTGCTTCGTGTCGATCGCTCCAGTGGCGATGGCCTTTGCCTTGGTCCTTGTCACCTTGGATTCGTCCCACTTGAGGGCCTCGGCCAGCTCCTTCTGGTTCACGTACTTGCCGCTCCTGAGGGCCTCGAGCAGGAGGTCGACCTCCTCGCTGGCCGCAGCCTCGAACTCCCAACGATCCTCATCCATCCAGACCTCCCACGACTTGATCCGCTCATCGGGCTTGGCCCTGAGCTTGTCCCACTTGATCTGGAACGCAGTACCGTGGGCAGCCTTCAGTCCGGTGAGCTTCTCCAGGCCCAGGATCACCTCGAAGGTGGTCGCCAGCATGGATGACCCTCGGTAGGTCGAGGCTTTCTTGCCAGAGTGGTGGATGAGGATGCAGGCCTGCCCGAGCTGCTTCATGCGCATGAGGAAGCCCACGATGGGCTGGAAGGCCTTGGAGGCGTTCTCGTCCTCCACATTGGCGAGGGTCGACAGGTTGTCCAGGATCACGAGGTCATAGCCCACGGCCTGGCGCTCCAGTTCGGCCTGTCCTTCGGTGGTCGCGAGGTTGGGGAAGGTCACTGAGGCGTCTTGGAACTGCCGGGCAAAGACGTGCAGGTTCTGTCGGATCAGCTCCTGGTCGATGCCGGGCAAGGCTTTGAGTAGCAGCTCCGTGCGCTCCTTGATGGTGTCCATGGGCATCTCGCCGTCCACGAACAGCACCCGGTAAGGCTTGGGAGTCTCCCAATCCAGGTACTTACCACCACCGGCCACCGCCAGGGCCAGCGAGAGGGCGAACATGGACTTGCCCACGCCAGGAGCAGCGTAGATCAGAGCGCTTTCGCCCTCCTTGAGCCAGGGCGCCACGAGGTCTCCACGGGGAGGGAACTCGTGGTCGAGGATGTCGCCGATGCAGGGGATACGGAAGGCGGAATCAGCAAAGGTCATTCAGGAACTCCCGCTCCACGCCAGGGCACTCAGGAAGATTGCTGATATCGGCCCCTAGTTCTTTCGCCATGGCTTCGAGATAACGATTAAGGTCGTACTGAAAGCGCTGCATGTCCTCAAACCTTCCGATATACATCTGCTTCCACGATGAGAGGTAGTTTCCAAGCCCCTCCAGTATGATTCGCTTGCTGGGACTGGCGCAGGCCTCTTCCAAGGCCATAAGAGCCGAAAGGGCCTGTTCGTGTCTGGTGTGCTCGTCGTTGAACGCATTCGCAATCGCATTATCCATGATGAACCTCTGTGTTTTTCGGCCCGAAGCCGTGTTTGAATGCCCAATCCACCAACACCGCCAACATGAGCGACCGCGAGGGCATCTGGTTGATGCTTCCGTCGTGGAACCGCTCACGGATGGCGTCGAGTTGGCGCTGTTCCTCTGCCGACATGGTGACTGACTTGATTTCGCACGGCGTTTTGCCGTGCTTCCTGTGTTTCATGGAATCCTCGTTAGGGTTTGATTTGATACAGATACTCAGGGCCACAAATGAAAAGAGGCCCCTCAGCACGTCGCCAAGGGGCCTCCTGAAAGAGGGGAGAAGTGGGGAGAGGTTCAGCGGGGTACGCGTGATCCTGCCTGGGGAATTATGGGGACTTGTCAGCTTGCCTGGGCTTGCTCGTGGGATGCCGTAGACACCCGTCACCAGCTGCTCATGAGATGTGTCATCTTGTCCCTGTCTCTTCCTCTAGGTGGCCGGTAATTCGGTCCGATCTGGCCGCAACACTAGGGAGAGTAGGGTGATCTGCGGATATTTTGTTGTTGTTATATGTACATTGAATTCTCCCGCAGTGTTCGGTGAGTAGAATCCTGATAGTGGCACGTGAAGAGGCAGTATGATGCCTTGTTTTCTGTGCAGCCAATCCTGTTGTTCCTGTAGTGTCCGTTAATTCGTGTTCGCTGAAATGGTTGAGAAAATTTCGCATACCGTCATGTGGCAGAACGGCATATCCAAGATCTTACCCTTTCCTGATTGCACTAACCACTTTGAGCCGCCACATCGGGCAAAAACACGCCTGCCCTTTCCGTAGGTGTCCCCTAATTCTCAACCAGCAGAAAACAAAAATAAAAATGGAAAAACAGGCCGGGGCGGAATGCCTATGGCCTAAGTGCAACCGCGTTGCTCTCTTCGCACGTGAGCGACAACGGCAGTGAGGAGACGGCTCCTCAATTCGGCGTGGGTATTCCTGTAGTGTCGGTTAATTCAAGCTTGCCGCTCAACACGCTAAAATATATGATGTAATGACCCTCTCTCCTTCCTGCGGTTGGCGACGAGCCAAATGTTCTTCAGCCCAGCCCCTGTTTCCTAGTAAGTGTCCACTAATTCGACAAAATCTTGAATGATCCCCTGGGAGAGTAGGCTAACAACGCACTTCACGTCCAAGGATGCGATACAGGGTCTGCCTGCTGACTCCGAACTCCTGGGCCAGGGCCTTCTTCTCTTCGCCAGCCTCCGCCCGCGCTTTGAGGGTGCGCTCATCCTCCGGGGTGAGCTTCCGCTCCCGGCCCAGGTGCTTGCCTTGGCTCTTGGCCTTGGCGATGCCTTCCCGCTGGCGTTCCTTGATGAGCGCCCGCTCGAACTCGGCCACGGCCCCGATGATCTGAAGCTGAAGCCGTTGGAAGGGATCATCCTGCCCGGAGAAGGTCAGCCGCTCCTTGAGGAACTGGACCGTCACGCCCTTGCTCGTGAGCTGCCCCAGGAGGCGCAGGAGGTCTTGGAGGTTGCGTGCCAGCCTGTCGATGGAGTGGACGTGCAAGGTGTCGCCTTCGCGCACGTAGTCCAGGCAGAGCAGGAGCTGGGGCCTGGCAGCGTCCGCCGCGCTGGCTTTGTCCTCGAAGACCTTGTCCAGGGCCACGCCCTCAAGCTGCCTGTCCGTCTTCTGGTCCGTGGTGCTGACTCGCACGTACCCGATGTTCGCCATGTCCTGGCCCTCCTCGTGATGGTGTCGCCGGTGGTGTCACGAAAGATCTTAGACAATACGCGAAAGCGTGTCAATTTTGTCAGTGGCGAGGTTATGTTACACGGCGGACAGCGGCTTCCCTGGCTCAGGCTATGTGTAGCGAAAGGTTTACGTTGTGGGACTTGACCGGCCGCTGTATAGCTAGCAAAGATTGACAGGCAAGGGTATAAAGAAGATGAATGTCTACCCCCCCCTAGGGGGGAGAATTGAAAGTAAGTGATCGATATCTGGAGAGTCTGATTTTTGTCCTATATAATGGGAAGAAGTTGACTACCATCAAAAGATGTTAATGCGAATGGGAGAGGGGCGAGTATGGATGTGTTCTATTGGAGAGTGATTTCCGCTGTGACATTGTTGATTTTTGTGATGAGGTTGTTGAGGAACAACAACCAACGAAAAGTAATTGCAAGAAATAGTAGTGTTGCAATTGGTGGAAACAATAGCGGAAATATTAAAATAGTGACATCCGGAAATAGAGGTGAGTTTTCCGGTTTGTTCGATGTGTGGTCGATAGTTACTGGGCTAGCTTCGCTCATAAGCTTATATATCGGCATGCGTTGGTAGATATGGGAACCCTGTTCAAAAAGATCGTCGATAGAACTGAAGTAACTGCCACAGGCTGTAGTGTTGCGGTTGGCGGAGACAACGACGGTCCGATAAGTATCACCCAAGGTCCGAGTGAAGAGCAAATAAAAGCAATTGTCGGTGAGGCCGTAGCACAATACTGTGCTGCCAATATGCCTAGTGATGAAACAGCATGTCCAGCAAGTGAAGCACATTTAGACAAAGAGATCGATAGAATATGTGAGATTATAAAGCGTAGAAAAGCAAAATCAGCACTTGGCATGCTTGATGATCTTTACGAAAAAATTGCAGAAAGTGCACCAAAGAGAATCATTTTTAGAATAATTGCGAACCGTGGAATATGCAATTTGCTGTTAGGAAGAATCGAAGTTGCTGCTAAAATGCTTTTAGAGGCATATGGGTTCGCAAAGAATGAGCCGAAGGCTATTTCGAATTTTGCACTTGGGCTAATCTTGCAAAAAAAATACACAGAAGCATATGCTTTTTCTAAAAGTCAGCTAGGTGCAAATCAAGAT